>DASUKI010000001.1:0-4344 GCA_036278855.1 Pedococcus sp.
GCGTTGGTCCAGTGCGAGCCGCCGTCGGTGCTCTTGAAGACCTGGGCGGCGTGGTACTTGTCCGCGGCGTCGAAGTAGTCGAACCCGGTGTACAGCGTGGGCGATCCGCTGGCGGACGGGTGCGAGACCCCGAGCGCGAACCGGGTGCCGCCCTCGAGGTAGTTGCCGGCGGGCAGGTCGCCGAGCGAGCTGGCCCAGTGCACGCCACCGTCGGTGGACTTGTAGATGCCGTCACCCCAGAACGAGGCCCACAGCGTCTTCGGGTCCTGCGGGTCCATCACGAGGTCGGTCGCGCCGTGGAGCTCGTCGGTGGTGCCCCTGCGTAGCGTCCACGTGACGCCACCGTCCGTGGACTCGTACACCCCGAAGGGCTGCGCAGCCGGCGCCGAGGTGCGGTGGTTCCCTCCGCGCCCACGCAACGTCGCGGCATACACGTGCATGGCGTTGTCGGGGTCGACCGCGATGGCGGAGGTCGCCTGCCCCGTGAACAGGGATGAGACGTGGGTCCAGGTCACGCCGCCGTCGTCGCTGCGGTAGACGCCGTCGCCGTAGTAGGAGTCACCGGACAGTGCTCCCTCGCCGGTGCCGAGGTACACCACCTTGTCGTTGCTGGGCGCCAGTGCCAGCGCACCCACGGACTGGGTCTGCGCGTCGGGGGTTCGCGATGTCCACGTACCCGACGCGGCGTCGTAGGTCCACACACCGCCCTGGGCCGCACCGAGGACGATGCTGCCGTCGTTGCGGATCACCAGTGCGCCGATCCGTCCGCTGACCGCCTGGAAGGTGTTGGTCGTGCGGCCGACCTGGACGATGGGGTCCGGCCCGACCTGGGTCCAGGTGCCGCCGCGCGGCTTGCCCGTGGCGGTCTCGTTGGCGATGGACGAGGCCGCCTTGCTCGCCGAAGCCCGCAGCGTGGCTGCCTGCTCGATGCTGATCGGGTCGTCGCCGGCAAGCAGCCGGCTCCAGTAGTACGCGTCCCTCAGCTTGTCGAAGCTGGCCTCGTCCGACCCGGTCTCGTGCTCGCCCTTCATCGGCAGGAGCACCGGCGTGTCGTCGGGCGGGCTGCTCGCGGCTCCTGCGGGTGCGGTCAGGGCCGGCACGATGCCGACCGAGAAGGCGGCAGCCAGGAGCGACAGGGTGGCGACTGGGGACCGGCGCATGACATCCTCCGCGCTGAAGGGTCCGGGTGCCGAGAGGCGATTTCCCGTGGGCCTGAGGGGCACAATGGCACGGTGACGGCGAGGGCGCCAGCCCAATCTGGACGACTGCGCAGATCGGACGAGTGATGGCTCGTGGCCGCGCAACCCGGGCGTCAGCGGCCCTCCTTCTGGCCGTCCTCGTCACGGCCTGCGCCCCGGCCGGAGGGAGTGGCTCGGCGGACGGTTCCGGCAGTCACGCGACCACCGCGGGTCCGATCGTGACCTCGACCGGGTCCGGGGCGAGGAGTGACTGCCGCCCGCCGCCCGCCGCCAGCACCGGCCCCGCGGCCTCGCTGGTGGTGGTCCATCTCGAGGTCGGTGATGGTGCAAGGCCGGGCGGCACGGTCCCGGTGACCGCGACGTTGCGGGTGACCGCCGACGGCCCGCGGGTCGTGGTGCAGCCCGGAAGCTCCGGCCTCGTGGTGCTGCGCAACGACAGGGTGGTTGGAGGCGCTGCCTCCACGGAGAGCGCCCAGATCCCGTTGCCCCTCAGGGCAGGGGCCGACCGGCCCGCCCCGGCGGTCCCCGACCGGCTCAGCCTGGTCGGCTGTGACGGCGCCCCGCTGGCGACCGGGGGTTACACGGTGCGGGCCGTCGTCGGCTACGGCGACGACCCGCTCAACGCCGGCGCGGCCGGCGGCGGCGGCCGGTTCGAGCTGGTCAGCGACCCTGTGCCGCTGACCATCGGCTGAGCACCCGCGACCTCCGGTTGGCGGACGAAGGACCGCAGGTTCTCGTCGTTCAGCGCGAGGTGTGCGTCCGGGACGAGGCGGCGACGCGGCGGGCGGCACGCTCGTTGAGTCGGCGGTGCGCACTTGCCTGGGCCTGGATGACCGCGCGAGCCAACGGCGGCGCGTAGCGCAGCAGCCGCCACGACCCGTGGGCGAGGAACCCGACCGGGATCACTGCCTTGTTCGCCGCCATCCCGTCCACGGCCCGCCTCGCAACGTGCTCGGCCGTGAGGATCCTCGGCTGCATCAGGCGCACCCGCGCGCGGACCGAGCTTCCCCCGAGACTGGCCGGCGCGGCATACACGTCGTCGAGCAGTGGCGTGTCCACGAAGGCCGGGCACAGCACGTTCACCCGCACGCCTTGGCTCGCCGCCTCGGCGCGCAGCGCCGTGGAGAGACCGACGACCGCGTGCTTCGTCGTCGTGTAAGGCAGCATGGCGGGCGCGGGGATGAGGCCGGCGAGCGATGCCGTGTTGAGGAGGTGCCCGCTCCCCTGCGCACACATCTGCGGGTATGCCGCGCTGACGCCGTTGATGACGCCGCGCAGGTTCACGTCGATCGCCTTGGCCCAGTGGTGCTCCTCGAGTTCCTCGAGCAGGCCCCCGACGGCGACCCCGGCGTTGTTGACCATGACGTCGAGCCGGCCGTGCTCCGCGACGGTCCGCTCGACCAGCGCGGTCACCGCGGCCGCGTCGGCGACGTCGACCTGGGCGGCACGGGCCGAGGGTCCCAGGGCGCGAGCGGCCTCGCCCGCACGGGCGGCGTCGAGGTCCGCGACGACGACGTGGCTGCCGCGCGCGACGAGCTCGGCGGCGATCGCCCTGCCGATTCCGGACGCGCCGCCGGTGACGATGGAGACCGTCGGGCGGAAGTCCTCACGCGTCAACGGACTCCCTCCGCGCCTGGCTCGTGACCCGCTCCGAGGTCCGGTCGTCGACGCGACGGGTCCGCCACCAGTACTCGACCGTGGAGCCCGGCCAGAGGAAGCCGTTGTTGCCGAACCGGTCGAGGTACCAGCTCTTGCAGCCGCTGGCCCACACCGTGTGCCGGCTGCGCCGCGCCACCTCCTGGACGAAGGACTCCTGTGCCGCAGGGGTCGTGACCCGGGGACCGGAACGGGCGCGCTCGAGCGCCTGGAGGACGTAGCTCGTCGCAAACTCGATCATCAGCACGACGGAGGTGTGGCCCAAGCCGGTGTTGGGCCCGAGCAGGATGTAGAGCTCGGGGAAGCCGGCCACGGTGATGCCGAGGTGCGTGTGTGCGCCGGACGACCACGCTTCCTCGAGGGTCCGACCCTGCTGGCCCCGGATCGTCATGCTGGTGAAGGACCCGGTGGTGTCGAAGCCGGTGGCGACGACCAGTGCGTCCACCTCGTGGCGGCTGCCGTCCGCCGTCACGACCGCGTCCGGCTCGATGCGCGTGATCGCGTCGGTCACCAGCGAGACGTCGTCCCGGGCGAAGGACGGCCAGTAGTCGTCGGACAGGAGCACCCGCTTGCAGCCCAGGTGGTATTGCGGGGTCAGCTTCGCCCGCGTGACGGGGTCGGGGACCGCCTTCGCCAGCTGCCGCAGCGCTGCCCGCTCGGTCGGCTTGGCGAGCCAGGGGTAACGCGTGAACGCCGGGACGTTGGCCTCCATCCGCAGGTAGGTCCGCCACCGCACGGCCCGCTGGAGCGCGGGGAGCCGTCGGAAGGCCCGCTGGCGCCTGCCGCTCCACGGGCCGTCACCCTTGGCGATGATCCACGCGGGCGTCCGCTGGAAGACCGTGGTGTGGGCCGCCCGCGGCGCCACCGCCGGGATGAGCTGGACCGCGCTCGCACCGGTGCCGACCACCGCGACCCGCTTGTCATCCAGCCCATCGTCGGCGGGCCAGTCCGCGGTGTGCAGGACCGGTCCGGCGAAGTCGGGCAGGCCGGGGATGTCGGGGTACTTCGGCTCGTGCAGCCCGCCGACGCCGAGCACCAGGGAGTCTGCGGTCCACTGGCGTCCGTCCGCAGCCGTGAGGGTCCACCGGGAGGTGACCTCGTCGTACTCGGCCACGCGCAGGTCCGCGCCGAACGCGATCCGGTCGCGCACGGCATACCGGTCGGTCACGTCGCGCAGGTAGGCCCAGATCTCCGGCGCGGTCGCAAAGTCCCTGGACCACAAGGGGTTCTGCTCGAACGAGAAGGAGTAGAGCCGCGAGGGGATGTCGCAGGCGCAGCCCGGGTAGCGGTTGTCGCGCCAGGTGCCGCCGACCTCGTCAGCCTTCTCCAGGACGACGTAGTCGCTCTCCCCTCGCTGGGCGAGGCGGATCGCCATGCCGAGCCCGGAGAATCCGGTTCCGACGATCGCGACGCGGTGGTGCGGTGCTGCCATGGTGTGAACGTACCTTTCGTCGGTGCGGCGCCTGCTTGCGTCTGCGAGTTTGCCCAC
>DASUKI010000002.1:0-8189 GCA_036278855.1 Pedococcus sp.
CGCTGGCCCACCTGCACGCTGGTGACGTCGTCGCCGACCTGCACCACCTCGCCGTAGAACTCGTGCCCGATCGTCATCGGCGGGTGCACCGTCGAGGCCGCCCAGTCGTCCCACTGCTCCAGGTGCAGGTCGGTGCCGCACAACCCGGCCCGCAGCACCCGCAGCTTGACGTCGTCCGGCCCCACGGGGGGTTCGGGCACGTCCACCAGCTCCAGTCCCGGACCGGCCTTGGTCTTCACGAGTGCGCGCACGTCGCCCACCCTAGTGAGCACCGACGCAGGGAGGTATGCCGCGTGGCCGGGCCGCGCGGCATAGGGTCACCACCATGGCGCGCTACCTGGACGTGCACCCGGTCGACCCCCAGCCCAGGGTGATCGGGCAGGCGGTCGCGCTGGTCCGCGATGGTGGCCTGATCGCCTACCCGACCGACTCGGGCTATGCACTCGGGTGCGCGCTGGGCAACCAGGAGGGCAAGGAGCGGATCGTGCGGATCCGTCACCTGGACGACCGGCACCACTTCACCCTCGTGTGCCGCGACTTCGCCCAGCTGGGTCAGCTGGTGCACATCGACAACACGGTGTTCCGGGCAGTCAAGGCCTCCACACCCGGGCCGTACACGTTCATCCTGCCGGCGACCCGAGAGGTACCGCGGCGGCTGCTGCACCCGAAGAAGAAGACCGTGGGGGTGCGCATCCCCAGCAACCGGGTCGTCCAGGCGCTGCTCGCGGAGCTGGGTGAGCCACTGCTGTCAAGCACCCTGACCCTCCCGGGCGAGACCGAGCCGATGACCGAGGGGTGGGTGGTCAAGGAGGAGCTGGACCACCAGGTCGACGCCGTGGTCGACTCGGGGGAGTGCGGCACCGAGCCGACCACGGTCGTGGACTTCTCGAGTGGAGCGCCGGACATCGTGCGCATCGGTGCCGGCGACCCCGCGCCCTTCGAGTAGGCGGGTCAGCGAAGCCGGTCGAGCAGCCGCACTGCGTCGTGGGGTGCGTGCCCCCTCGCGTCGTTGTCGAAGTAGACGTGCACGTCGTGGCCCTCGTCCAGCCAGATGCGGCACTGATCGGCCCAGCGGTCGAGCGAGTCGTCGGTGTAGCCACTTGCGTAGAGTTCGGTCTCACCGTGCAGCCGCACGTAGCGGAAGTCGCTCGTGGCATCCGGCATCTGCGGCCAACGCCCGGCGCTGTCGGCGACCACCATGCAGATGTCGTTGCGCCGCAACACCTCTCGGGCCTCAGGGGACTCGAAGCTGGAATGCCGGGGCTCGAGGGCGTGCCGTATCGGCCGGTGGGACAGGGGAGTAGTGAGCACTCGGTCCTCGGCCAGCTTGTCGTCGTGCCGCGCCGCGAGCCGGCCGGCCTCGACGGTGGTGCGCGGTAGGAGGCTGAAGAAGCCCTCCAGCCGCCCTTCGTCGAAGGCGAGACGCTCGGGCAGCTGCCACAGGACCGGTCCCAGCTTGTCGCCGAGGGCCAGCACCCCCGAGGCGAAGAAGTTCGCCAGTGCGCTCTCCACGCCGGCGAGCTTCTTCATGTGCGTGATGAACCGCCCACCCTTGACCGCGAAGAGGAAGCCGTCGGGGACAGCAGCCGACCACGCGGCATACGAGCTGGGTCGTTGGAGGGAGTAGAAGGACCCATTGACCTCCACGGCGCTCATCCGCTCTGCTGCGTAGGTGAGCTCGAGGCGCTGGGGGAGGCCCTTGGGGTAGAAGTCACCCCGCCAGCGGGGGTAGCGCCAACCGGAGACGCCGATCCTCACCTCAGGCATGGGCTCGGGCGCCTCACATCTCCTCGTGGGCGTCCGGGTCGCCGCCGAACCGTCGGCCGTCGGCGCGACCCAGGTCGCTGATGGAGGCGACCTCGTCGTCGGTGAGCGCGAAGCCGTCGAGGTCGAGGTTGTCGCGCTGCCGCTGCGGGTTCGCGGACTTGGGCAGCGGCATCGTGCCCAGCTGGACGTGCCAGCGCAGGACGACCCGGGCGGGGGAGACGTCGTGGCCCCTCGCAGCCGTGACGACAGGTGGCTCGCCGAACGGGCTCGGGTTCTTGCCCAGCGGGCTCCACGCCTGGGTGAGGATGCCGAGCCGCTCGTGGACCGCGCGCAGCTCGGCCTGCGGGAAGTAGGGGTGCAGCTCGACCTGGTTGACGGCAGGGGTCACGCCGCTGTCGTCGATGACGATCCGCAGGTGCTCCTCGGTGAAGTTGCTGACCCCGATGGTGCGCACCAGCCCCTCTCGCTGCGCCTCGACGAGGGCCTGCCAGGCCTGTCGGTAGAGCCGCCGGCTGGGGTTGGGCCAGTGGATGAGTGCCACGTCGATGCGGTCGACCCCGAACCGCTTGGCGGAGTCGCGGAGCGACTGGAGGGCGAGGTCCTTCGCGTGGAGGCGCCCCGGAATCTTGGTCGCGAGCCGGACGTCGTCACGCGGCAGGCCGCTGCGCCGCAGCGCCTCGCCGACCTCCGCCTCGTTCTGGTAGTTGACCGCCGAGTCGAGGTAGCGGTACCCGTTCTCGAGCGCGTTCACCATGGCCTGGGTGCCGTCCTCGCCCCGGAGCGGGTAGGTGCCGAAACCAATGCCCGGCAGGGTCTCGCCGTCGTTGAGCAGGTGTGCCATGGGTGCGTTGGCCATGACGTCAACGCTAGGCGGTGGCCGTCCGGCCCGCACGGTAGCGTCGCGCCCGGTGACCGAGGGGAGTGCGTGGTCGCTGCGATCCTCGCACTCACTTGACATAATGTCGATTATCGGCGTTCTGGTTCCTGCTCGTAGGCGCCCTACGTCAGGCCCCGACGTAGGCCGCCAGGTGCTTGCCCGTCAGGGTGGACCGGCCCCCGACCAGGTCGGCGGGTGGCCCCTCGAAGACGACCCGGCCGCCGTCGTGGCCGGCACCCGGGCCGAGGTCGATGATCCAGTCAGCGTGCGCCATGACGGCTTGGTGGTGCTCGATGACGATCACGGACTTGCCAGAGTCGACGAGCCGGTCCAGCAGGCCGAGCAGCTGCGCGACGTCCGCCAGGTGCAGACCGGTGGTCGGCTCGTCGAGGACGTAGACCTCGCCCTTCTCGGCCATCTGCGCCGCCAGCTTGAGTCGCTGCCGCTCACCGCCGGACAAGGTGGTGAGCGGCTGACCCAGGCTGACATAACCAAGACCGACGTCGACCAGCCGCTCGAGCACCTTGTGCGCCGCAGGGGTCCTGGCCTCGCCGTCGGCGAAGAAGGCCTCCGCCTCGGCGACCGGCAGGTCGAGCACCTCGGCAATGTTGCGCCCGCCCAGGGTGTACTCGAGCACCGAGGCCTGGAACCGCTTTCCCTCGCACTCCTCGCAGGTGGACTCGACCGTCGCCATGACGCCGAGCTCGGTGTAGATGACGCCGGCGCCGTTGCAGGTCGGGCACGCGCCCTCCGAATTGGAGCTGAACAGTGCCGGCTTGACCCCGTTGGCCTTGGCGAAGGCCTTGCGGATCGGCTCGAGCGCCCCCGTGTAGGTCGCCGGATTGCTGCGGCGTGAGCCGCGGATGGCGCCCTGGTCGACCACCACCACGCCCTCGCGCCCAGCCACCGAGTCGTCGACGAGCGAGCTCTTGCCGGACCCGGCGACACCGGTGAGCACGCACAGCACCCCGAGCGGGATGTCCACGTCGACGCCCTTCAGGTTGTGCATCGAGGCACCACGGACCTCGAGGGACCCAGATGCCGAACGCACCGACTCCTTGAGGCTGACCCGGTCGTCGAGGTGTCGTCCGGTGGTGGTGTCGCTCTTGCGCAGCCCGTCGACGGTGCCCTGGTAGCACACCTCTCCCCCGCTCGTGCCGGCCCCCGGCCCGAGGTCGACCACGTGGTCGCCGATGGCGATCGCCTCCGGCTTGTGCTCGACGACCAGCACCGTGTTTCCCTTGTCACGCAGCTGCAGCAGCAGGGTGTTCATCCGCTCTATGTCGTGCGGGTGCAGGCCGATCGTCGGCTCGTCGAAGACGTACGTGACGTCTGTGAGCGAGGAGCCGAGGTGGCGGATCATCTTGGTGCGCTGCGCCTCTCCCCCGGACAGCGTGCCCGCCGGCCGGTCGAGCGAGAGGTAGCCCAGACCGATCTCGTCGAAGGAGTCCAAGAGGTGTTTCAGCCCGGCGAGCAGCGGCGCGACCGACGGCTGGCGCAGGCCACGGACCCACTCCGCGAGGTCGGTGAGCTGCATGGCGCACAGATCGGCGATGTTCTTGCCGCCGATCCTGGAGGAACGCGCCTCCGCGGACAGCCGAGTGCCTTCACAGTCCGGGCAGGTCGTGAACGTCACGGCCCGCTCGACGAAGCGGCGCACGTGCGGCTGCATGGACTCGACGTCCTTGGCCAACATCGTCTTCTGCACCTTGGTCAGGACGCCCTCGTAGGTGAGGTTGACTCCCTCCACCTTGATCTTCTCGGGCTCGCCGTAGAGCAGCTTGTCCAGCTGCTTCCCGGTGAACTTCCCGATCGGCCTGTCCATCGGCAGCCCGGCACCGCTGAAGATCCGGCCGTACCAGCCGTCCATGCTGTAGCCCGGGACGAGCAGCGCACCGTCGGACAGGGACTTCGTCTCGTCGAAGATCGCGGTCAGGTCGAAGTCGGTGACCGAGCCCATGCCCTCGCAGCGCGGGCACATGCCACCGTGGTAGACGGCGTTGCGCACGACGAGCCGCTCGCCCTTGCCCCTGTCGACGTTCATGGCGCCGCTCGCGGTCCGCCTCGGGACGTTGAACGCGAACGCCGTCGGCGGGCCGATGTGGGGCTCGCCGAGCCTGCTGAACAGGATCCGGAGCAGGGCGTTCGCGTCCGTGGCGGTGCCGACCGTGGAGCGGGGGTTCGTCCCCATGCGCTCCTGGTTGACGATGATGGCGGTGGTCAGGCCCTCGAGCAGGTCGACCTCGGGCCGCGCCAGCGTGGGCATGAACCCCTGGAGGAACGCGCTGTAGGTCTCGTTGATGAGCCGCTGTGACTCTGCGGCGATCGTGTCGAACACCAGTGAGCTCTTGCCCGACCCGGACACCCCGGTGAAGACGGTCAGCCGGCGTTTGGGGATGTCGAGACTGATGTCCTTGAGGTTGTTGACACTCGCGCCATGCACCCGGATCAGGTCGTGGCCGTCGGCCGTGTGGCTCATGGGTCGCTCCTGGGTCGTGGACGTGCTGTCGTCTGGCGGGAGCTCAGCCGAGCTGCTGGATCCGGACCAGGTTTCCCGCAGGGTCGCGGAACGCGCAGTCCCGCACGCCGTACGGCTGGTCGGTCGGCTCCTGGACCACCTCCGCCTCCCCGGCCTGCAACCGGTCGAACGTTCCGTCGACATCGGTCGTGGCCAGGTTGATGCTCGCGAAGGTGCCCTTGGCCATCATCTCGGCGATGGCGGCCCGCTCGTCCTCGGTCATGCCGGGGGTCGCGGTGGGCGGGTACAGGACGATCGAGGTGCCCGGCTGGCCTGGCGGCCCGACCGTCAGCCAGTGCATGCCCCCGTACTCCACGTCGTTCCTCACCTCGAAGCCGAGCGTGTCGCGGTAGAAGGCCAGCGACGCGTCGTGGTCGTCGTGCGGCAGCATTGCCGAGAAGATCGTGATGCCCATGGACTCAACCTAGTTGGCGCCCGGCGACCTGTGCTTCTCGGTTCCTGACCGGTCTGGTCACCTGCTTCGCCACGCACGGTGGCATCCCGCTGGTCGCGAACTGCGGGTCGCGCCGGTAGGCGCTCGGCGGCACCCCGACAAGCTCGGTGAAGCGGGTACTGAAGCTGCCCAGCGACGAGCACCCGACCGCGAAGCACACCTCGGTCACGCTGAGCTCCCCCAGCCGCAGCAGCGCCATCGCCCGCTCGACCCGCCGGGTCATCAGGTAGGAGTACGGCGACTCCCCGAAGGCACGCTTGAACTCACGGCTGAGGTGACCGGCGGACATGTGTGCGCCGCGGGCCAGGGCCTCGACGTCCAGGGGGTGGGCGTACTCGCGGTCGATGCGGTCCCGGACCCGACGCAGCCGCACGAGGTCGTCCAGGCGCTGGGCGGCAGGGCTGCGGCTCATGCCCGTGATGCTGCCACACGCAGGTCGCCCGCCCTCCCGTGCTCAGGCCACCAGCACTGTCCTGCGTGGGTGGGCCTCGACCAATGCCCGGTCCAGCGTCGCGAGCCTGCCACGTCGGTGCTCCGCAAGCCCGACCAGGTAGGCATCGGTCACCTGCCGGTGCCCGCGGACACCGGCGAGGCCCAGGTCGCGGTAGGACAGCGAGTCCGGCCAAAAGGCGCACCGGGCGTGGCGGTGAACTCCCTCGAGCACCGCCCGCGCAGTCTCCCCCGACTCCCCCAGCCGCACCAGGAACCGCACCAGCGCACCTTCGACCACGGGGCACACGGCGAACCTGCCCGCCTCGGCCAGCCAGGCGCTGGCCGAGGCGTGGTGCTCGTGCTCCGCGATCGTCAGGGCGATGAGCACGCTCGAGTCGAGCAGGACCGTGCTCACTCGTCGTCCAGTGCCCGGGCGACATCCTCGGTGGTCACGACCCGTCCCAGGGACAGCACGGGCAGGCCGGAGCGCTCGTCGATGGTGAGCGCGACCGGGGCATCGACCTGGGCGAGGCCGCGCACCGTCAGCTCGGCCACGACGGTGGACATGGACACTCCGCGACGCCGGGCCAGCTCACGCGCCCGGCGGTGCACCGAGGGTGGGAGGTCAACGGTGGTGCGCACCTGTGCATCATAGCCGCATCAGCGGTGATGCAGGACGCGTCGGCGACGCCCGCGGTCATCCGGTGCCCAGCCGACGCAGGGACACCGCCTCCACCTCGTAACGACTGGCCGTCGCGCCCCCTGCGCGGAAGAACCGGCGCCGCAGCGCTCCGGACACCTCGATCCTCTCCCCCGCCGTGAGCCGCCGCGCGCTCTGCCGCACCCGGCCTCCCCAGCAGGCGACGTCGATGGTGTCGACCGTGGCCGCCCCTCCCCCGGCCCGCTCCGTCCTGGGCACGACGACCCGCAGCTGAACCAGCCGGTCGCCGCTCGGCAGCTCGCGCTCGGACACCTCACCGCTCACCCTGCCGACGAGGCGCACCTCGTTGGCCCACTCCCCTGTCTCGTCCATGCTCGCAAGGGTGGGGGACGAGACGAAGACACGTCACCGGCATACCGGAGCGCCTGTGGACGCGACCCGGACGAGAACAGCAGCTGTGGACGAAAGGTGCGGTCAACCCCACCAGAACGCCGTGGCGATCACGATGTAGACCGCGATCAGCGCCGCCCCCTCGATCCAGGTGGACTCCCCGTCGAAGGTGATGAACGCGGAGAGGATCACCGCGATCACCACCGCCACCACGAGCATCGGGCTGAACACCAGGGTCAACGCCGCGAACCCGAAGACCTGCGACAGGATCACCAGCAGCGGTGCCAGCACGAGGGCGATCTGCATCGGGCTGTTGATGACGACCGAGAAGGCGTACTCCGAGCGCCCCGCCGCGGCCAGCTGCACCCCGACGACGTTCTCGATGGCGTTGCCGGCGATCGCCACAACGACCAGGCCGGCGAAGGCGTCGGAGATGTTCAGCGCACCCATCGCGGGCTCGAGCGCGCCGACGAACCAGTCCGAGACGAACGCCGCCGCGAGCGCCGCCGCCGCCAGCAGCCCCACCGCGAGCCACAGGGGCCAGCGCGGCTCCTCCTGGTGCATGGCCTCGCCGTCGCCCTCGCCCGCCGCGTCCGGTCCCTTGCGCAGGGAGGCCGGCAGCGTGAGCGCGAACAGCAGGAGCAGCACCACCGAGACGATGAGCGACAGCGTCTTCTCGTGCTGCTCGGCCGGCGTGTGCACGTAGTGCGCCAGCGACGGCACCACCATCGCCGAGACCGACAGCACCATGAGCACGATGATGCTGCGGGCCCGGTCGGAGTCGAGCTTCTGCGTGCCGTGCTTGAGCCCACCGACGACGAAGGCCATCCCGAGGACCAGGAGCAGGTTCGCCAGGATCGAGCCGATGAGGGCGGCCTGCACCACGGCGACGAGCCCGGCCTTCAGCGCGAACAGCGCGATGAACAGCTCGGGGAGGTTCCCCAGCGCCGACTGCAGCACCCCTGTGGCGCCCGGCCCGAACCGGTCACCGAGCTGCTCCACGGACCGGCCGACGAGCGAGGCCAGGACCGTCACCGCGATGGCCGAGCACACGAACGGGATGACGTCCCCCGCGGAGATGAAGTGCGTC
>DASUKI010000003.1:0-6093 GCA_036278855.1 Pedococcus sp.
ACCCGCTCCGCCGAGGCGACACCGGACTGCATGAGGTTTGCCATCGACGCGACCTGGGTGAGCGGCTGGGTGAACTGGCGCGAGTACTGGATGAACGCCTGAACGTCACCCAGGCTCATCGCCCCGCTGGCCACGCGCAGGCCGCCGACGACGGCGACGATCACGTAGTTGAGGTTCCCGATGAACATCATCGTCGGCATGATGATGCCGCTGATGAACTGCGCGCCGAAGCCGGCGGTGTAGAGGTCGCCGTTCTTCTCGGCGAAGACCTTGCGGGCCTCGTCCTGGCGGCCGAACACCTTGACCAGCTGGTGTCCCGTGAACGTCTCCTCGACGATCGAGTTGACCTCGCCCGTGCTCTTCCACTGCTGGACGAACTGCTTCTGCGAGCGCTTGCCGATCGCCGCGGTGACGAACATGGTGACCGGGATCGTCACGAGCGCGATCACCGCGAGCAGCGGCGAGATGTAGACCATCATCGCGACCATCGCGACGACCGTCAGCAGCGAGGTCAGCAGCTGGCTCAGGGTCTGCTGCAGGCTCTGGGCCACGTTGTCGATGTCGTTGGTGACGCGGCTGAGCAGCTCCCCGCGCGGCTGCCCGTCGAAGTACGGCAGGGGCAGCCTGTTGAGCTTGTCCTCGACGTCGCGTCGCAGGTTGAAGATCGTGCGGTTCACGGCACCGGTGAGGATCCAGCCCATCGCCCACGACAGCAGGCTGGCGACCACGTAGATCCCCAGCACCAGCAGCAGGATCCGGCCGACGGCGCCAAAGTCGATCCCCATGCCGGGGACGAGGTGCGGCATCTTCGCGACCATGTCCGCGAAGGTGTCCTGGCCCCGCGCCCGCAGTGCCGCCACGATCTCGTTGCGGGTGGCCGTCTCCGGCATCTGCTTGCCGATGACACCGGCGAAGATGTAGTCGGTCGCCCGGCCGAGGATCTTGGGGCCGATCGCATTCAGCACGACGCTGCTCAGGGCCAGCGCCAGCACCGCCATGAGCGCGCTCCGCTCAGGCCGCATCAGGCCCAGCAACCGCTTGGCGGACGGGCCGAAGTTCTGCGACTTGTCCGCAGGCACACCCATGCTCATCGGGCCGTGCCGCTGGCCGGCCCGGGCACCCGGACCGCGCCGGGCCTCGGCGGCCTTCTCCTCGGCGGTCTTCACGCCCTCACCGGCCATTACATCCGCCCCCTTCCGCGCTCGCTCCGGGCCTCACTCGTGCCTCGTTCGTGTCCTCGCCTCACTGTCAGGGTGCTCACGCCGCCACTTCCTCTGCGCTGCGCTGGGACTCGACGATCTCGACGTACGTGGGGCAGGTGGCGAGCAGCTCGTCGTGGGTGCCCGTGCCGACAACCTTCCCGTCGTCCACGACGACGATGTGGTCGGCGTCGATGATGGTGGACACCCGTTGGGCGACGACGATGACCGCCGTATGCCGCGTGACCGGCTTGAGTGCCGACCGCAGGCGCGCGTCGGTGGAAAGGTCGAGCGCCGAGAAGCTGTCGTCGAAGAGGAACACGTCCGGCTTGGCCACGAGCGCGCGGGCGATGGCCAGGCGCTGGCGCTGGCCACCGGACACGTTGGTGCCGCCCTGGGCGATCGGTGATTCGAGGCCGTCGGGCATGGCGCGGACGAAGTCCTCGGCCTGGGCGATGCGCAGGGCCTCCCAGAGCTGCTCGTCGGTGGCCCCGGTGTCGCCGTAGCGGAGGTTGGAGGCGACCGTGCCGGTGAACAGGTACGGCTTCTGCGGAACCAGGCCGATCCGCGCCCAGACGTCCTCGAGCGCGGCCCCACGGACGTCCACGCCGCCGATCGACACGGATCCGCCGGTGACGTCGTAGAGCCGCGGGATCAGGGACAGCAGGGTCGACTTGCCTGAGCCCGTGCTGCCGATGATCGCCGTGGTCCGGCCCGGCTCGGCGGTCAATGAGACGCCTTGCAGCACAGGGACATCCGCTCCGGGGTAGCAGAACTCGACGTCACGCAGCTCCACGCCGGCCGCGGCAGCCGGGATCGCTGTCGGGCTCGCGGGCTCCACGACGGTCGAGTCGGTGTCGAGTACCTCCCCGATGCGGCCGGCGGACACGGTCGCGCGCGGGATCATCATCGACATGAAGGTCGCCATCATCACCGACATGAGGATCTGCATGAGATAGCTCATGAACGCGGTGAGCTGGCCGATCTGCATCTGACCGCCGTCGACGCGGTGGGCGCCGAACCACAGCACCGCCACCGTGGACGCGTTGAAGACCAGCATGACGATCGGGAACACGAGCGACATCAGGCGACCGACGGCGAGCGCCGTGCCGGTGTACTGCGTGTTGGCCTCCGCGAACCTGGCCCGCTCGTGGTCCTCCCGGACGAAGGCGCGCACCACCCGGATGCCGGTGATCTGCTCGCGCAGGACTCGGTTGACCCAGTCGACCGACTCCTGCATCAGCCGGAACTGGGGGATCATCTTGCGGATCACCAGGGCCACGCTCAGCGCCAGCAGGGGCACCGCGACGGCCACCAGCCACGACAGCCCGACGTCCTCGCGCAAGGCCATGATGATGCCGCCGACCATCATGATCGGGGCGGAGACCATCATGACCGCACCCATGAACACCACCTGCTGCACCTGGGTGACGTCGTTGGTGTTGCGGGAGATCAACGTCGGCGCGCCGAAGCGCGACACCTCCTGGGCGGAGAAGTCGCCGACCCGGGCGAAGACCGCCGCGCGCACGTCCCGGCCCAGCCCCGCAGCCGACCGGGCGCCGAGGTAGGTCGCGGCGACCGTGGCGACGATCTGGGCGAACGACACCGCGAGCATCCAGCCACCCGTGCGCAGGATGTAGTCCGTGTCGCCCTTGGCCACGCCGTCGTCGATGATCTTTCCGTTGAGGCTCGGCAGGTACAGCGAGGCGATCGTGCCCACGAGCTGCAGCAGCACGAGCACGACCAGCAGCCCCCTGTAGGGCCGCAGGAAGTCACGCAGGATTCGGATCAGCACTACTTCTTCCCCCGGTTCCGTGTGGTGGTGGTGTCCCGCTCGAGGGCGCCGTCGAGGAGGACGTCGACCAGCTCGTGGGCCTTGGCATCCGTGCGCTCGAGCATCGGGTGCACGCTCGAGAGGGTCAGCATCCGAAGGTACGACAGAAAGCTCGTGACCGGGATGCGCAGCTGGCCGGCGTCGTCCCCGACCAGGTCGGTGAACGCGAGGTCGAGCTCGGTGGTTGCCTCGCGGCGACGACGCAGTGCGTCGGAGGGCGAGTGCCGGTGCAGTGGCTGCCCCGTCGTCTGCAGGACGCCCATGAGCGTGAAGATGCCCTTGAGGTGGTCCTGCATCACCTCCACGGCTTCTGCGAGTCGGTCGCGCAGGGGCAGTGCCCGGTCCACGGCGTCGAGCCTGGCAAGGAGGCCGGCGTTGTCGAACGCCTGGTGGACGCAGGCCGTGATGATCTCCTCCTTGCTCTCGAAGACGCGGAAGATCGTGCCCTCGGCCACTCCCGCAGCCCTCGAGATCTCCTTGGTGCTCACGTCGCTTCCCCTCTCGCGCAGGAGCGGGAGGGTGGCCTCGATGATCGAGGCCCGGCGGTCGTCGGGCGCCATGGCCGGTGCGCGTGGAGTCACGCCCTCAAGGGTAAGTGAGTGAGCACTCACTCACAAACAGGTTTTCCACCTGCGGTTTTGCCCGTTCCCATGACAAACCGCCTAGTCGTCACTCACTCGGCGCTCGCGCGTGCCCATGTGGAGTGGACGCCGCCGGCGCGCCAGGACTGCAGGTTTCGGTCCAATTGGGGAGATGCCTGCAGCACCGTCAGACGACGAGGCCGTCCGCCACGAGCCGGCGGAGCAGCTCGAGGCCTGTGGCGCGCACCTCGTCCACCGGCTCGTCGAGCAGGTCGGCGATGGCGTCGAGCGCGGGTCCGGCAGCCAGCGTGCCGTCGCAGACGCTCACGAGCGCAGCTCCCACTGTGTCGAGCTGGACGACGCGTCGCAGCCCACCGCCCTGCCGTAGCCGGATGACGGCTGGGTCATCGGCGCCGGGTCGTGCGAAGCGCTCCTCGGTGACGTCTTCGGCGCACCGCCACGCGACGGATAGCAGCTCCTCATCGGTGTGCTCGGCCAGCCACGTCCGCGCGCGCAGCCCCGCGAGCACCGACGGCCCCATCGGCGACGCGACAGGGCCCTGGGCCTCCTCCAGGTCGATGAACGGCTCGCGCTGCCCCATTGGCCGCTGCACCGTGATGACCCCGAACCCGACCCCGGTCGCGCCGCGAGAGGCGAAGTCGTCGAGCCACGCGGCATACATGGTCGCGAACTCCGTTGTGGCACTGTGGTGCCCGCCGTCGCGGGCCCATGTCTCGGCGTACTGCGCAGGGTCCTGCACCTCGCGTTGCACCACCCAGGCGTCGAGGCCGGTGCCGGCGACCCAGCCCCGCACGCGGTCTCGCCAGTCACTGTCCCCGACCACCTCCCAGTTGCCGAGGAACTGCGCGATCCCGCCGGGCTCGAGGTGTTCGCCGATCGAGCGCACCAGCCCTGAGACGGCCTCGTCACCGGAGCCTCCGGCGTCGCGGTACTCGAACACCGGGATGTCCGGTGTGCGCGGCGTGATGACGAACGGCGGGTTGCTCACGATGAGCCCAAATCGTTGTCCGGCAACGGGATCCAGCATCGACCCCTGCGCGAACGACCACTCGCAGTCGTTGAGGGCGGCGTTGAAGCGCGCGTAGCCCAGCGCCCGCTCCGAGATGTCCGTGACGGTGACGTGGTCGGCGTGCGCCCCGAGGTGCAGGGCCTGCACCCCGCAGCCGGTGCCCAGGTCGAGGGCCCGGTCGACGTGGGGCCGCGGAGTCCAGGAGGCGAGGGTGGTCGAAGCACCGCCGAGGCCGAGGACGTGGTCCTCGTGCAGCGGCTGACGCGTGGCGACCTCGGACAGGTCGGAGGCCACCCACCAGGCGTGGAGGTCGTCGGCATAGGGCCGCAGGTCACAGGTCGCCACCACACCCGGGCCCTGCTCGCGCACCAGCCGCAACCGCTGCGCGCCGGCAATGCCGAGCGTCGGCAGTGCGGCTGACGCGTCCTCGGCGTCGACGGCGTCCCCGAGGATGAACAGCCGCACCATCGTGGCGAGCGGGGTGCCGAGGTCGGCCGTGGCCCGCTGCGCGGGCAGCACCTGCTCGCGAAGGAGCGCCGCCGAGGCGAGCGGGCCGAGCAGCTGGTCGACCGCCTCGACCGTGTATGCCGCGTGGTCCAGGTCGGCGCGCAGCCGGGCGACGAGGGCGGGGTCGGTGGTGGGGGCAGGCAGGCTCATCAGTCGAGGAGCCCACCGAGGTTGAAGCCGCTGCCGCCGCCCGAGGAGGAAGCGGGTGGTGTCCACTCGCTCGGCTGGACGACGACGAAGCCTTGTCCGTGGAAGGCGTACTGGAACGCCTCACCGGAGCCACCGCGCAGCATCGAGCGGACGTTCATGCTCGAGACCACCTGGGGGACGAGATTCGCGGACCAGCCGACGCACGCCTGCACGTCGACGTACGTGGGCTGCTGGGCGCAGTCGAGGATCACTGGCTGACCGACCGTGTGGATCGCGACCGTGCCGGAGCCCTGCAGGGTGGTGTTGAACAGCCCGCCACTGAGCATGCCCGCGCCCTGCACCCGCTTGATGTCCCAGTCGATGCTCGAGTCGAAGGCGAGCAGGTTGCGGGCGTTGACCGACAGGGCGTCACCCGTCAGGTCGATGAGGAAGACGAACCCCGCCTCGGATGCGAAGAATACGTCGCCGTCGCCGGAGACCCGCATGAGCGAGACGTCCTCACCGGTGACGACCTTCTTGAACAGCTTGCCGACCGAGCCGGCCTTCTCGTGGTCGAAGCGGATCTGGCCCTGGTAGGCGACCATGGCGCCCTTGACGGCCAGAACGTCGCCACCGAGGTGGACGCGCAGCATCTGCGGATTCTGCAGCGCGAAGCGCTGCTGGGCCTGGACCTCGAGGTTCGCCTGGTCGAAGAGCTGGCTCTGCATGCCCCCAGCCTAGGGTGGGCCACCATCCCCGGGCCGCGACACCCACCCGGTTCTGGGCCACGCGGCATACCTGTGGTGCCACCGA
>DASUKI010000004.1:0-31266 GCA_036278855.1 Pedococcus sp.
TACATGAACTCCTCGGCTGCCATCAAGGCCTTCACCGGCCGGCACGGCGGCACCATCTGCACGTCGTCCAACGCGAGGACCGCGCTCACCTGGGCGTTGGCGCAGGGGGGCGACCGGGGCAAGGTGCTGTTCCTGCCCGACCAGCACCTCGGCCGAAACACCTGGGCCCGCGACCTCGGGGGCTCACTGGACGACTGCGTCGTGTTCGACCCGCACCGCCCGCTCGGTGGGCTCACCCGCCAAGAGCTCAGGAACGCACGGATGATCCTGTGGCGGGGCCACTGCTCCGTGCACGGAAGGTTCACCCTCGAGGCGGTCGAGCAGGCGCGTCGCGAGATCCCGGGCGTAAAGGTCATCGTCCACCCCGAGTGCCGCCACGAGGTCGTCGAGGCGGCCGACGAGGTCGGCTCGACCGAGAAGATCATCCAGACCGTCGCTGCCGCACCAGCCGGCACGAAGTGGGTCGTCGGCACCGAGCTCAACCTCGTGCGCCGCCTGGCCGCGCAGTTCCCCGAGCAGCAGGTCGCGTTCCTCGAGAAGAACGCCTGCTACTGCTCCACGATGAACCGCATCGACCTGCCGCACCTGGTCTGGGCGTTGGAGTCGCTGGTGGACGGGCGGGTCGTCAACCAGATCCGCGTCGACCCCGACGTGGCGCACTGGGCCAAGGTCGCGCTCGACCAGATGCTGGCGCTGCCCGGGGAGACCAGCCGGGACTGATCCGCTCAGAGCTCCTCGACGGTCAGCGTGAGACCGCGCGAGCGCAACCGGTCCACGAGGGCGTCACCCATCGCCACCGCCGGCGTCAGCACACCCGCGGCCGGCGGCAGCCGGTCGCCGTCCAGGGCCAGGCACAGTGCCGACTCCGCGAGCATCACTGCCGTCGCGGCATACCCGGGGTCGCCCTGGGCCGCCACCACGGCCAGGTAGCGACGCCCGCTCTCGGTGGTGGTACGGGTCTCCATCCGGAACCAGCCGGCCGCCCGCGCCGCCTCGCTCGGGCCCTCCCCCGGCTTGGGCGCGAGCCGGTCGAACCACGGCCGGGTCCGCGCGTCGGACACCGCTGCGAGGGCGAGTCCGAGGCCTGCGGTCATCAGCATCGCGCGTCGGCGCCCCTTGAGCCCGTAGCCGTGGGCGCTGACCTCGCGGTAGCGGAACCGCGGGCCGTAGGCGTGGCCGAGCAGGGCGTTGCTCCGGCGCACGATCCGCGAGTTGAACTGGGCCATGACGAACGGGGCGACCCACTGGCTGGTCTCCCGCTCGACGAACACCGAGCGCACGTCGCGCTGTCCCGCCACCTCCGGCTCCGCGGAGCGGTCGGGGCTGAGGGCGTAGGGGTCGCCGACCGTGCGCCGTCGTGACGGGTCGGCCTCGATCGCCTCGGCCATGGCCCGGCTCGAGTCGATGGTGCCCCCGCTGAGCCCGCCCTTGGCCCGCGCCAGCAGCGTCGTGTCGGTCAGGCGGCCGGCGCCGTCGTGCTGCGCGCGCTCGTGGAGCATCAGGACTGCCAGGTCGGAGGGCACCGAGTCGTAGCCGCAGGAGTTCACCACCCGGGCCCCGGTGCGCTGGGCGGGCTCGTCGCACCTGTCGGCGAGGTCCCTGACGAACAGGACCTCTCCGGTGAGGTCGGCGTAGTGGGTGCCGGCCTCGGCGCACGCCATGGCGAGCGGCAGCCCGTAGCGGGCGTACGGCCCCACCGTGGTCACCACCACGCGGGTCGAGCCGGCAAGCGCGGCCAGGGCCTCCGGGTCCGCGGCATTGGCGACCACGAGCGGCCAGTCGCGGGCCCGGCTGGGCAGGCTCGCACGCACCTCTTCGAGCCGGTGCTGCGACCTGCCGGCGAGGGCGATCCGCACGTCCTGCGGCGCGTGCTCGGCGAGGTCCTGCGCCAGCAGGCGGCCGGCGAAACCGGTGGCGCCGTAAACGACCAGGTCGTGGTCGCGTGCCGGGCCGCTCACGGGCGGTGACCAGCGGGCACGCGCTCGCCGTCGCGCACCGGGCCGGGCGGAGTGCCGTCACCGAAGGGCCGGCCGCTCAGCTGGTCGCGGCCGTGCGGCGTGAGCCAGCCGGACAGGTCGGGTCCCTTGGGGACGATGCCGGTCGGGTTGATGTCGCGGTGCACCAGGTGGTAGTGCTGCTTGACCTGCACGAAGTCGACGGTGTCGCCGAACCCCGGGGTCTGGAACAGGTCGCGCGCGTAGGCCCAGAGCACCGGCATCTCGGTGAGCTTGTTGCGGTTGCACTTGAAGTGGCCGTGGTAGACGGCGTCGAACCGCGCGAGCGTGGTGAACAGCCGCACGTCGGCCTCGGTGATGCTCTCGCCCATCAGGAAGCGACGGGTGGCGAGCCGCTCCTCGAGCCAGTCGAGGGTCGTGAACAGCCGGTCGTATGCCGTTTCGTACGCCTCCTGCTCGCCGGCGAAGCCGGCGCGGTACACACCGTTGTTGACCCCGACGTAGACACGCTCCATCACCTCGTCCATCTCCGGCCGCAGGTGCTCCGGGTAGAGGTCGGGGGCGCCGTCGCGGTGGTGGGCGGTCCACTGCGTCGACAGGTCGAGGGTGAGCTGGGCAAAGTCGTTGGTCACGAGCTTCCCGCTCGCCACCTCGACGATGGCGGGCACGGTGATGCCCCGCGGGTAGCCGGGCCAGCGCTTCTCGTACGCGTCCTTGAGTCGCGGGATGCCCAGCACCGGGTCGACGCCCCCGGGGTCGAGGTCGAAGGTCCAGCTGTCCGCGTCGTGCGTGGGCCCGCACAGCCCCATGGAGAGCACGTCCTCCAGGCCCAGCAGCCGGCGCACGATGATGGAGCGGTTGGCCCACGGGCAGGCGCGCGCCGCCACCAGCCGGTAGCGGCCGGGCTCGACCGGCCACTCGTGCTCACCCGTGCCGTCGGCCGTGACGCGGTCGGTGAGGTAGCGGGTGTCCCGCTCGTAGGAGGCTTCGACGTACGTTCCTGCGGCTGCCATGTCCGGGACGCTACCCGCCGAGCCACGGAGCTATCCCGCGTGGGTGTGGGCGATCAGGTCGCGGTACCAGGAGAAGGAGTCCTTGGGCGTGCGCACCTGGGTGTCGTAGTCCACGTGGACGAGGCCGAACCGCTGCCGGTACCCCTCCGCCCACTCGAAGTTGTCCGTCGCCGACCAGGCGAAGTAGCCGCGGACGTCGGTGCCGTCGGCGATCTCGCCGGCCAGGGCCCGCAGGTGGGCGTCGTGGTAGGCAACCCGCCGGTCGTCGGCGACCCGCCCGTCGACCGGCCCGTCGGCGTAGGAGCAGCCGCTCTCGGTGATGTAGACCGCGGGAAGGGCGTCGCCGAACCGGTCGCGCAGCATCCGGGCCGTCTGGGCAATGCCCTCGGGCACGACCGGCCAGTCGAAGTCGGTGCGCTCGTACCCCTCGATCCGCCGCAGCTCGAACGGCAAGCCCTCCGGCATGGGCAGCCCGGCCAGCTCGGGAACGGCACCGTCCGCCGCGCGGCCGCCACGAGGCGCACCGACGCACGTCGGGTTGTAGTAGTTGAAGCCGTACCAGTCCAGCGGCTGGTGGATGACATCGAGGTCGCCGTCGCGGTAGGTCGGGAAGCCCTGCTCGGTGCCCTCGACCGGGTAGCGGCCGAGCAGCACCGGGTCGGCGAAGGTCCAGTTCCACAGGTTGTCGTAGGCCTTCGCCGCCTCGATGTCCTCGGGCTCGTCGGAGGCGGGCCAGGCCGGCGCGTGGTTGTTGGCGATGCCGATGTTGGTGCAACCGGCGGCTCGCAGCGCCTGCGTCGCGAGCCCGTGCCCGAGCAGCAGGTGGTGGGCGACCGGTAGCGCCTGCAGGCCGAGGACCCGTCCCGGGGCGTGGACCCCGACGGCGTGGCCGAACACGGTCACCACGTTGGGCTCGTTCAGCGTCATCCAGCGGCCCACGCGGTCACCGAGCCGTTCGCCCACGACCGAGGCGTATGCCGCGAAGTGCTCCGCGATGTCGCGGCCGGTCCAGCCGCCGGTGTCCTCGAGCGCCTGCGGCGTGTCCCAGTGGAACAACGTCGCGGCCGGCTGGATGCCGGCGGCCAGCAGCTCGTCCACGAGCCGGTCGTAGAAGTCGAGGCCTGCTTCGTTGACCTCCCCGGCACCCGTGGGCAGGACCCGCGGCCAGGCGATCGAGAACCGGTAGCTGTCGACGCCGAGCTCCTTGAGCAGCGCGACGTCCTCGCGGAAGCGGTGGTAGTGGTCGCACGCCACCGCGCCGCTGTCACCGTTGGCGATCGCCCCGGGCCGCTCGCAGAAGGTGTCCCAGACCGAGCGGCCACGCCCGTCCTCGGTGACGGCGCCCTCGACCTGGTAGGAGGCAGACGCGACGCCGAAGGTGAAGTCGCGTGGCAGGGAAGGGAACTCGGTCATGGTCAGCTCCTCACACTGGATCCTCAGGCATTCATCGCACCGAGCCGCGCCAGCAGGACGGCCTCGGCGACACAGACCTTCTCGAACTCGCCCAGGTGCAGCGACTCGTTGGCGCCGTGGGCGCGGGTGTCCGGGTCCTCGACGCCGGTGACCAGGATGGCCGCGTCGGGGAACCTCTCGGCGAAGGCCGCCACGAACGGGATGGACCCGCCGACCCCGATGTCGACCGGCTGGACGCCCCAGGCGTCGGTGAAGGCCGCTCGGGCCTGGTCGTAGACGGGACCGTCCGCGTCCGCGTCGAAGCCGGCCCCCTGGTCGTCGAGGGTCACCTCCACCCGGGCACCCCACGGCGTGTGCTCCTCGAGGTGGCGCTTCACCAGCTCGAACGCCTGCTTGGGGTCCTCGTCGGGTGCGAGCCGGATCGAGACCTTGGCCCGCGCGGTCGGCACCAGGGTGTTGGAGGACCGGTCGACGGTGGGCGCGTCGATGCCGATGACGGTGGCTGTCGGCTTGGCCCAGATCCGCTCGAGCATGGTGCCCGTGCCGATCGTCTGCACCCCGTCGAGCAGACCCGACTCCTCGCGCAGCCGGGCCTCGTCGAAGTCGAGGTCACTGGCGGTTCCGGACCGCAGGCCGGACACGGCGACGTCGCCGGCCTCGTCGTGCAGGGAGGCCAGCGAGCGGATGAGCGGGGTGATGGCGTCGGGCACCGCGCCGCCGAACATGCCCGAGTGGATGCCGTGGTCCAGCGTGGTGACCGTGACGACCACGCGGATCAGGCCACGAAGCGTCGTGGTGAGCGCCGGCTCGCCGATCGCCCAGTTGGTGGAGTCGGCGAGCACGATGGCGTCGGCCCGCAGCTTGTCGCCGTGCCGCTGCAGGATGGTGGCCAGTGAGTCGGACCCGATCTCCTCCTCGCCCTCGACGAAGACCGTGACGCCGACCGGCAACCTGCCCTGGTGGGCGCGCAGCGCGGCCACGTGCGCCATGATCCCGGCCTTGTCGTCGGCGGCCCCGCGGCCGTAGAGGCGCCCGTCGCGCTCGGTGGGCTCGAACGACGGGCTGTCCCAGTCCTTGTCCTCCCCCGGGGGCTGCACGTCGTGGTGGGCGTAGAGCATCACCGTGGGCGCACCCTGCGGCCCGTCGACGTGACCGATGACGGCTGGGCGCCCACCCTCGCGGACGATCTCCACGTCGAGGCGCTCGGCGCGCAGCAGCGCGGCGGTCGCCTCCGCGCTGGCCTCGACGTTGGCCTGGTCGAAGGCGTCGAGCGAGACGCTGGGGATGCGGGTCAGCGCCTCGAGGTCACGACGCAGGTCCGGCATCAGCCGGGCCACGGTGTCCTTGAGGGCGGAGATCTGGTCGGGGTTCAGGACGTCGTCGCTCACGGAGCCGACCCTAGTGCGCGCGACCTCTGGGGGTGCAGGGGTGACCCATGGCTCACTCCAGCACCCCCAAAGGCGCGGGAGGGGCCTGGGGCGCGATTCAGGGGAAGCCGGCCACGCGGCATACAGTTGGCCCGTGTTCGGACGTAGCAAGACCATCAACGACGAGCAGGAAACCGCGCTCGCGCGCGCCCCGCGCGAGGGCGCCAAGAACCGGCCCACGCCCAAGCGGCGCGACCAGGAGGCCGCGCGCAAGCGCCCCCTCGTGGAGACCGACCGCAAGGCCGCGCGCGAGCGCGACAAGCTGGCCCGCCGTGAGGCACTGGCCAAGCAGCGGGTGGCCATGGCAACCGGCGACGACGCCCACCTGCCGGCGCGCGACAAGGGCCCGGTGCGGCGCTACATCCGCGACCACGTCGACGCCCGGTGGAACCTCGGCGAGTTCCTGCTGCCGGTGATGATCGTGGTGCTGGCGATCTCCTTCCTCCAGGTGCCGTGGGCCTTTGCGATCGTCTCGATCGGCGTCTACGGCCTGCTGCTCGCGGCGGCCATCGACAGCTTCCTGATGTGGCGTCGGCTGCGCACCCGCCTCGTCGCCAAGTTCGGCGCCGACCACGTCGGGCGAGGACTGGGGATGTATGCCGCGATGCGCGGCTTCCAGATGCGGCGCATGCGGATGCCGCGTCCCCTCGTCAAGCGCGGCGAGTACCCCGCCTGAGCTTGCCCGGGCGGGCGCGAAGGTTCTCACTGGCGCAGTCGCGAACCGGGTTCCTCGCAGGCTGCTCGGGAATAGCGCCGTCAGTGCCCCTGCTGCATCCGAGGTGAGCGACCCCTCCCCCGCCATCTCCGTTCTCGACCTCGTGCCCGTCCGCAGCGACCAGAGCACCGCGGACGCCCTCGCTGCCACTCGCGAGCTCGCCCGTGTCGCCGACGCGCTCGGCTTCCGCCGGTACTGGCTGGCCGAGCACCACAACATGCCCGCCGTGGCTGCGACCAACCCGCCTGTGCTCGTCGCGATGGTGGCGGCGGCCACCGAGCGCATCCGGGTCGGCTCCGGTGGCGTGATGCTGCCCAACCACGCGCCGCTCGTCATCGCAGAGCAGTTCGCCCTGCTCGAGGCCGCGCACCCTGGGCGGATCGACCTCGGAATCGGACGGGCGCCAGGCACGGACCCGGTCACCGCGTGGGCGCTGCGACACGGCGGTGGCGGCGTGGACGATGACGCCGTTGCGCGGTTTCCCGACTACGTCGACAACATCACGGCGATGCTCTCGCCCAGCGGCGTCGGGCTCCGCCTGGCCACGGGGACCCATGTGCTCCGGGCGACGCCGCACGCGACCACGACACCAGCAGTGTGGCTGCTGGGCTCGTCCGACTACTCGGCGCGGTTGGCCGCTGAGAAGGGCCTGCCGTACGTCTTCGCCCACCACTTCTCCGGCCGCGGCACGGCCGAGGCGCTCGCGCTGTACCGCAGCCACTTCCAGCCGTCAGCGGACTACCCCGAGCCGCGAACCTTCCTGACCGTCAACGCCGTCGTGGCACCCACGCGCGAGGAGGCCGATCGGCTCGCCCTGCCGAACCTGCGGTCGATGCTCGCCCTACGGACCGGGCAACCCCTGCAGGCACAGCAACTGGTGGAAGAGGTCGAGGAGAGCGGCGACCTCAGCCGCGCCGGTGGCGACCTGGCCGATCAGATGCTGGACCGCTGGGTGGTCGGCACCCCGGATTCGGCAGGCGCGCAACTGCGCGAGCTGGCCACCACCTTCGGTGTCGACGAGGTGATGGTGCATCCCGTGGCCGGCGCCCTGCGCGGCACCCCGGCCGATCGGTCCCCGGCCCGTGAAGAGACCCTGCGCCTGCTCGCGGCGGCGCTGGGCTGAAGCCTCGACAGGAAGGTTCCCTCGACGGCCCGCCGGAACTGACGGCCGGCCGGCGCTCGTCGACCTCGGACCTGAGCCGACCGAGAACGCCGTCAGCTGAGTCGCGGACGTCGGTGGTGGCTCCCCGGGGCCCCCACCGCCTCACCTGCGTCGGGTCAGCGCCGCCGGTGGCATTCGACCCGCCACGCGATGACGACGATCGTAAGAATGGCGATGACCAGGATGACGGTCTGCGGCCGCATGGTGTCCTTTCGCTGGCGGATGGGCAACCACCGTAGTCGCGGGTCGGCGGCGGGCCCCGCCCCACGCTGACGCCGAGTGGGGGCCGACTCGGTTCGCGCGGTGAGAGCACCCGGATGGCGCTCCCCGGTGGGAGCGGCCTACACCCGGGGTAGTCCGCTGGTGTCGCCGCTGCGGACGAGGTCGTCCGCGATGACGCGTAGCTTGCGGTTGGAGTTCTGGCTGGCCTTGCTGAGGATCGCGAAGGCGCCAGTCTGGGTGCAGTGGCGGTCGGCCATGACCATCCCCGTGGCTGCGCCGATGAGGCGTGCGGAGCGCAGGGCTTCCTTGAGGTGGTCCGCCTGCTCCCGGTCGATCAGCCCCTCCGCCTGGAGTTCGGCAAGCAAAGCTTCGTCCACGTCGAGTCGGGACTCGACGTCTCCCAGCCTGGTGTCCTGCGCGTCTGCTCGACTCTCGGCCTTGTCGGCTCGGACGTCACTTTCATCGGCGCGTAGCTCGCTTGCGTCCGCACGATCGTTCGCCGCATCCGCGCGTGCCTCCAGGGCGTCAGTTCTGCCACGCTCGACGTCAGCACGCGCTTCCCCCTCAGCCGTCCGGTGGTTGGCTGCGTCAGCGCGCGCCTTCAGCGCCTCGATCTCCGCGGTGAGTTCGACGAAACGCCGCTCCCACGCGGCCCCGTCCTGCTCATCCATCTGACCAGTATGGCTGCCTCAGCGTGCTCGACATGACTTGTTCCTGCACGGCCCCCTTGAGCAGCGACGCCCGTGCGGGCACCTGCACGGCTGCCGACCCCGAGTCGTCGTCGACCATGGTGAACACGAGCAGCGCTCGAGGGTTGGGTAGCGGGCGACCCTGCGGCTCGCGGTTGCGGACTCGCCGCTTCGGTCGACCGCGCCCAGGGTCAGCGTTCAGGGTCGACAGTCAGCTCGACCTCGACCTCATCCCCGGCCGTGCGCCCGGTTTGCTTGCGGGTTTCGGCGTTGAACGACACCAGGTAGCGGCCGCCCATGACACCGATCGTCGTCTTGTAGGTGTAGTCGCCGTCGATCGTGACGATGACGGGAACCCTTTTGCCGCGCTCGAAGGACAGGACGACTTCCTCCGGCACGACGATGCCCACGTTCTTGCCGCCGGTTGGTTGCAGCTCGGTGCGAAAGGTGGTCATTCAGTGTCTCCTTCGATCCGGACTGGAGACGCTATCGATGCCTGCCGCAGTGAGGGAAGACCAGATCATCGAGCGTTTCGACGGGCGTGAGATGTCACAGGTTGTGGATGCATCCTCCCCTGTGGCGCGGAGGCGGCGCGTATGCGTGGCTGTGCCGCACCTTCTGACGAGTTGTGAGACAAGCCCAGGTCCGGACCTACCGGTGGAGTATGGGCTGCGCAGCGCGCGGGTTCGGGGGCCGCCGGGTCAACTCCCTCTCAGCTCCTGGGCCAGCATCACGAGGATGCCGCTCGGGCCGCGAACATAGGTGAGCTTGTAGATGTCGTCGTAGGTCGCTACGCCGCGCAGCGGGTGACAGCCATGCCTCGCAGCGATCTGCAGGGCCCCGTCGATGTCGTCGACCGAGAAGGCGACGCGGTGCATGCCGATTTCGTTGGGTCGGGTGGGCTCGGTCTCGATGGCGTCGGGGTGGATGTACTCGAAGAGCTCGAGGCGACCGTTGCCGTCTGGCGTCTGCAGCATGGCGATGTTGGCGTGGTTGCCGTCCAGGCCTACGGCGGTGTCGGTCCACTCGCCGCGAACCGTGTCACGGCCGAGGACGGTCAGCCCGAGGTCGGTGAAGAAGCTGATCGTCGCCTCAAGGTCCCGCACGGCGATGCCGACATTCTCGAGTCTGATGGGCATGGCTGGCACGTTACCGAGTCAGCCGCCAGGGTTCACGGGCCTCGCGGATCGCGGTGGCAGTTGGCGGCTCAAGGCCACGACGACCTGGCGACCTCGCCACCGAGCGAGCAGCTGGCCCCCCGGAGGTCAGCCGCCCGCGTCCAGTCGCCCGGCGACCGGTAAGCCAGAACGTCAACGCCGCCGCCGATGTCGGCCTGGTGCACGATGCTCTTCAGACGAGTGCTGTTGACTGGTTCGAGGTCAGGTACCAGCGCGACGACGACGAGTAGGACTGGATGAAGCGGCCGCTGCGGCTCTCAACTGGTGGGTACCGGGGCGTCCGTCTGCGGGGTGTCTCCAGTGACGGGCGCCGTGCGCAGTGGTGGTGGCTGGGCCTGCCCCTGGTGCCGTTTCAGGGATACCGACTCATCCGCACCATCCCTCGCTTCGCTGATGCTGACGGCGTCACGGGACGGGTCGGCTCTGGCGATCGCCGCATGCGGGTCGTCGCGCTCGGGGACAGCGTGGCGGCGGGGTATGCCGTCAGGCATCACCGGTCGTCGGTCGCGGGTCAGCTCGCCCTGCGGCTCGCCGACCGGTACGACGCGACGGTTGACTGGCAGGCCTGCGCCATGACCGGTGCCACCGCAGGGCAGGCAATCGGTCTCGTGTCTGCCGAGACCCTGGCCGAGGCTGACCTCGTGTTCGTCTCGATCGGTGTCAACGACCTCAAGAACCTGCACAGCACTACCCGTTTCCGCCGCGAACTCCACAGGCTCCTCGATGCGATCCTCGCCGCTGGTCCCCGGGCCCAGGTCTGCCTTCTCGGCATCCCCCCGCTCGACCACTTTCCGGCCTTCCCCCGGCCCTTGGCCGACGTCCTCGGCTGGCGAGGGCGAGCCTTCGACGCGATCGGGGTCGCCGCGGTCCAGGCTCGCGAGAGAACCTTCCGGATCGCGGCCTCCGAACCGCTGGGGCCGCAGATGTTCGCCGGCGACGGATTCCATCCGAGCCCGACCCTTCACGCCGCATTCGCCGACGCTGTCATGGCGAGTCCGGCATTCCCCTTCGAGGGCTGAGAGCTCAGTGCGACGACGGTCAAGGCCGCCTCCCTGAGGTGCCCGAGCTCGTCACGCGGAGGCCTTGCGGAGATGCCCTCCGGCGCCGGTAGTGGGCTGCTGCGGTGTCTCTGTCAGGTCCCGTTCCTTCAGGGCAGTGTCTGCGCCCCAACGGGTCGGGGTGGGCGGTCCTGGCAGGCGAAGGGACGTGCCTTGAGGTGTCTGGTCGAGATGCAAGGACGCGATGACCCTGGTTGCCCTGGGCGGCCACAGCCGCGACGCTAGGTCCCTTGGCGGGCCGCCCGCTTTGCCGCGCGCTCCTCGCGGCGGGCGACGAAGCGGGCGGCCTCCTCGTCGAGGGCGGTTACAGCGGCGGCGAGCTCCTCGCGGGCGAGCTCGCCCTCGGCGTCGAGGCCGTCGATGTCCCAGACGCCCCACTGGCGCAGCAGCGGGTTCACGATGTCGTCGTGGTGGATGCGCAGGTCGTAGATGCCAGCCATGGCCATCTGGATGGCCTTGCGGCCGAACCCGGGGATGATCGCCCCGGGCATCTGGAACGTGACGACCTCCTCGGTGATCGCCCGCATCGTCTGGCTTGGTGTCAGTTCCAGCGCCGCTTGGACGAGGTTCCGGTAGAAGATCATGTGGAGGTTCTCGTCCTTGGCGACCCGCGTGAGCAGTTTGTCCGCGATCGGTTCCTCGGTGTAGCGGCCCGTGTTCCGGTGTGACACCCGGGTGGCCAGCTCTTGGAACGAGGCGTAGGCACAGAGGTTGAGCAACGGCTTGTCGCCCGAGTCGTAACCGGTCTCCATCGTGTCCATGCGCGCCCGCTCGAGCTCACCCGGGTCGACACCGCGGGTGACGAGCAGGTAGTCGCGGATGCAGAACGCGTGCCGCCCCTCCTCGGCGGTCCAGCGGTTGACCCAGGCCCCCCACGCGCTGTCGCGCCCGAAGGCCCCCTCGATCACCCGGTGGTAGCTCGGCAGGTTGTCCTCGGTGAGGAGGTTGACCTCCAGCGCTGTCCGAGCGATCGGCGAGAGCTGGGACTGGTCTGCCGACCACGCCTCGCCTCCTAGCTCCGCAAAGTCGCGGCCAAGCGACCACGGGACATACTCGTGCGGCATCCACTCCTGCGCAGCCGCGAGGTGACGGTTGAGGTTCTCCTCGACCGTCGGCTCGAGGGCGGCGAGCAACTGGTCGCTGTCGAGTGCGGTCATGAGGTCCTCCTCGCTGACGAACGCGCAGTTCGCGCCCATCCCTGCCTACACCCTCGACGGCTGGCGATCCATAGTCGTGAGCCAGGCTTCGTCGCCCGAGTGCGCGAGTTCCTCGGTCGCTGGACGGCGCGACGACTCCGTGGCCGCGTGGCGCAACGAGGGTCACGCAACGTCGGGAGCGCTGGGCTCTCTACATCTGGGCCTTCATGACGTCGACCTCGCAACCCGATGCGAATGGGTCGAAGCCGTGCTCGATCAGCCAGCGGATGGCCGTGAGGCTCCGCAAGGACCAGTACGCGCGGATCATCTCGGGATCGACGCCATCGCCGTAGCCGGCGACGACGTCGCTGAGATGTTCCGGGTGTCCGAGCGTCAGGATAGCGAGGTCCTGCATGGCATCGCCTTGACCCGCCTCGGACCAGTCGAGCACGCCGGTGACCTCATCACCGACGACGAACACGTGGTCGCACTGCAGATCGCCATGGGTGAATACCGGTGTTGATGGCCGCAGCGCAGCCCGGGCAATCTCGCAGTTGCGCGTGACCAGCTCAGCAGGAAGGACGTCGTTCGCGAGGAGCCATGCGCACTCGTCGCCAAGGCTGGAGGCTTGGTCGATGTATCGATGAGATTGCCACGGCGGCAGCGGGGCGTCGTGCAACTTGCGGACCGCCGCACCCGCCGCGGCCCACGCTGCCGGCGACGCGGTCGACGGCTCGCCGAGGTGACCCAGTGCTGTCCCCGGCAGGGCAGCAAGTGCGAGCACTGGCGGCTTCCGCCAAAGAACCTCCGGAGTCGGAATCGGTGCGATCCTCATCGCCTCGACCTCGACGTCGGTGCGCGTCTGGTCAGCGTCGACCTTCAGGAAGATCTCGCCGACGCGCACGGTCGCACGCTCCTTGTGGGCAACGACTACCTGGACGTCCTTCACCTCGTCATTGTCGTGGGAGGGCGACGACGTCCCATCCGGTTTCGCGAGTCACGATCCGTCTTCCGCGGCGACCCGGTCATCGACCAGCTCCGGCAACCCTGCTCGTTGCTCCTGCCCCCGGCACGCGGCGCAAAGACGCACCCTCCTGATCGCGGCGTGATATCGGCGACCGAGGGGTACGCGTTCCGTGCAGCATCATCGTGCGAGATCATCCGGCGCATCCCTGCCCGGCGCGAAGCCGGCCATCCTGTCGGTGAGCGGTGACAGGATGGCCGCATGTCCGGCGAGGAGCCCGAGGAGTTGGCCGGCCAGTCAGTGCTCTCATTCGCGACTGTGCCCGACTGCGAGGCGTGGTTCTGCGAGCACGACGCCGGCCACAGCGGCTTCTGGCTCAAGATTGGCAGGATGGGCGCGGCGAAGACAGTCAACTACTTCGAGGCGCTCGACGTCGCTCTCTGCCACGGCTGGATCGACGGGCAGAAACGGGGATACGACGACACATATTGGTTGCAGCGCTTCACCCCCCGCAGTCCGCGGAGCAAATGGTCGCAGATCAACCGGGACAAAGCCAAGGCGCTGATCAAGGCCGGTCGCATGCACCCGGCCGGTCAGGCGCAGATCGACGCGGCGAAGGCCGATGGGCGGTGGGCGGCGGCCTATGCCGGCCAAAAGAGCGCGACTGTCCCCGACGACTTGGCTGCCGCGCTCGCGGCCGACCCGCAAGCCAAGGCGTTCTTCGAGACACTCTCGGGTTCCAATCGCTTTGCGATCCTCTACCGCGTCCACGACGCGAAGAAGCCGGAGACCCGGGCCGCGCGCATCGCGAAGTTCGTCGAGATGTGCCACAACCACGAGACCGTCCACTGACTGGTGGCAAGCTTCGGCGATCTCACTGATCGCATCGTCGGTCTCGTCGAGTTCCGCGACCCGGTGTGCGACAAGACGGCGCCTTGGAGGCTCACATGTCTTGGCTTGCTTTGGTTCCATCGGGAGTGCTCGAAGCGTTCTGGGCTCGCCTGCGTGGTTGGGCTCAAGTACCTCCACTGAACCCGTGCGCCTCCGCGCTACAGGGCGACCTGCCGCAAATTCAGTGCGTTCTTGGTCGGAGCCGCACGTCGGCGGTGTGGGCCGTGCCAGCCAGTTTGGCATCACAGGTGAAGAGCGGGGCATCGAGCGCTTCCGCCAACGCCAAATACGTCGCGTCGTAGCAGGTGTGCTGGTGGCGCAGCTCCCAGACGCGTTCAGCGAGTGGGTGCACCTCGTGCCGGCTGATGGTGAACGCGAAGTGGTCGGCGCGGGCATCCTCGGCGGCGCCGGGCGCGAGCTTGCTGCCGAGGAGCAGTCCGCGCAGGACGGAGAGCACCTCGACGTCCAGCAGGTGTGGCGCATGGATGTCGTCCTGGAGCGCGTCGAGCAGTTCGTTGTCGACGTCGCGCCCGATCAGCGCCTCGACCATGGCGGACGCATCGACAACGATCACCGGCGTCCTGCCTGGACCTCCGCGACGATCTCCTGCGTCGTGGGGCCGGCGGAGCGGTTCCGAGCCCGCAGTCGCGCCACGATGTCTGCGTTCGTCGGCTGGGCTGCGATCCTGGCCAGTTCGGCCCCGACGTACGCGGACAGCGACTTGCCCTCGGCGGCCGCGCGCTCCTTGAGGGTGGTGGCAACCTCGGTCGAGACGTCACGGATGTACAGGGTTGTCATGGAAAAAATGCTAGCACAGTGCAAGCACTTGTCAACGCCGCCGAGAAGTGCCCCAATCACGACTCTGCTTGGCAGACTGTGCGGGTGACCGAGCTAGCACGCGAGCCCGCTAGCGTCTTCGTCAACTGGATAGACCTCGGCGAGGATCTTTGGGCTGGCGTCTGGCAACACGGCAACGATCACAACTCCGTGACCGGACCGCGCAACTTCGTGGTTCCGTGGGCGTTAGCCCAGCAGGCAACCTTCTACTGGATCTTCCACGGCAGCACATACGTCCCGCTTGTTCCACAGGATCATGGCTAGGCATGGCCCAAAGCCACGGCCGCCATGCGGCTAGTCAGGGAGCGGCAGGGAGGTCGATCGGCGTCCAGAGACTGTCGATGGGCATGACATGGAGGCGGTCGGCGTGACATCGATGTCACGCCCGCCCTGCGGGCGGCGACATGACGTTGCGTCAGTGACTAGCCGATGCGAAAGGAACCGATGACATCAAGACCGGACAGGATCCCGACGACGGTCAGCAGCAGGCACGCGCCCGCCGCCGACGCGAGCCAGGGGCGACGCCGAGAAGGCTGGATGCTGGCGACACCGAGGGCGACCCACAGCAGCCCCTCGACGAGGAACCAGGGCTCGTTGAGGAGCACGTCTTGCAGGTCCGCTGTCCGACGGTCAAACGATTGCCACAGTTCGGCAGGGAGCTGTGTCGGATGCATTCCGATGAGGCTCAGCAGGCGGAGGACGCCATCGACGAGGGCGTGCATGCAGCAGCCGACCCCAACGATCCACGCCAGTGTCGGTGTGGCAGGCCGCAGTGGCGCCGCGCGGACGAGTACCAGTGGCAGCAGCGCGCCGAGAAGCACGATGCCGGCCCCCGCGGCGTTGACGGCGCGGAACTGCGCGTCGGACATGGGCTTGCCAATCATGCCGATCTCGCCACCGGCGGCGTAGTAGGCCCGATAGCACGCGTAACCCACTCCCCACACTGTCAGCGCCGTAGCGATTGCGCGCTGTGTGCGGTACACGGCGGACTGCCCGGCCACGGCACTGTCCGTGTCGGTAATGGCCATCGTTGTCCCGCTTCCCGAGTTCTGGTCGTGCCACTGTGGCAGGCCGGGGCTGTGAGGCAACTGAGAGCTTTCTGGCGAAATGTCACGACTGGAAGGTCGCGCCGCGCCGCCGCCGCGAGGGCTGCCGGTGAGTACGCAGAAGGCTTGGTCAAAGGAGTGAATCGCGACCTCGCCCTGACGATCCACCTCCGAGACGACGGCCACTGACGACAGGTACGGCTGCGCTGTGCGCGAGTGCGTTGATCAGAGGGTGGTGCCGGTGCGGCGGATTGGCTCGCTCGCCACCGGCTCGGCGCAAGGAATCACCTGTCTCGCGGTCGAGTCTGCCGGGGCGGCGAAAGGGACCGATGAGGCGCGTGGCAGGCTCAACCCTTGTCAGTCACACCGGCCGAGTCGAAGGTCGCCATCTCTCGCAGCACAGCAGCCGCCGACTGGACCAGCGGCACGGCAAGCGCTGCGCCCGAGCCCTCACCGAGGCGCAGGTCGAGCTCGATGAGCGGGTCGAGCCCGAGACGGTCGAGTGCCACCGTGGCGCCCGGCTCGGTGGAGCGGTGTCCGGCGACGAAGTAGCCCACCGCTTCCGGTGCCAGCGCCTGGGCGACGAGAGCGGCGGCACAGGCGATGACGCCGTCGACGACGACAGGAGTCCGACGCGCAGCGGCACCCAGCAGGAAACCGGCGATGGCGGCGTGCTCGAGGCCACCGATCGCGGCCAGCGCCGCGATCGGCTCGGCCGGCGTCGGACGATGCAGCGCGAGTGCCCGCGCCACGACCTCGGTCTTGTGCGCCAGCATCGGGTCGTCGATGCCGGTCCCCCGACCCGTCACCTCGGCAGCGGGACGACCCGTGAACACCGAGACGAGGGCGGCCGAGGCCGTGGTGTTCGCGATTCCCATGTCACCAGCGACCAGGAGCCGCACACCCTCGTCGACCAGGGCGTCAGCCTGCTCGATGCCGACCTCCATGGCCTGGAGCGTCTCGGCAACCGACATCGCCGGCTCGACGCTGAGGTCGGCCGTGCCGGCCCGCACCTTCGCGGTCACCAGCCCACTCGCAGCCGGCACCTCCCCCGCGACACCGACATCCACCACGCGCACGTGCGCGCCAGCACGGCGCGCCAGCACGTTGATCGCCGCACCACCGGCGAGGAAGTTCGCCACCATCTGGGCGGTCACCTCCTGCGGCCACGGCGACACACCCTGGGCGTGCACCCCGTGGTCTGCGGCGAACACCACCACGGCAGCCGGCTCGGCTGCGGGCGGTGGGCACGCGGCATACATCCCGCACAGCTGCACCCCGAGGTCCTCCAGCCGGCCCAGGGAGCCGCGCGGCTTGGTGAGCTGCGCCTGCCGCTCCAGGGCGGCAGCCATTGCCGAAGCCGAGACGGGCTCGATGGCCCCGACGACGTCCTCGAGCCGGCTCACTCCGCGGCCCGCAGGCTCATCGGTCCGTAGACCAGCTCGCCGTCGCGGTAGAGGTTCACGGCGTCGACACCGGCCTCCGCCAGCTCGGGCCAGCTCTCGCCGAACCAGCTCTCGGCGTCGCTCTGTGACGGGAAGGCGGTGCTGACGAGCGTCGCACCGCTCATCGTCGCGCCGTCGGCGTCGAGGTAGGTCCAGGTCCACGCGTCAGCCATGCCGTCACTGTAGGGCGTGGACGTGCTTTGACACGGGGCGGCCGGGGGTGGGACGGTTCGATCGTCGAAACGCCCGCGGACTGGGCAAGCCGGTGAGACTCCGGCGCTGTCCCGCAACCGTAGAGCCGGAAAACCAGCGGCGGGTCTGATCGGCTCCCACTGTTAGTCCGTCGTGGAATGCGGACCGGAGTCAGAGACGCACCGGCCCGACGGCCGCGTCTCCTCGCCCGGGTCGCGAGGAGGAAAACCATGTCTCGCACCATCATTCGGCCAACCTTGGCCGCCCTCACCCTGATCGCCGGAGTGCTCCTCGCGCTCGTGGTGCCAGCCGGCTCGGCCAACGCCGCCGCCTACCGCTTCTGGGGCTACTACCAGCTCAGTGGCACGTCGTGGCAGTTCGCGCCGACGGGCCCCGACCAGACCAAGCCCGCCGACGGCTCCGTCGAGGGCTGGCGCTTCGCCGTTGCCGGTGAGTCCGACACACGCGCGCCGCGGGTGAGCACCACCTTCGACGCCGTGTGCGGCGACACCAAGGCCGATCCGGCCAAGAAGCGGGTCGCGGTCGTCATCGACTACGGCCGCCCTGCCGACCAGGAGGACGGCTCGACGCCGCCCGCGCCCGTGGCGAAGTGCGCGTCGGTGCCGACCGCGGCGACCGGGTCCGAGGTGCTCGCCGCGGTTGCAGGCGTCCGCGCCGAGAAGGGCCTGGTGTGCGCGCTCGACGGCCGCCCGGCGACCGGCTGCGGCAGCCCCGTCAAGGACGTGTCCGCGGCAGCCGCCGCCCCGGACACCCCGGCCACCTTGGCCCCCAAGGCATCCCAGGCGTCCGCCTCGTCCAAGGACGCCACCGACGACGGCGACTCCTCCGGCCTGAAGTACGCCGGGATCGGCGTCGTGGTCGTCGCCCTGCTCGGCCTCGGTGTGGTGGCCATGCGCCGCCGCCAGGGCGCCGCAGCCGACAACCCCGACTCGGCACAGTGACAGCCGCACGCCGGTGACCCTCACTCCCGCCCTGCCCCGGCTGCTGCACCCTGCCGCCTGGTGGGTGTGGGGTGCCGGTCTGGCGGTGGCCGCGTCGCGCACCACCAACCCGTTCCTGCTGCTGCTCCTCATGGGGGTGGCAGGAGCGGTGGTGCTCGAGCGCCGGGAGGTCGGCGCGTCCAACGCGTTCGTGCCGTTCCTGCTGGTCGGGCTGTTCGCGATCGCGCTGCGGGTGGTGATGGTGGCGCTGCTGGGTGGGGGCGTCACCGGCAGCACGGTGCTAGTGCGGCTGCCCGAGCTGCCGCTGCCCGCCTGGTCGGGTGGGCTGCGGCTGGGTGGCCCGGTCACCCTCGAGGGCATCCTCGCCGCGGCGTACGACGGGATGCGGCTCGCGGCGATCCTCGCCTGCCTCGGTGCCACCAACGCACTCGCCAGCCCGCAACGCCTGCTGCGCTACGTCCCTGCCACGCTCTACGAGGTGGGGACCTCCGTCGTTGTGGCGCTGACCTTCGCGCCGCAGCTCGTCGAGGACGCGCGCCGGGTGCGCGCCGCGCGACGGCTGCGTGGCCACACCGGGCGTGGCCTGCGCGAGCTCGGCCGGCTCGCCGTGCCGGTGCTGGTGGGGGCGCTCGAGCGCTCCCTGCACCTCGCGGCCTCGATGGAGTCCCGGGGGTACGGCCGTGCGGTGCGCCGCAGCAGCCGCAGCGCCCGGCTCGGAGGGGCGCTGACGATCCTCGGGCTCGTCGGCGTGGTCGTCGGGTTGTACGGCATGCTCGACGCGACCAGCGCCGCGGCACTCGGCCTGCCGACACTGGTGGCCGGGCTCGCGTGCGCAGTCGCCGCCGTGGCGGTGGGGGCGCGTCGCGACCCGCGCACGAGGTACCGCCGCGACCCGTGGGGGCTGCCGGAGTGGTGCGTCGTGCTGTGCGGAGTCGTGCCGGCCGTGGTGCTCGGCGTCGCGGGCGCGCAGGGGTGGGTGGGCGTGGCTCCGCAGCAGGTGCCGGCCGTGGTCCCCAGCGTGCCGCTCGGCCTCGTCGCGGCGGTCCTGGTGGGCGCGCTGGCCGCCGTCACGGCACCCGTCCCCCCGCTGGTGGCGGGCCTGCGGGCAAGGAGGGTGGCAGCGTGATCGAGTTCGACGACGTCGCAGTCTCGTATGCCGGCGAGTCCAGCGGGCGGGACGGTGCGGCACCGCGCGTGGTGCTGTCCGGGGCGTCGTTCACCGTCCCCGAGGGCGAGCTGGTCCTCGTGGTCGGGCCCACCGGCTCGGGCAAGTCGACGTTGCTGCGTTGTGTCAACGGCCTCGTGCCCCACTTCTCTGGCGGCACCCTGCACGGCCGCGTCGTGGTCGAGGGACGCGACACCCGTGACCACCGCCCGCGCGACCTCGCCGACCTGGTCGGGTTCGTCGTGCAGGACCCGGTGTCCTCGTTCGTCACCGACACCGTCGAGGAGGAGATCGCCTACGGCATGGAGGCCATGGGCGTGCCAGCCGCGGCCATGCGGCGCCGGGTGGAGGAGACGCTCGACGTCCTGGGGCTCGCTGACGTGCGCCATCGCCCGCTCGCCGATCTCTCTGGCGGACAGCAGCAGCGGGTCGCGATCGGCGCGGTGCTCGCGGCCGGTCCCCGCATCCTCGTCCTCGACGAGCCCACCTCGGCGCTCGACCCCGTCGCGGCCGAGGACGTCCTGGCCACCCTGCAGCGGCTGGTGCACGACCTCGGCATCACCGTCCTCGTCGCGGAGCACCGCCTCGAGCGGGTCATCCACCACGCCGACCGGGTGGTCCTGCTGGGCGGCGGCCGGGTGTCCGGGCTGCTCGACCCCGCCGAGGCCATGCGGCACTCCCCCATCTACCCACCGGTGATCGCCCTGGGTCGCGAACTCGGCTGGTCCCCGTTGCCCCTGTCGGTCCGTGACGCCCGACGGCAGGCGCGGACGCTGCGGAACAGCCTGGGCGGCGATCCGGCGCGCACCTCGCCGACGGTCACGGGCACCCCCGTGGCCACCGTCACCGGCCTCGGCGTCCGTCGCGGTGGCACCGTGGCGCTGCGCGACGTGGACCTGGCCATCGCCAGCGGCGAGGTGCTCGCCGTCATGGGGCGCAACGGCGCCGGCAAGTCGACGTTGCTGGCCAGCCTGGTCGGCCAGGCCCCAGCCGCAACCGGCAGGGTGCGGCTGGGCGACCTGGATCCACGCCGTGCCACTCCGGCGCAGGTCGTCCGCCGGGCCGGGATGGTGCCGCAGGACGCCTCCATGATCCTCTACGCCGAGTCCGTGGCGGCCGAGCTCGCCGGCGCTGACGCCGACTTCGGCGTGGCAGCAGGGACTGCGTCGGCCGTCCTCGACCGGATCGCTCCTGGACTGGACCGAAAGCAGCACCCGCGCGACCTGTCGGAGGGGCAACGGGTGGCGCTGGCGCTGGCCGTCATCCTGGCCTCCGGGCCCTCCGTCGTCCTGCTCGACGAACCCACCCGCGGGCTGGACTACGCGGCCAAGCGTCGGCTGGTGGAGGTGCTGCGCGAGCTCGCCGGTGCCGGTCACGCGGTGGTGCTCGCCACCCACGACGTGGAGCTCGCCGCCGAGCTGGCGACCCGGGTGGTCATCCTCGCCGACGGTGAGGTGGTGGCCGACGGCCCCGCCGCGACGGTGCTCGCCGGCTCCCCCGCCTTTGCACCGCAGGTCGCGAAGATCGTCCACCCCCTGCCGTACCTCACCGTCGACGAGGTCGTCGCCGCGGTCGGTGAGGCCTCGTGACACTCCGCTGGCGCTCGTCGGCGGCGATGGTGCTCGTCGCGGTGGTGGGCGTGGTCGCCTTCGGCTGGCCGTTCCTCGCGCGGTCAGGCTCCGAGCTCGACCAGCTCGGGCACTCCACCGACGCCTCGCTCGTGTTCGTCGTGCTCATGGCGCTGCTCGCGCTGGTCCTGCTGGCCGAGCTGTCCTCGGGTCGCATGGACGCCAAGACCGTGGCGGTGCTCGGGGTGCTGGCCGCCGCCGGTGGCGCGCTACGCGTCCTGTCGGCCGGGACCGCCGGGCTCGAGCCCATGTTCTTCCTGCTCGTCATCGCCGGGCGGGTGCTCGGGCCGGTGCGCGGGTTCATGCTCGGCGCGCTGGCGCTGCTCACCTCCGCGTTCCTCACCGCCGGCGTCGGCCCGTGGACGCCGTTCCAGATGGTGGCCTGCGGCTGGGTGGCGATGGGCGCAGGCATGCTGCCACGCACCTCGGTGCGCTCCGAGCGGTGGCTCCTCGCGGTATACGGGCTGGTATGCGGGTTGGCCTATGGTGCCGTCATGAACCTGTGGTTCTGGCCCTTCCTCGGCAGCAGCGCGCCCAGCGGCGCGGGCTTTGTCCCCGGCGCCGGCGCCGCGGCCAACCTGCACCACTACGCCGTCTTCTACCTCGCCACCTCGCTGGTGTGGGACCTGCCGCGGGGCGTGCTGACCGCGGTCCTCACCTTCGTCGCCAGCCGGCCGCTGCTGCGCGCGTTGCGTCGCAGCGTTCGGCAGGCCAGGTTCGAGGCGCCGGTCGCGTTCGTCGACGCCGCACCGCGATGACCACCACCCTGGTCCTGGGTGGGGTCCGCAGTGGCAAGAGCCGGTATGCCGCGGGCCTCCTCGACGCCTCATCTCCCGTGACGTACGTGGCACCCGGGCGGGTGCCGGACGGGACCGACCCCGAGTGGGACGCGCGCGTGGCTCGCCACCAGGGTGACCGCCCCGAGAAGTGGACGACGCTGGAGACCACTGACCTGGTGGGGGCCATCCGCTCTGCCAGCATGCCGCTGCTCGTCGACTGCCTCGGCACCTGGCTGACCCGGGTGGTCGACGACCTCGCCGGCTGGGAGCCGTCCCCCCACCGCGGCTGGGTGCTCGATGCCGCAGTGGGCGAGCTGGTGCAGGCCTGGTCACAGGCGCCGGTGGACATGGTGGCGGTGAGCAACGAGGTCGGTCTCGGCGTCGTGCCCGCGACACCGGCGGGCCGGTTCTTCCGCGACGAGCTGGGGCGGCTCAACGCCAGGATCTCCGCCGTCAGCGACCGGGTGGTCCTCGTCGTGGCCGGCCGGGTGCTCGACCTCTCCGACGCACCGGTCGTCGGCAACGACGCGTGAACGCACTGCGGCTGGCGTTCGGGCTGCTCACCGCCGTCCCCGTCGGCCGGCTCCCCGAGGTCAGCCGGCGCAGTGCGGGCGCCGCGATCCTGCTGGCGCCGTTGACGACGGCGCCGTTGCTGGTGGTGCTCGCGGGCGGGCACCTGCTGGTGGCGCACGCCGGAACCCCGGCGCTGGTGGTGGCCGCCTTGGTCCTGGTCTGCGCGGCGCTGGTCACCCGGGCCATGCACCTCGACGGCCTCGCCGACACCGCCGATGGGCTGTCCGCCGGCTACGACGCCGAGTCCTCGTTGCGCGCGATGAAGGCCTCCGACATCGGCCCGTCAGGGGTGGCTGCCGTGGTCCTGACCCTGCTGGTGCAGGCGGCCTGCCTGACCACGCTCCTGCCGTGCGCCGGCGGGACGGTCGCTGCGGGCCTCGCGTGGCTGGCCGCCCGACAGGCGCTCACCTGGGCGTGCCGGCGAGGGGCGCCGTCCGCTCAGCAGACCGGGCTTGGGGCGATGGTCGCCGGAACCGTGCACGTCGCCGCGGCGATCACAGGGTCGGTGGGACTTGCCGTTGCCGGCTGGGCGGTGGTCCGGGCTGCGGGTGGCCAGGGTTGGGTCGGCCCCCTGGTTGTCGCCGTCGCGGTGCTCTCGGCGCTTGCCCTCGTGCGGCGCGCGACCCTGCGGTTCGGCGGGATCAACGGCGACGTCCTCGGAGCGGTGGTCGAGGTCGCCCTGACCGCCGGACTGGTGATTGCCGTCCTCGTGCGGTGATCGCTGACCCGCGTGGCCCCTGCTTCAGGGGTTGTCGAGCAGCTCTCGCGCTCAGGCAGGATCGACGGTCTTCACCATGACGCAGTTCTTCAGCCCCTTGGGCCGGTCGTAGGTGAACCCGAGCCGCTCGTAGAGTCGACGGGTGCCGTTGTAGAGGAACGACGACGACATCTTCTTGGTCTGGTCGGTCAGGTCGTGGGGATAGCTCTCGACCCGCCCGCCGCCGGCCTGCGCGATCAGGTCGAGCGCACCGGTGATCGCCAGCTCCGTCACGCCGCGTCGCCGGTGGCGCTTGTCGACGAAGACGCAGGTGATCCGGTAGTCGGGATCCGCGGTCTTGGTGGCGTCGTACTCCTTGCGGTGGTGGAGGGAGGGCAGCTCGACCGGAGTGCCGTACTCAGCCCACGCGATGGCCTCGTCGCCGTCCATCACCAGTGCGGCGTGCGCCTTGCCCTGCTGGACGTAGGCCTGCTTCAGCGCTCGGTTGGCCTCCGCGCCCTGGCCGCGCTCGGGCCCGTCAGGGTGGAACCAGATGCACCAGCAGCCGCCGAAGATGCCGTTGTGCCGCTGCACCAGCGCATCGAAGGCGGGCCAGGTCTCGGGGCTGAGAGGCGCGATGGTGTACGCCGACTCGCTGGCCATGCCGCACCCTATCCCCTGGGGCCCGCGCGCCGCCGGTCAAGCGAGCTGCTCCGTGCCGCGGAGCCGGGTCAGTGCAGGGTGGGCCGGTAGACCAGCTCTTGGATGTGACCGTCCAGGGTCCGGTTCTCGAGCAGCTCCAGGTCGAAGTCGGCTCCGCCCCCGAAGATCGGCTCCAGACCACTCTGCCCGGTGATGACGGGAAAGACCGTCACCTGGACGCGGTCGACCAGTCCTGCGGCCATCAACGCCCGGTTCATCGACAGGCTGCCGTGGGAGCGCAGCGGCAGCTCCGACTCCTCCTTGAGCCTGGTGACGACGTCAACCGCATCGCCGCGCGCGATGGTGCCGTCCGCCCAGTCGAGGGGCTCTTCCAGGGTCGTCGACACCACGGTTGCCGGGAGGCTGATCATGCGGGTGACCCATGGGTCACGGACCTCGGACTCCTCCGTGCTCGACGACAGCATCTGCACGAAGGCCCGATACGTGTTGGCGCCGAAGACCATGCGTTGGTCCGTGTCGTACTGGGCAAGGCGGTGGTCGAGCAGCTCGGGCCCTTGCTTGCCCCAGTAGCCAGTCCAGTCGCCGCTCGCGGCGCCGTAGCCGTCGAGGCTGGAGAAGACGTCGAAGGTGTAGCTGGCGGCCATGTCGTGCTCCTCGGGTCTGGCTGGTCCTGGGAGTACTGACCCGGACCGTTCGCAGGACTCATCGCACTGGGGTGAACCATCGGCGTGCCGCGGGCTCACCCCGCCGGACACGGGCCCAGCTCAGGTGGCCCCGGGCGGTCCGGCCTCGACGCGGCGACGCACCTCGGCGAGGCCCTGCTCCCCGGGCTCGATGCTCCACCAGCTCTCCACCCACCAGGTGGCGCCTGCCTGCGCCCAGTCTGCGGGAGTGCCCTCGAGCTGGATGAACTCGCCGGAGCTGTCGGCCTCGACGACCACGTCATAGCCGTCCCAAGCCAGGCCGGCCTCCTCGCGCAGCGTGCGGGTCGCACCGACCACGTCCGCGAACGAGGTGAGGTCGTAGTGGGGCTTGCCCTCCTCGGCGTCGGGGTCGATGACCGTCGGCAACAGGCCCTGCCACCTCGCGGCCCGCTCGAGCGAGGGCTGCCTGCGTGCCCCGGGTCGGTAGGCGCCGACGACCCAGACCGGCGGGTGCGGCCGCTGCACCGGCGGCGGCGGACCAGGCGGCGCGTCCTCGCCCTTGGGCCGCACCGGGTAGTGCCTCCCCTCGAACGTGAACCCCTCGTCAGAGAGGAGCCCGGCGAACACCGCCAACGACTCGTCGAGCTTCTCCGCCCGGGTGCGGCGCCCCTCGTCCTCCTCGAACCGCAGCCACCCGCCGTGCAGCGCGCCCAGACCCACCGACATCACCACCCGCCCGCGACTGAGCCGGTCGACGGTGCTGACGTCGCTGGCGAGGTCCCAGGGCCGGTGGCGTGAGGCGGGCGTCAGCAGGGTGCCGAGCCGGATGCGCTCGGTGACCATCGCCGCTGCGCCGAGCGTGACCCAGGCGTCGATGCCGTAGATGTCCTCCCACGTGAAGATGGCGTCCCACCCGTGCTGCTCCCCGAGCACCGCCAGGCCGGCGAACTCTCGGGAGTCGGCGAACGGGACCACGAAGCCGAATCTCATCCCATCGACGCTACGCCGAGGGACCGACAGCGCCCCTGATCGTGGGCTCGAGGACGACCTCGGTCGTCAGCGAGTTGGCGATGTAGCACTGCTCGTGCCCCTCGTGCAGCATTCGCTCCACGAGCCCCGACTCCACCAGGCCCGCGACCGTGACCACGGGGCGCAACGTGATCCGGGTGATCCGCTGCGGCGTCACCTCGCTCGGCATCTCACCGACTGCGTCGTCCTCGTAGGCGACCACGTCGAGCCCGGCGCGCGTCGCCACCGCCAGGAACGACAACAGCTGGCACGACGACGCCGCCAGGACCAGTAGCTGCTCGGGGTTGGGCAGGTCGGCGTCACCACGGAAGTGCGGGTCGGCCGACAGGTCGAAGCCCTCCGTCGCCGGAGGCGTCCACGCGGTGTGGGCCCGTGGGTAGGCGCGGTAGCCCGCCCCGGTCGACCCGGTCCACTCCACCCGCGCGAGGTAGGTGTGCCCGCCTGCTGTGCCACGCGGCATACCGGGCATGCCTCAGGCCTCGCGGACGTCCACCTCGACGAACGGCGGCTTGACCACCCGGGCAGCCACCTGGCGCCCGCGCACGTCGATCACCACCTCGTCGCCCTCGGCGACGTCGGGGGCGAGCAGGGCCAGGGCGATGCCGTTCTTGAGGGTCGGGCTGAACGTCCCGGACGTGACCTCGCCGACGACCTGCCCCTCGCGCTTGACCTCGCAGTGCGGGCGCGGGATGCCGCGACCGGTGGCGAGGAGCCCCCACGACACCCGCTCGGGCCCCGCCGCCTTCTCGGCCACCAGCGCGTCCTTGCCCCAGAACGCGTCCTTCTTCCAGCCGACCGCCCAACCGACCCTCGCCTGCACCGGGGTGATGGTGGGCGACAGCTCGTTGCCGTGCAACGCGTACCCCATCTCGGTGCGCAGCGTGTCGCGAGCGCCGAGTCCGCAGGGCAGCCCTTCGTACGGCTCGACCGCCTTCATCAACGCGTCCCACAGCTCGCCGGACACCTCCCAGGCAGGCACCAGCTCGTAGCCGCGCTCCCCGGTGTACCCGGTGCGGCACACGATCACCGGATGGCCGTTCCACTCGGTCTCGGTGAACGACATGTACTCGTGCCCGGTCGGCAGCCCGAGCGCGTCGAGCACCTCGTCCGACTTCGTGCCCTGCACCGCGATGACGCCGTACCGGTCGTGCAGGTTCTCGACCGTGAGGCCCTCCGGCGCAGCCGCCTCGAGCAGCCGGCAGACCTCGGCGGTGTTCGCCGCGTTGGGGATGAGGAAGACGTCGTCGTCGCTGCGCAGGTAGGCGATGAGGTCGTCGACCACACCACCGGCCTCGTTGCAGCACAACGTGTACTGCGCCTTGCCCTCGTGGATGCGCCCGAGGTCGTTCGCGAGGCAGGCGTTGACGAAGTCGCGCGCACCCGGCCCGCTGACCCGCGCCTTGCCGAGGTGGGACACGTCGAAGACACCGACCGACGTGCGCACCGCGGTGTGCTCGCGGACGACCCCACCACCGGGGTACTCGATGGGCATCTCCCAGCCCCCGAAGTCGGCCAGCTTGGCGCCGAGCGCCACGTGCCGGTCGTGGAGCGGGGAGGTCTTCAGCTCAGCGTCGCTCATGGCGCGAACGCTACCGCGGCTATCCTGCGAACCATCCCCCGCCACCGCGACCGAAGGACGACACCTCACGTGACCACCGTCAACGTCTCCGACCGCTCCGCCCACGACCTGACCGCAGACGCCCTGGTCCTCGCCACCGTCGAGGTCGACGGCACGGCCGCACTCGCGGCGGGCCACGGCCTGCCTCGTGGGACCGCCAGCCACATCGGGTCCGCGCTCAAGGCGTTGGGTGCGGGTGGCGCCGCCGAGGAGGTCGTGACGCTGGCGTCGGTGCCCGGCGTCGCCGCGCCACTGGTGGTCCTCGTCGGCCTCGGGGCCGGCACCGCTCGGGCCACGTCCTTCGACCACGAGGTGCTGCGCCGCGCGGCCGGCGCCGCGGTCCGCTCGATCAAGGGCGGCGGCAAGGTCGTGGTGACCCTGCCCGGCGCTGACACCAGCTCGGTCGCGGCCGTCGCCGAGGGCGCCGCCCTCGGCGCCTACCGGTATGCCGGCCTGCGCGGCTCGGCTGCCAAGCCCGCCAAGGGTGGGGTCACCGCCGTCACCGTGCGCACCTCCGACGCGAAGGCCAAGGCAGTCAAGGCCGCCGCAGCCCGTGCGGCCGTCCTCGCGGACGCCAAGGCCTACGCGGCCGACCTGGTCAACACCCCGCCGAACAAGCTCTTCCCGCAGTCCTTCGCCGACTCGGTGAAGGAGCGCGCCGGGGCCGGCAAGGCCAAGGTCAGCGTCAAGGTGCTCGACGAGAAGGCGCTCGCCAAGGGCGGGTTTGGCGGCATCGTCGGAGTCGGACAGGGCTCCGTGCACCCACCGCGCATCGTCACCCTCACCTGGTCGCCCGCGAAGGCCAAGGCCTCGGTGGCCCTGGTCGGCAAGGGAATCACCTTCGACTCGGGTGGCCTGAACCTCAAGCCCTCCACCGGGATGGTGACGATGAAGTGCGACATGGCCGGTGCGGCCGCCGTCGCCGCCACCGTGTTCGCGGCGGCCGAGCTCGGCGTGCCCGTGGAGGTCACCGGCTACCTGTGCCTTGCCGAGAACCTGCCCAGCGGCACCGCGCAGCGGCCCAGCGACGTGGTGACCATGCGCAACGGCACCACGGTCGAGATCCTCGACACCGACGCCGAGGGCCGCATGGTGCTCGGCGACGGCATCTGCCTCGCCGGCGAGGCGAAGCCCGACGCGATCGTCGACATCGCCACGCTCACCGGCGCGCAGGCGGTCGCCCTCGGCAACCGCGTCGCCGGGATCATGGCCAACGACGACACCTTCCGCGAGCGCGTCTGTGCCGCGGCGGACGCCTCTGGCGAGGCCGCGTGGCCGATGCCGCTGCCCAAGGACCTGCGCGCCCAGCTCGACTCGGCGGTCGCCGACATCGCGCACAAGGGTGAGCGCTGGGGCGGGATGCTGACCGCCGGCCTGTTCCTGCAGGAGTTCGTCACCGAGGGCACGCCATGGGCCCACCTGGACATCGCGGGTCCCTCGTTCAACGAGGGCTCACCCTGGGGCTACACGCCCAAGGGCGCCACGGGCTATGGCGTCGCCACCCTCCTCGGCCTCGTCGAGGACCACGCCGGCTGACCGGCATACGACCTCCGCCCCCGTCCCCCCACCGCCGTCCCACCGCTGCACGAACCTCTGCTAGCAAAGGTTCGGTGATGGTGGACAGGTTGCAACCTGTCCACCATCACCGAAGGTGTGCTGAGTTGGCGCTGGTCGTCAGCCGCCGCTCTTGCGGCGGAACATCTGCTGGGTGGCACTGGTCGCAGCGTCCTGCGCGTGGTCGACCTTGCCGTGGTCCTGGGTGTCGGAGACCTCGCGTCCACCGTGCGCGTGCTTCTTGTCCAGCGCCTCGCGGAACTTGCGCTTCATCTCCTCGCTGGGTCCGGAGCGGCCCTGGGGCTTCCCGTTTCCGGTCTTCGGCATGGCGTCTCCTGCTCGTCGGGTCGGTCGAGACCACCCTCGCACCCAGCGCCCTTCGGCACCACTTGTTTGGGGGCCGGCGCGGTCAGCCCTTGCGGCGCTGGCGCGAGTTCCACTCGCGCATCCGACCCGGGTAGCCGGTCTGCAGGACGTCGTAGACCGGGACCCCCAGACTCTGCGCGAGGTCGACCGCGGACTGCCGCGACCCCGCGGCTCGACGGGTCCACTCGCCGTCGTGGGCGATGAGGATCACGGTGGTCGCGGTCACGTTGGTGGGCGGCTCGACGTAGGCCTCGACGCCGCGGCGGGACTCGACGAACTGCTGGAGGTGACGGCGCACCGCCTGCTGGTCGACCGTCATGTTCGGTCCGTCGGAGGGCCCCCGCCGCTCGCCCTTGCGGCTCCGCTTCCACCACGCCATGCGCCCACGATACGGGGCAGGAGTGTGCCCTCGGCCGGCTTTGGCTCGCACCGGTATGGCCCGACGTCCCCACTGCGGACCTGCTTGCGCCCCGTCTGGCAATCAGTGACAAGATGCTCTGTGTCGCGCGCGCCCGGCCACGACCTGGCCGCGGAGGGCACGCGACTGACCCGGAGTGCGAACGACGCAAGGGAGCGAGCGCGATGTCGGCTGACGCCGAGACCACCTACGACGTAGTGATCTTGGGTGGTGGCAGCGGCGGCTACGCGTGCGCGTTCCGGGCGGCCGAGCTCGGGTTGTCGGTCGCGCTGGTGGAGAAGGCCAAGCTCGGCGGCACCTGTCTGCACGTCGGCTGCATCCCCACCAAGGCGCTGTTGCACGCCGCCGAGGTCGCCGACAGCGCGCGCGAGGGCGAGAAGTTCGGGGTGAAGTCGACCTTCGAGTCCGTCGACATGTCCGGTGTCAACGCCTACAAGGACGGCGTGATCGCCCGGCTCTACAAGGGGTTGCAGGGGCTGGCCAAGTCGCACCAGATCGAGCTGGTCGAGGGCGCCGGGCGGCTGCTGGACCGCTCCACCGTCGAGGTCGACGGGCGCCAGGTCCGGGGCAAGCACGTCGTGCTCGCCACCGGGTCGTACGCCAAGACCGTGCCAGGGCTCGTGATCGGCGGGCGGGTGGTGACCAGTGAGCAGGCGTTGTCGCTCGACTTCGTGCCGCCGCGGGTCGTGGTGCTCGGCGGTGGCGTCATCGGCGTCGAGTTCGCGTCGGTGTACCGCTCGTTCGGCTCCGAGGTGACCGTCGTCGAGGCGCTGCCACGGTTGGTCGCCGGTGAGGACGAGTCGATCTCGAAGCAGCTCGAGCGGTCGTTCCGCAAGCGCAAGATCGCGGTCCGCACCGGGGTGAAGTTCACCGGTGCGACCCAGTCCGGCGACACCGTCTCGGTTTCCCTCGACAACGGCGACACCATCGACGCCGACCTGCTGCTGGTCGCGGTCGGTCGCGGCCCCGTCACCGAGGGACTGGGCTACGCAGAGGCGGGCGTGCGGCTCGACCGAGGGTTCGTGGTGACCGACGAGCGCCTGCGCACCGGCCTCGAGGGCGTCTACGCGGTCGGCGACATCGTGCCCGGCCTGCAGCTGGCGCACCGCGGGTTTGCGCAGGGCATCTTCGTCGCCGAGGAGATCGCCGGGCTCAACCCGGCAGTGATCGAGGAGGCCGGTATCCCCCGCGTCACCTACTGCGACCCCGAGATCGCCTCCGTCGGGCTGACCGAGGCCCAGGCCCGGGAGCGGCACGGTGAGGTCGAGACCTATGAGTACAACCTGGGTGGCAACGGCAAGTCCCAGATCCTGCAGACCCAGGGTTTCGTCAAGCTCGTCCGCGAGAAGGACGGCGCCGTGGTCGGCGTGCACATGATCGGCGCTCGCATGGGTGAGCAGGTCGGCGAGGCCCAGCTCATCTACAACTGGGAGGCACTGCCCTCCGACGTGGCGTCCCTGGTCCACGCGCACCCGACCCAGAACGAGTCCCTCGGCGAGGCCCACCTGGCCCTCGCCGGCAAGCCCCTCCACGCACACAACTAAGAGGAGAACGACCAGATGTCTGAACGCGTGACCATGCCAGCCCTGGGTGAGTCGGTCACCGAAGGCACCGTGACGCGCTGGCTCAAGAACGTCGGCGACTCCATCGAGGTCGACGAGCCGCTGCTCGAGGTCTCGACCGACAAGGTCGACACCGAGATCCCGTCCCCCGTCGCGGGTGTGCTCCAGGAGATCCTGGTCAACGAGGACGACACGGTGCCGGTCGGTGCCGACCTCGCCGTCATCGGTGACGGCAGTGGCGGCTCCGGGGGCGGGGAGGCGCCGC
>DASUKI010000005.1:0-4044 GCA_036278855.1 Pedococcus sp.
CCGCGCCCTCGGTGCGGAAGATCGCCTGCTCGAGCGCGAAGTAGGCGATCGCGGCACACAGCAGGTTGACGCCGTACAGCACCGTCGGCGCACGCGCGAACGAGGTGCCCTCGATCCAGGCGGTGGTGAACGGGAACAGCGACAGCCAGAACAGCAGGTGCAGGTTGGCCCAGAGCACCAGACCGTTGACCCGCTCCACGACGTGGAACATGTGGTGGTGGTTGCTCCAGTAGATGCCGATGTAGACGAAGCTCAGCAGGTAGCTGACGAAGCCGTTGACAGAGTCGGCGAGGAGGTCGGACAGGTGCGGTCCGTGCGGCACCTGCAGCTCCAGCACCATGATGGTGATGATGATCGCCAGGACGCCGTCGCTGAACGCCTCCAGGCGGCTGGTCCTCATGCGGGCATTCTCCCCCAGCCCGTGATGCTAGGCAGCGCTGTAGTCGCGGAACCCGCGCTTGGTCTTGCGGCCCAGGTAGCCCGCGGTGACCAGGTGCTCGAGCAGCGGCGCCGGGGAGAACCCGGGCTCGCGGAACTCGAGGTACAGCTCGCGCTGAATGGCCAGCGACACGTCGTTGCCGACCACGTCGAGCAGCTCGAAGGGTCCCATGGGCAGCGCGCAGCCGTGCTTCATCGCGGTGTCGATGTCGTCGGCGGTCGCGTAGTGCGCCTCGAGCATCTTCACCGCGTCGTTGAGGTAGGGGAACAGCAGGGCGTTCACGATGAACCCGGCGCGGTCTCCGCAGGAGATCGGCACCTTGCCGACCGCCTCGCACAGCGCCCGGGTGGTCTCGGCCACCGCCTCGTCGGTGGAGACCGTGGACACCACCTCGACCAGCCTCATCACCGGGGCGGGGTTGAAGAAGTGCATGCCCACCACGTCCTGCGGCCGCTTGGTGGCGCGGGCCAGCTCGATCACCGGCAGCGAGGAGGTGGTGGTCGCCAGGATCGCCCCCGGCTTGCAGATCTCGTCGAGGTTCTCGAACAGCGCGGTCTTGACCTGCAGGTCCTCGGCGATCGCCTCGACCACGACGTCGACGCCGGACAGGTCGTCGAGACGGGTGGTCCCGGTGACGTGCGCGAGGGCGTCGTCGCGGGCCTGCTCCTCGAGCTTCCCGCGCTGGACCGCCTTCTCCAGCGACCTCTCGACATCGGCGCGGACCTGGTCCACCTTGGTCTGGCTGCGTCCGACGTACGTCACGTCGAACCCGGCCTTGGCGAACACCTCGACGATGCCGGTGGCCATGGTGCCGGTGCCGACCACCCCGACGGTGCGCACCTCGCGGCGGAGCTGAGGCCGGGCGTCCGCGGGCGGGGTGAGCGCGTCTTCGACGACGACCGGGCTGTCGGGCGCTTCGTAGGTGTAGAAGCCGCGGCCGGTCTTGCGGCCGAGCATCCCGGCGGTCACCATCTGCTTCAGGATCGGCGCGGGCGCGTGCAGCCGGTTGCGGCCCTGCTTGTACATCGTGTCGAGGATCTCGTACGCCGTGTCCAGGCCGATCAGGTCCAGCAGGGCCAGCGGGCCCATCGGGTAGCGGCAGCCCAGCTTCATGCCGGTGTCGATGTCCTCGCGGGTGGCGTACCTCGACTCGTACATCGTCACCGCGTGGTTGAGGTAGCCGAACAGCAGCGCGTTGGCGATGAATCCCGCCTTGTCCCCGCAGATGACCGGGATCTTGTCCAGCGAGCGGGCCACCTTCGCGACGTCCTCGAGCACGTCGGGCTCGGTGACCACGGTGCGGATCACCTCGACGAGGTGCTGGATCGGCGCCGGGTTGAAGAAGTGCACGCCGACGACCCGGCCCGGCTGGGAGCTCGCCGTGGAGATCTCGGTGACCGACAGCGAGGAGGTGTTGGTGGCCAGGATCGCGTCCGGGGCGATGATCTGGTCCAGCTGCCGGAAGACCTCCTGCTTCTTCGGCAGCTGCTCGACGATCGCCTCGACGACGAGCTGGCAGTCCTTGACGTCGGCGAGGTTGGTGCTGAACGTGATGTTCCCGATCAGCTTCTCCTGCTCCTGCTCGCTGAGCTTGCCGCGCTTGACCGCCCGGTCGGTGGAGTGCTGAAGGTGGGCCCGGCCCCGCTCGAGGGACTCCTCGTTGTGCTCCACGCCGACGACCCGGTAGCCGTTGCGGGCGAACACCTCGGCGATGCCTGCCCCCATCGTGCCCAGGCCGACGACCCCGATCGTGGAGAACTCGCGTGCGCTGCTCGTCATGGCTCGCATCATGCCACGCGGCACGCCGCCCCCGCCGTGAGGTGGTTCACCCCCTCGCGGGGTAGGGTCCCGCCGTGCGCATCGTGATCGCCAAGTGCCAGGTCGACTACGCGGGCCGGCTGACCGCGCACCTGCCGATGGCCACCCGGCTGATCCTGGTCAAGAACGACGGGTCGGTGCTGATCCACTCCGACGGCGGCTCCTACAAGCCGCTGAACTGGATGTCTCCGCCGTGCAAGGTGGTGGAGGTCAGCGGCGAGGACGGTACGGCGGAGTGGACCGTCACCGGCAGGGAGCAGGACACGCTGCGCATCCTCATCGACGAGGTGCTGCACGAGTCGGTGCACGACCTCGGCATCGACCCGGGGCTGCAGAAGGACGGCGTCGAGAAGCACCTGCAGGAGCTGCTCGCCGAGCATCCGGCGCACCTGGCCGACGGCCTGACGCTGGTACGACGGGAGTTCCCGACCGCCATCGGACCGGTGGACCTGATGTGCCGCGACGTCGAGGGGCGGTCCGTCGCGGTGGAGGTGAAGCGGCGCGGCGAGATCGACGGGGTCGAGCAGCTGACCCGCTACCTGGAGCTGCTGAACCGCGACCCCGCATTGCGCCCGGTCCGCGGCATCTTCGCCGCCCAGGAGATCAGGCCGCAGGCTCGCGTCCTGGCCACCGACCGGGGCATTGCCTGCGCGGTCGTGGACTACGACGCTCTCCGCGGACTCGACGACCCGTCCCAGCGCCTCTTCTGACGAACCGATATTGGTGCGTCCACCGCGACGCATGGGTCGCGCTAGCGACACGACATCGGTACGCCTACCGCGACGCATAGGTCGCGATATCGACACGACATCGGTACGCCTACCGCGACGCATACGTCGCGATATCGACACGATGTCGGTTAGACCAGGGCGGCGACGTCGGCGGCGCAGCCCCAGGAGAGCGTGACTCCGGCACCCCCGTGCCCGTAGCAGTGCACCACCCGGGTGGAGCCGACCCGCTGCTCCTCCAGCCGCACCGCCGGCCTGCCCGGCCGCAGCCCGACCTTCTGGCGCAGCACCCGCGCGCCGGCCAGTGCCGGCACCAGCGCGGTGGCCCGTTCCAGGATTCGTGCGGCGACTGCAGGGTCGGGCGACAGGTTCCAGACCCCCTCCTCCTCGGTCCCGCCGACCACGACCTCCTGCGCGCGCGGCACCACGTAGGTCAGCCCCGACCCGTCCAGCCACCACCGGTCCAGGCCGACCTGCTCGACGTACAGCACCTGCCCCCGCACCGGCGTCACGCTGCGGTCCTCGGCGAGCAGCCGGGCTCCCATCCCGCTGGCGTTCACGACCACGTCGGCGCCGTCGGGCAGCTGGGCCATCGCCAGCCGGGTGATCGTGCCGCCCCGTTCGCGGACCCGCTCGGCCAGCCAGCGCAGGTACACCGGCATGTCGACGACCGGCGCGGTGAACGCCCACCCGTCGACGTACGGCTCGGGCGGCGCGTCCACCCGGGTCAGCCCCGGCACCGCGCCCGCCCACCACGGATCGGCGGCCTTCGCGCGCAGCAGCTCGCTGCCGACCATCATCCGCACCCCGCTGCCGGCGACCCCCGCGAGCGTTGCCAGCTCCCGGTAGCCGACCTGCGACCAGGCCGCGACCTTGTCCTGCGGGTAGGCCCGGAACGGGTACCAGAGCGCGGCGGCGACCACCGAGGTGGTCTCCAGCGGCAGCTCCCTGGCCAGTACGTCGACGCGGTGCCCGCGCTCGAGCAGGCGTACGGCGCACGACAGCCCGATCACCCCGGCGCCCACCACGATCACCCTGGCCATGGCACGAGTCTGCCCG
>DASUKI010000006.1:0-5508 GCA_036278855.1 Pedococcus sp.
GTTCGCGTCTCGTGGGCCCAGCGCATCACCTCCACCACGTCGTCGAGACCGCGGGCGCGGACCACCTCGAAGTGGTCCGGCGCCTGCGCCCCGACGCTCTGGTCCACGGCGTAGGTCGCCTTGACGTCGGGGTCCACGACCGTGCGTGTGGCGAGGTCTGCTGGAAACGTGGTCACGCTCCCACCCTAGGCGCCGCTAGACTGGGTCCAACGGCGTCGACCCGGCCATCACCGGCGAGCCTCCGGAAGAACGGCGCACCCGCGCTCACTAGAACCGGACGACCGGGCCACGTCACGGCCTTCGGCCAAGAGCGGTCGTATGCCGTGTGGTTGCGTGGGTCTTCCCGCGTTCGCCGCGCGCGTGCGGCAAGCGGGGTGGTACCGCGGTGCCGCCGGGTGATCCCGGCGAGACCGTCCTCGTGTGAAGTGCAGCCACGAGCGACGAAGGACCCACGAGACATGGCCTACCCCAAGGTCTCCAGCGACCCAGCCACCACGGACGGCAACCACGCCCAGGGCGTGCCGGCCTCCCCACGGTTCCCCGACATCGAGGAGCGCATCCTCAGGTACTGGGACGAGGACGGCACCTTCCTCGCGTCGGTGGAGAACCGAGAGGCGGGGGAGGACGGCGCCAACGAGTTCGTCTTCTACGACGGGCCGCCCTTCGCCAACGGGCTGCCGCACTACGGCCACCTGCTGACGGGGTACGTCAAGGACGTCGTGCCACGCTACGAGACGATGCGTGGACGACGCGTCGAGCGGCGGTTCGGCTGGGACACCCACGGGCTGCCCGCCGAGCTCGAGGCGATGAGCCAGCTCGGCATCAAGACCAAGGACGAGATCCTCGAGCTGGGCATCGAGAAGTTCAACGCCGCCTGCCGGGCCTCCGTGTTGAAGTACACCGGCGAGTGGCGCGACTACGTGACCCGGCAGGCCCGGTGGGTCGACTTCGACAACGACTACAAGACGCTCAACCCGGACTACATGGAGAGCGTCATCTGGGCGTTCAAGTCGCTCTACGACAAGGGCCTGGTCTACGAGGGCTTCCGCGTCCTGCCTTACTGCTGGAACGACCAGACGCCGCTGTCCAACCACGAGCTGCGGATGGACGACGACGTCTACCAGGTGCGCCAGGACCCGGCGGTCACGGTGGGCTACCGGCTGGGCGGCGAGGACGACCTGGCCGGAGCGCTCGCGCTGATCTGGACCACGACCCCGTGGACCCTGCCGTCGAACCTGCTCGTCGTCGTCGGCGAGGACATCGACTACGTCGTCGTCGAGTCCGACGCGACGGGCAACTCCGAGCGGTACGTCCTCGCGGAGGCGAGGCTCGCGGCATACGCCAAGGACCTGACCGACAGCGCGGGACGCCCGGTTGAGGAGCGAGTCGTCACGCGGCTCAAGGGTTCCGACCTGGTCGGGCGTCCGTACACGCCCCCGTTCTCCTACTTCGTCGGCCACGAGGGAGCCCACCGCGTCGTCGCGGACTCCTACGTCACGACCACCGACGGCACCGGGCTGGTCCACAACGCCGGCGCGTTCGGTGAGGAGGACAAGACGACGACCGACCGAGAGGGCATCAAGCCGGTCGTGCCCGTCGGTCCGGACGGGGCGTTCACCCACCCGGTGGACGAGTACGCCGGCCTACTCGTCTTCGACGCCAACACGCTCATCATCGACAACCTCAAGGCGCGCACTCGGGGCGAGGGCGACCCGGGTGCGACGACGCCCGGCACGGTGCTGCTGCGGCGCGAGACGTACGCGCACTCCTACCCGCACTGCTGGCGCTGTCGGCAGCCGCTCATCTACATGGCGGTGTCGAGCTGGTTCGTCGAGGTCACGAAGTTCAAGGACCGCATGGTCGAGCTCAACGAGCAGATCACCTGGGTGCCGGAGCACGTGAAGCACGGCCAGTTCGGCAAGTGGCTCGAGAACGCCCGCGACTGGTCCATCTCGCGGAACCGGTTCTGGGGCAGCCCGATCCCGGTCTGGCGCTCTGACGACCCCCAGTACCCGCGCGTCGACGTCTACGGCTCGTTCGAGGAGCTCGAGCGCGACTTCGGAAGGCTGCCGAGGAACCCCGACGGCCAGGTCGACCTGCACCGCCCGTTCGTCGACGCCCTGACCCGCCCGAACCCTGACGACCCCACGGGCAGGTCCACCATGAGGCGGGTCGAGGACGTGCTCGACGTGTGGTTCGACTCGGGGTCGATGTCCTTCGCCCAGGTGCACTACCCGTTCGAGAACGCCGACTGGTTCGAGCACCACTTCCCGGGTGACTTCATCGTCGAGTACATCGGCCAGACGCGCGGCTGGTTCTACACCCTGCACATCCTGGCGACCGCGCTCTTCGACCGCCCGGCGTTCTCCTCGTGCGTCTCCCACGGCATCGTCCTCGGCTCCGACGGCCAGAAGATGAGCAAGTCCCTGCGGAACTACCCCGACGTGCGCGAGGTGTTCGACCGTGACGGGGCCGACGCGATGCGCTGGTTCCTCATGTCCTCACCCATCCTGCGCGGCGGGAACCTCGTGGTGACCGAGCAGGGCATCCGTGACGGCGTGCGCCAGGTCCTGCTGCCGCTGTGGAACGCGTGGTACTTCTTCTCGCTGTACGCCAACGCGTTCCAGTCCTCGGAGGGGGAGACCGGCTACGACGCGAAGTGGTCGACAGCGTCGACGGACCCGCTCGACCGCTACCTGCTGGCCAAGCTGCGCCAGTACGTCGAGACGATGACGGAGCAGCTCGACGCCTACGAGGTGGCGGGCGCGTGCGAGACGACGCGTGGGTTCATCGACGTGCTGACCAACTGGTACGTCCGGCGCTCGCGTGAGCGGTTCTGGGACACCGGATCTGGCGAGGGCGGCGGCGGCCCCGAGCAGGCGTTCGACACCCTCTACACCGCGCTGGAGGTGGTCTGCCGCACGGCCGCGCCGCTGCTGCCGCTCGTGTCCGAGGAGATCTGGCGGGGGCTCACCGGGAGCCGCTCGGTGCACCTCACCGACTGGCCGGACGCGTCCGACCTGCCCGGCGACGACGTGCTGGTGGCCGGCATGGACCGGGCAAGGGAGGTGTGCTCGGTGGCCTCCTCGCTGCGCAAGGCCGGTGGGCTGCGGGTCAGGCTGCCGTTGCAGGACCTGACCGTCGTCGTGCCCGACGCCTCGTCCCTGGAGGACTTCGGCTCGATCATCGCCGACGAGGTCAACGTCCGCACGGTGACGCTTCGCGACATCACCGAGGCGAGCGAGGCCGACTTCGGCATCTCGCAACGGCTCCTGGTCAACGCCCGTGCGGCCGGTCCGCGGCTCGGCAAGGAGGTGCAGCAGGCCATCAAGGGGAGCAAGTCCGGCGACTGGTCCGTGGCGGACGATGGCACGGTCACCGCCGGCGGGCTCGAGCTGGTGGAGGGCGAGTACACCCTCGAGACGGTTGTCGACGAGCCGGCGGACGGCGGCTCGACCGCCACGGCCATGCTGCCCGGTGGCGGGTTCGTCGTGCTCGACACCGCGGTGACCCCCGAGCTGGCCCAGGAGGGGCTGGCCCGTGACGTCATCCGCGCGGTCCAGCAGGCCCGTCGCGACGCCGGCCTCGAGGTGTCCGACCGGATCTCGCTCACGGTGACCGGTGGCGAGACCGTCTGGCGGGCGGTGGTGGCGCACCAGGAGCTGATCATGACCGAGACCCTGGCCCAGCAGTTCGGCTCGGCCGGGCAGCTCGACGCGCTTCCCCAGCGCACGGACGTGACCGACGCCACCGTGGCCGACGGCGAGCCCGTGCGCATCAAGGTGATGAAGCTCGCTGGGTGAGCGCCGCGGGTACGTGGCCCGTGCGGATGCCTGGGCCCGTGCCGGGTGCCTGGGGCCCGTGCGGTACCTGGCCCGCGCGGCGGCACCGGGCTGCTGGGACACTGGGCACATGCCCGCACCTGACGCAGCCCAGCGCGAGGCCGCGCGCAACCTCGAGGTCACCAAGCGGATGCGCGAGGTCGAGGAGGCGATCCTCGCCCGCGCGCCCGAGCACGACCTGCAGCCGAGCCTCGACCGGATCGCGGCGGTGATGGAGCTCCTCGGCGACCCGCAGCGCTCGTTCCCGGTCATCCACCTCACCGGCACCAACGGCAAGACCTCCACGACGCGGATCGTCGAGACGCTGCTGCTGGAGCACGGCCTGAGGACGGGCCGGTTCACCTCGCCACACCTGCACTCCATGCGCGAGCGGATCGCGCTGTCCGGCCAGCCGATCAGTGCGGAGAGGTTCCTCGCCGCCTACGACGAGGTCCTGCCGTTCGTCGAGATGGTCGACGCCCGTTCGGCCACCGAGGACGGGCCGCGGATGACCTACTTCGAGGTCCTCGTGGCAGTTGCGTACGCCGCGTTCGCCGACGCCCCGGTGGACGTCGCCGTCGTCGAGGTGGGCATGGGCGGCGCGTGGGACGCCACCAACGTCGCCGACGGGTCGGTCGCCGTGGTCACCCCGGTGGCGCTGGACCACCAGCACTTCCTGGGTCACGACGTGGAGTCCATCGCCATCGAGAAGTCGGGCATCATCAAGGCCGAGGCGCTCACAGTGGTCGGCGTGCAGGAGCCCGAGGTCGCCCAGGTCCTGGCCGACCGGGCGAACGAGGTCGGGGCACGGATCGCCTTCGAGGGCAACGAGTTCGGTCTGCTCGAACGAGAGGTCGCCCTGGGCGGCCAGCAGATCTCGGTGCGATCACTTACGGGTGACTACACCGACCTGTTCCTGCCGCTGCACGGCTTGCACCAGGTCCACAACGCGTTGCTCGCGATCGTCGCGGTGGAGGCGTTCCTCGGCGGGGGAGAGCAGCGACTCGACCCTGCTGTGCTGCGCGAGGGCCTCGCCCGGGTGGCCTCGCCGGGACGGCTCGAGATCGTCCGCCGCTCGCCGACGGTGGTCGTGGACGCTGCCCACAACCCCGCGGGCGCCCTCGCGTTGCGGGCGGCGCTCGAGGACTCCTTCAACTTCGCGAGGATCATCGGCGTGATCGCCATCCTCAAGGACAAGGATGCGACGCAGATGCTCGAGATCCTCGAGCCGGTGCTCGACCACGTCGTCGTCTCCCGGACGACCTCGCCGCGCGCCATGGCGCCGGCAGAGCTCGGTCAGCTGGCGGGGGACATCTTCGGCGAGGACCGGGTCACCGTCATCGAGAGCCTGCCGGACGCGCTCGACACGGCCGCCGGGCTGGCCGACGAGGGCGGCGTGGGAGGCGGCGTGCTCGCAACCGGCTCGGTCACCACTGCCGCCGAGGTGCGCATGCTCCTCGGCGCCACCGACGTCTGAGGCCTCGCGGGCCAACGGCTCCGGCCGGGGCCGGCCCGCAGACGGGTCGTGCCTACTTCTTGCCGAGCTGACCCACGTCGAGGTGGTTCTTCGCGTCGGCCTTGGCGTGCTTCTCGGCGCGCTTCTCCTTGATGCTCTTGCCGGCCTTCTTGGCAAGGTGTTGTCGAGGTGACTTGTCCGCCATGGCTGCTCCCAGTGCCAGGAAGCCTG
>DASUKI010000007.1:0-4573 GCA_036278855.1 Pedococcus sp.
GCCCGGTTGCCGGGCACCACGAAGGAGCTGCCGGCCGCCAGCCTGGCGGCCTCCGGCCGCGTCACGATCGAGGTGAGCCGGTCGGCAGTGGCGGACCCGGACACCACCCGGTTCTGGGCATCCAGCACCTGCACCACGAGCGCCCCGCTGACGGGCACCGGGTCGGGCAGCCGGTCCTGCTCGACCAGCCTCGCGACGTCGTCGGCGCTGGACCTGGCCTCGCCCACCGTGGCGCGGTCCAGGGAGACGGCCACCGCGGCATACAGGAGCAGGCCGCCGAGCACGAGCGCCCCGGCGACGCCCACCAGCCCCACCGCCATGAGGCGTGAGCGCAGGCCCAGCCGGGCGAGCCGCTCCCTCACCGGCGCATCCGGTAGCCGACGCCGCGCACCGTCTCGATCCGCTCCCGGCCCAGCTTGCGGCGCAGGTAGCCGACGTAGACCTCGACGACGTTGGCAGCAGCGTCCTCGGACGCACCCCACACGTCGTCGAGCAGTGCCTCCTTGGTGACGACGGCCGGGTGGGCGCGCAGCAGGTGCTCGAGGACGAGGTACTCCCGGCGCGACAGGTCCACGTCGGCGCCGTCGGCCGCGACCCGGCGCGAGGCGGGGTCGAGACGGACCCCGGCAGCCTCCAGGACGGGCGCCCGCGGTGCCGGGTCACGGCGCAGGAGGGCGCGCAGCCGGGCGAGCAGGACCACGAACGAGAACGGCTTGGTGAGGTAGTCGTCGGCGCCGTAGTCGAGGCCGTCGGCCTGGTCGTACTCGCCGTCCTTGGCCGAGAGCATGAGGACCGGCACCCAGTTGCCCTCCTCGCGCAGGGTCTTCACCACGGTGTAGCCGGACATCCCGGGCAGCATGATGTCGAGGAGCACCGCGTCGTAGCCGCCGAACCGCGCCGCCTCCAACCCGCCCGGACCGGTGCCCTCGACCTCGACGACGAAGCCCTCGGCCCTCAGCCCCTTCGCCAGGGCGGCGGCCATCCCCGCCTCGTCCTCCACGACCAGCAAGCGCACGGGCTCACTGTGGCACGTCGTCCCGCGGCGCCGCGCGAGACGCGGCGGGACCGCTCTCAGGGACGTCACAGGATCAGTGGGCGAGCATTGGCCCCATGAGCTACTTCGTCGACCACCCCCGCAGCCGTTGGGCCGTGCCCGCCGCGGCCGTCGTCGCCATCGGCGGGATCACCTTGGCCGCCAACCAGTCGGCGAGTGCCGACCCGACGCTGCCGCACCGCTCGGCGGCACAGCTGCTGTCGGACGTGCAGCAGGCCAAGCTCTCGCCGATCTCGGGCACCGTCGTGCAGACCTCCAACCTCGGGCTCCCCCAGCTCCCGGGAGTCAGCAACGACACCGGCCCCGCAGCCGGCCCTGCCACGCTCGCCTCGGCGATCAGCGGCACCCACACGTGGCGCCTCTGGTACGCCTCACCGCAGCAGGCGCGCGTGGCCATGCTCGGCAACATGGGCGAGTCCGACATCATCCGCAACGGCCGCGACCTGTGGGTCTGGTCCAGCGCCGACAAGAAGGCCACCCACGCGACCCTGCCGGCCCACGCCGACAAGGCGACCCCGGCGCCCAGCCCCACGGACCTGCCGAAGACCCCGCAGGAGGCGGCCGACCTGGCGCTCAAGGCACTCAGCCCCACGACGTCGGTGACCACCGCGGGGTCGGCGGTCGTCGCCGGGCGTGACGCCTATGAGCTGGTGCTCGCGCCGAAGGACTCCGCCAGCCTGGTCCGGCAGGTGCGGATCGCGCTCGACGCCAAGCGGCACGTGCCGCTGCGTGTGCAGGTCTATTCGACCAAGACCGCAAACCCGGCGTTCGAGGTGGGCTTCACGGCGGTGGACTTCGCCAAGCCGGACGCCTCCCGGTTCACCTTCAACCCACCCCCTGGCACGAAGGTCACCGAGAGCTCCCTGGACGCCGAGCGGCCGTCCACCACCGAGCCGCAGGGTGCGTCGAAGGCCGGGCAGGACCTGCGCGTGGTCGGCAAGGGCTGGACCAGCGTCGCCGTCGCGACGCTCCCGAAGGACGCCGCCATGGGCGCCGGCAAGCAGCAGGGACAGGCCAGCCAGCTCGAGGGCCTGCTCAAGGCGCTGCCGCCGGTGTCCGGCTCGTGGGGCAGCGGACACCTGCTGCAGGGCACGCTGTTCTCGGCGGTGGTCACCGACGACGGGCGCGTCGCCGTGGGTGCGGTCAAGCCCGACGCCCTGTATGCCGCGTTGGCGGCCAAGTGACCCAGCTCGCCCAGGAGCGCGCTGGAGCGCGTGGCCCGGCACCGGACTCTGGCGGGGACGGTGCCGGGCCACGCGACGCCACCCTCGCGCTGCAGACCACCGGGCTGACCAAGCGGTTCCACCACCAGACGGCGGTCGACGCCATCGACCTGGCCGTTCCGCGTGGTGCCGTCTACGGCTTCCTCGGGCCCAACGGCTCGGGGAAGACGACGACCATCCGGATGCTGCTCGGGCTGGTCCAGCCCACCGCAGGGACCCGGTCGGTGCTTGGCATGCCGATCCCGGAGAAGGCGAACGACGCGCTGCACCGGGTGGGCTCCCTGGTCGAGGGCCCCGCCTTCCACCCCTACCTGTCCGGCCGCGCCAACCTCGCCAGGCTGGACGCCGCGGACCTGCTCGCCGACCCGCGGACCGCCCGCACGCGGATCGACGCGGCCCTGGAGAGGGTGGGGCTGCTGGCGGCTGCGGGCAAGCGGTACCGCGCGTACTCGCTCGGCATGCGCCAGCGGCTGGCGATCGCGGCGGCGCTGCTGCAACCGCGCGAGCTGCTGGTCCTCGACGAGCCGACCAACGGGCTGGACCCGCAGGGAACGCGCGAGGTGCGCTCGCTGATCGGCTCGCTCGCCTCGGACGGGACGACGGTGTTCGTCTCGAGCCACCTGCTGGCCGAGGTCGAGCAGATCTGCACCCACCTCGGCGTGATGCGCGAGGGACGGCTCGTCGCGCAGGGCACGGTGGCCGAGGTGCAGGGCGCCGGGGTGCGGACGCTGCGCCTCGAGACGCCGCAGCCGCAGGCTGCGGTGGGCATCCTCGAGGGGTTCGGCGTGCGGGAGGTGACGGTGCACGGCGAGGTGGTACGCGGCATACCGGAATCCCTTGGGGGAGAAGAGATCGTCGCGGCGCTGGTCCATGCGGGTGTTGGCGTGCGAGCGTTCGCGATCGCCTCGCCGAGCTTGGAGGACCTGTTCGTGTCACTCACGGGGGAGGGTTTCGATGTCAGCGGTTGAGGCAACCAGGGCGCCGGTCCGCAGGCCGCGGCTGCTGCCCTCCACCCGGTTGTTGCGCTCGGAGCTGCGGCTGATCGGGGGACGACGTCGCAACCAGGCCGGACTCGCCGTGCTGGCGGCGGTGCCGATCCTCATGGCGGTCGTCGTGAAGTTCTCGACGCCCGGGCCGGGTGAGGGGCCGAACTTCCTGTCCTCGGTCACCGCGAACGGGCTGTTCGTGCCGCTCGCGGCCCTCGGTGTCGAGGTGGCGATGTTCCTGCCGCTGGCGATGTCCATGCTGGCGGGTGACTCGATCGCCGGCGAAGCGAACATCGGGACACTGCGCTACCTGCTGACCGTGCCGGTGGACCGCACGCGGCTGCTGTTGGTGAAGTACGCGTCGCTGTGCCTCGGGGCGCTGTGGGGTGTGTTGGCCGTGGTCGTGCCAGGGGCCGTCATCGGGCTGGCGCTGTTCGGGGCGGGGCCGCTGCCGACCCTGTCCGGCACCGAGCTGGGCTTCGGCGCCGGGCTGTGGCGGCTCGTGCTCGTGAGCCTCTACCTGAGCGCCGGGCTGGCCGCCTTCGCGGCGATCGGGCTGTTCATCTCGACCTTGACCGAGCAGCCGATCGGGGCGGCCATCGCCGCAATGATCGTCAACATCGTCGCGTGGATCCTCGACCAGGTGCCCCAGCTCGACTGGCTGCACCCGTGGCTGTTCATGCACGACTGGCTGTCCTTCGCCGACCTCATGCGCGACCCGATCCACTGGGGGAACATCACCCACGGGCTGTGGATCGACCTGGCCTACGCCGTGGTGTTCTGGCTGCTGTCGTGGGCGCGCTTCTCCGGCAAGGACGTCACCAGCTGAACAGGTTGAGTGCCTGAGCCCCGCCGCTGGGCCGTTCTGAGGCACTCAACCTGTGGATCGAGCCCAACCCTTGCCGCGCAAGGGTGGCGGGCGGTGTGATGGCCCCATGACTGCTGCCCCATCGCACACCGCCGGTGACACCGACGTCCCGCTCCTCGAGCAGACCATCCCCGACAACCTCGACGCGACGGTGGCGCGCTTCGCCGACCGCGAGGCACTCGTCGACGTGCAGCAAGGCATCCGGTGGACGTACGCCGAGTTCGCCGAGCAGGTGGGCCGGCTCGCCCGTGCGTTCGCCGCGGCCGGCATGGTCAAGGGCGAGCGGGTCGGCATCTGGGCACCCAACTGCGCGCAGTGGACGCTGACGCAGTACGCCACGGCTCGGCTCGGGGCGATCCTGGTCAACATCAACCCGAGCTACCGCACGCACGAGCTGGAGTACGTCCTCAAGCAGTCCGGCATCTCGACGCTGGTCTCCGCC
>DASUKI010000008.1:0-2385 GCA_036278855.1 Pedococcus sp.
CATCGCGGCACCCTCGGTGATCCGGCGCAGCGCCTCGCCCAGGTTGGTGGCGCCGCAGACGAAGGGCACCGTGAACGCCCACTTGTCGATGTGGTTGGCGTAGTCGGCCGGGGTGAGCACCTCGGACTCGTCGATGTAGTCAACCCCGAGGGCCTGCAGCACCTGGGCCTCGACGAAGTGGCCGATGCGGGCCTTGGCCATCACCGGGATCGAGACGGCGTTGATGATGCCGTCGATCATGTCGGGGTCGGACATGCGCGACACCCCGCCCTGGGCGCGGATGTCGGCCGGCACCCGCTCGAGGGCCATGACGGCGACGGCGCCGGCGTCCTCGGCGATCTTGGCCTGCTCGGCGGTGACGACGTCCATGATGACGCCGCCCTTGAGCATCTCGGCCATGCCGCGCTTGACGCGGGACGTGCCGGTGGCGGGCTGGGTGGCAGGGGTGGTGACGTCGGCGGACATCGCGGGTGCTCCAGATCTGTGCAGGGCGCAGCGCAGGCTTCGCGCTTCACCCCCATGCTAACGGCGCCCACGGGCCCAGTAACTCACAGGGCAGGCTTCGCGCTTCACCCCAATGCTAGTTGGTATGCCGCGTGCTCCGGCCCCGCGGTCAGCCACCGGCCGCGACTCGTTGCCGATCGGTGGTCACCGGGCCGGCCGATCGGGGTTCTGGTGACCAGCAGGTGGCAACAGGTCGGGCGCGTCCGCGACTCGTTGCCGCTCGGTGGTCAGCGGGCCGGCCGATCCGGGTTCTGGTGACCAGCAGGTGGCAACAGGTCGGGCGCGTCCGCGACTCGTTGCCGATCGGTGGTCACCGGGCCGGCCGATCCGGGTTCTGGTGACCAGCAGGTGGCAACAGGTCGGGCGCGTCCGCGACTCGTTGCCGCTCGGTGGTCACCGGGCCGGCCGATCCGGGTTCTGGTGACCAGCAACAGGTCGGGCGCGTCCGCGACTCGTTGCCGATCGGTGGTCACCGGGCTACTCGCGGGCTGCGGTGGGCAGCTCGTCGTCGAACTCGACCGTCTGCGGCAGCTCGGCGTGCCCCGCCAGCCGGAACACCCGCACCACCCACTTGCGCCGCACCCGCCGCACGTCGGTGACGGCGTCGTTGAGGAACCGCCTCGCCAGCTGCACGCGCAGCCCACTCGCCTCGACGCGTTGCAGCGCCGCAGCGCCGAGGCTCTCCCCGTCGCGGAGCTGCTCGACCACCACCGGGGTGAGCGCCACCACGAGCGCCCCGGTGAGGTCGCTCTCGAGGACTTCGCGACCGGCGAAGTGCTGCCCCTCGAGCAGGTCGTCCTCCAGGGCACGCTCGTTGTGGGCCTCGAGGGACTCCGAGGCGGCCCCGGCGAGGATGAGCGCGCTGGCGGGGTCGAGCGCGCCGGAGTTCGCCAGCTCGAGCGTGGCTTCGGCACGACGCACCAGCTGGGCGTCGAGCGCGGAGAGCGCGCCCTCGACGCGGGAGTGCAGCCGGTCCAATCGGGCCGCCGAGTAGGACAGGTACCAGGCGATCCCGAGCACCACGGCGACGGCGACCACCGCCCAGGTCAGCGGTTCCATCAGTCCTCCACCATCCGTCCGCGACCGCGCAGCAAGCGCGTCCAGCGGGTGTCGGTCGCCGAATCCGGACGCGCCGCCTCGACGCCGTGCACCACCGTCTCGTAGACCGCCATGACCTCGTCGGCGACCACCGACCAGTCGAAGACCTGCGCTCGCCGCCGGCCGGCGACCCGGAGGCGCTCCCCCTGTGCCGGGTCCTCGAGCAGGGCCAGCACCTGTCGGGACAGGTCGGCGTGGTCCCCGCCTCCGAACAACACCCCGGCGCGTCCCCCGTCCAGCACGCGCGCGAACGCCGCCAGGTCGCTGGCCACCACGGGTGCACCCGCACTCATGGCCTCCACCAGGACGATGCCGAAGCTCTCGCCACCGGTGTGCGGAGCGACATAGGCGTCGACCGAGGACAGCAGCGAGGCCTTGTCCTCGTCGCTGACCATGCCGAGGAACTCCGCCGCGCTGGCCACCTCCGGCGGCATCCGTTCGCGGGCAGCGGCCACGTCACCCGGCCCTGCCACCAGGAGGCGGGCGCCGGGGTGGCGCTCGAGGACTGCTGGCATCGCGGCGGCGAGCACCGGCAGCCCCTTGCGCGGCTCGTCGATGCGGCCGAGGAAGGCGAGCGTCGGTGCCTCGGGGGTGCCGGTCCAGGCCGGGCTCGGAAGGGCATCGGCGAAGCGGGCGACGTTCACCCCGTTGGGGATCACGACGGCGTCCCCGCCGAGGTGGGTGGTCACCGTCCGTCTGGCGTCCTCGGACACGGCGATGCGGGCAATGATCTTCTCCAGGCTCGGGCGCAGGAGCGGGTAGGCGGCCTGCATGGCCCGCGAG
>DASUKI010000009.1:0-3730 GCA_036278855.1 Pedococcus sp.
CCTGCTCGCCGGCACGCGCGGCATACGCACCGATCGCCTCGGCCACCGCCTCGGACGTGCCGCTCGCCACGGCGACCAGGTCCACCCCGAAGGCCACTGCCTGCTCGGCGACCAGGTCGAGGTTCGACCCAGCGGACAACGCGACCACGCGGAACCGTTCGGGGTTGCGCGAGATGACCTCGAGGGCCTGGGTCCCGATGGACCCGGTCGACCCGAGGACGGCAACGGTGCGCGGTGAGCTCACCGCACCATTGTCCCCCATCGGCTCAACGGTCGATGACGGTCACCGTGAACCCGGCGTGCTCGTCGGCGACGTCCTCGAGCACCGAGCAGATGCCCTCGAACGCCTCCGGGTCGGCGCCGCGCAGCCGGGCCGTGCCGTCCCACACCAGGTGCCGGCCGGTGGCACCCTCCGCCAGCGGGCTCTCGGCCAGGTCGTGCAGGCAGTCCGCCAGGGCGTCGAGGTTGTGGCCGAACCAGTCGGGCAGCCGCAGCACCTCGGCGAAGCGCTCGAGGCTGCCGCGCTTGCCCGCTGCCGCGGGCACGACCACGACGTCGGCGCCCTCGCGCTGCGCCTCCCGCACCACCTCGGCTATCGCCGACTCCTTGCCCAGCACGCGGATCACGGCTGCTCCTCGACGACTCGGAAGGAGGCGTAGTGGTCGTCGGTGTAGTACCGCTCACCAGCCTTGCCGGTGATGATGCGTCGCGCGCCGCGGTCGGCCTCGCCCGGCGTCGGCACGGTGTACTCGTGGTAGTAGCCGCTCTTCTCGCGTGGCAGGAGCCGCTCGCGGTTCTGGAACACGACGCCGTCGCGGGAGTACGGGAACGGCCCGTCGGAGCGGATCAGCTCGAGGGTGTGCCTGGCCTCGGGCGGCAGGTCCGCGACGCTGACCGACGGCAGGCCGCTGGTGCCGCGGTGCTGGCCCGAGCTGGCCGACTGCCCGCTGGCAGACTGTCCGCTGCCCGGTTGGACACCCGGCTCGGCGGTGGTGGAGTCGCGGCTGCCCACCCAGACGAGGCCGACGAGCAGCACGCAGGCGAGCACCAGCAGGACCGTCCGGACGGTGCGGCGGTCCTGCGGCGACATCCCCACAACCTACGGCAGGGCCGTACCGCCGAGACTCACTCCCGGAAGACGCGCTCCTCGATCAGCTGCTCCTCGACCACGCGGCCCTCGGGCTCGAACCGGCCCTGCTCGAAGCGCTTCTGGAACTCCAGCTCGAGGTGGTCGGCGCCGTTGCGGTTCTTCTCGATCGACATGACGACCCAGTGGCGGAACCGCTCGGCGTTGCCGAGGTGGTAGACGAGGTGGTGCTTGGCGACGACGTCGTACTTGTCGTTGAGGATGAGGACCACGTCGGCCTCGTAGGCCAGGGCCGACGAGCCGCGCAGGTCGTGCACGCGCATCCGCTTGCCGGCCTGCAGACTGCCCTTCTCCGCAGCCACGATGGCCACGACCGGTGCGGCCACCTCGAGGGCGAGGTCCTTGAGCTGCTCGACGATCACGCTGACCCGCTCGTCCTCACCAGCCGGGCCGTCGGGGACGGGCACCTTCTGGAGGTAGTCGACCAGCACCAGTGGCGCCCGGCCGTCGCGCTCGGTGACGTCGAGGACCACCTGTCGTATCTCGTCGAGGGTGGTGTGCATGCCGCTGGAGGTGTGCAGGTGGAGCCGTTCGCCGTAGCCCTGCAGCGCCTTGACCGCCTCGGCGCCACCGACGGTCTCCGCGAACCGCTCCTCCATGGTGTGGGTGGCGCTGTGCCGTGCCTCGAACCCCGCGCGGATCTTCGTGAGCGACACGGCGTCGGTCCCGGCGATCGCGCCCGCCTCGATGGCGAGCAGCCGCTCGAGCATGCCGTGTGCGTCGTGTTCGTAGGAGAACAGCACCGCGGAGCGGTTGGCGGCGACGGTGTTGCGCAGCATCTGCAGCGCCATGGCCGTCTTGCCCAGTCCTTGGGGGCCACCGATCAGGACGAGCTCGCCGGAGCGGAAGCCGCCGGTGAGCGCGACGTCGAGGGCATCGAAGCCCGTGGGCCAGACGCGGGCGCCTGCCACGTGGCCCAGGCGCAGCTTCTCGTCGGTCTGGGTCAGCACCTCGGACAGCGAGTGCAGGCGCTGACCGTTCCGCCCGGGCAGCGTGCCCTCTCCGTCGGGCAGCGCCCCGCCGCTCGCTCCGTTGAGGGCGTGGACTACCGCGGGCTGGGTGCCGGACATGGCGCAGATTCAAGCGCCGAGACACACGCCGACGGAACTCTTTCGACGAAGGTGCACCCAAACGGACGATGCAGCGAGGGTGCGGTTACGGGGCGATCCCGACATATACCGTCTCGAGGTACTCCTCGATGCCTTCGAAGCCGCCCTCCCGACCGAAGCCGGACGCCTTCACCCCACCGAATGGGGCGGCCGGGTTGGAGACGATGCCCTGGTTGACCCCGACCATCCCGAACTCGAGCGCCTCGCTGACCCGGATGACCCGGCCCACGTCGCTCGTGAACAGGTAGGCGACCAGGCCGTACTCCGTGCCGTTGGCCCGCTCCACCGCCTCATCCTCGGTCGCGAAGGTGGAGATCGGGGCAATCGGTCCGAAGATCTCCTCGCTCATCATGCGGGCCCCCAACGGCACGTCGGCGACCACGGTGGGCTCGAAGAAGTAGCCGCGACCCGCCACCGGTGAGCCGCCCACGAGGACCGTGGCGCCCTTGCTGCGGGCGTCCTCGACCAGCTCGGCCACCCCGTCGCGGGCCTTGCCGTCGATGAGCGGACCGACATCCACGCCCTTCTTGGTGCCCTTGCCGAGGGTGAGGGCTGACATCCGCTTGGCGAACCGCTGCGCGAACTCCTCGGCCACCGACTCGTGCACGAGGAACCGGTTGGCGGCGGTGCAGGCCTCGCCGATGTTGCGCATCTTCGCGAGCATCGCGCCCTCGACGGCGCGTTCGAGGTCGGCGTCCTCGAAGACGATGAACGGCGCGTTGCCGCCGAGCTCCATCGAGACGCGGAGCAGCTGCTCGGCGGACTGCTCGACGAGCCGGCGGCCGACCTGGGTGGAGCCGGTGAAGGTGAGCTTGCGCAGGCGCGGGTCGCGCACCAGCGGCTCCATCACCTCACCGGTGCGGCTGGTGGTGACGACGTTCAGGACGCCGTCGGGCAGGCCGGACTCACGCAGCAGCTCGGCCAGCGCCAGCATGGTCAGCGGCGTCTGGCTGGCCGGCTTGACGACCATGGTGCAGCCCGCCGCGACCGCAGGTCCGATCTTGCGGGTCCCCATGGCCAGCGGGAAGTTCCAGGGCGTGATCATCAGCACCGGGCCGACCGGCTTCTTCATGGTGAGCAGCCGGGTGGCCCCGTTGGGGGCGGTCGACCACCGGCCGTGGATGCGCACCGCCTCCTCGGAGAACCACCGGAAGAACTCCGCGCCGTAGGTCACCTCGCCGCGGGACTCGGCCAGCGTCTTGCCCATCTCGAGGGTCATCAGCATGGCGAACTCCTCCGCCCGCTCGCTGAGCCGCTCGAACGCGGTGCGGAGGATCTCGCCCCGGTCACGCGGTGCCGTCTTGGCCCACTCCCCTTGGGCCGCAACGGCTGCATCCAGTGCCGCCTGGCCGTCAGCGACGCTCGCGTCGGCGACCCGGGCGATCGTCGCGCCGCTCGAGGGGTCCTCGACGGGCAGGGTCGCGCCGCCGTCGGCGTCGCGCCACCCGCCCCCGATGAGCAGTCCCTTGGGGAC
>DASUKI010000010.1:0-3220 GCA_036278855.1 Pedococcus sp.
CTTCGTGTGGATGGAGCTCATCGCGCCGGACAACGCCGACCTGCTCACCATGCGGGTCGCCATCGGCGGCTACCTGCTCGCCAGCCTGGTGCTGGCCCTCACCTTCGGCCCCGCCTACCTGCGCCGGGGCGAGCCGTTCACCGCATGGTCGACGCTCTACGGCTGCCTCAGCCCCCTCGGCCGACGCGCCGACGGCCGCTGGGTTCTCCGCACCCCGCTGCACGGACCGTTGCAGCTCGAGCCTGCCCCGGGCCTGCTCGCCGTGTCATCAGTGATGCTCGGCACCACCGCCTACGACGGGTTCTCCAGCGAGACCCGGTGGTACTCGTTCGTGCAGTCCTCAGCCCTGCCCGCGAGGCTGTGGGAGTCCGTGGCGCTGGTGGGCTTCTGCCTCGTCGTGGCGGGTTCGCTGTATGCCGCCGCGGGCCTGAGCGCCCGCCTCGCCCGGGTGCCGCTGCGCGGCATCGCGAGCGCTTTTGCGCCGTCCCTCATCCCGATCGCCGCGGGCTACCTCATCGCGCACTACTGGTCGCTGTGGGTGTGGGAGGGCACCCACGGGTTGGCACGGATGTCCGACCCGCTGGGCACCGGGGCGAACTGGCTGGGCACCGCTGGGCTCGAGCCGTCGGCAGCGCTGATCGCGCCTGGACTGGTGGCGGGCATCCAGGTCGTGGCGATCATCACCGGGCATGTCCTCGGGGTCGTGGCGGCGCACGAGCGGGCCGTCTCGCTGTTCCCGCGCCGCGCCGCGGTGCTGGGACAGGTGCCGCTGCTGGTGCTGATGGTGGTCTACACCGTCGGCGGCCTGACGCTGCTGTTCAGCTCCTGACCTCCCTCCCTCGCTCTCCCTCCCCTCGCGATTCGAGGTGAAAGCGACCGGATTTCCGGTCGCTATCACCTCGAACCGGCAGCGCACTCAGCGGCGAGTGCGGCGGGACCGGCGGCGGCGCGCCCCCGGTGACCCACCGGCATACCGGGTGGCAAGCGTGGCGATGGCACGACGCAGCTCGGAGGTTGGTGCCTGCTCGGCCAGCGACTTGCCCGCGAACATCGCCGCGTCCAGGCTCTGCTGGTCCCATGGTAGGAAGGTCAGGTCGTCCATGCCCGCGAACCGCTCCAGCGCCTCGTGGATCCGGCGCTCGGGCCGCGCCCCGACCGCGGATGCCCGGACCCGGTTGACCACGACGCGGGGGGTCGGCGCGGGCACCGCGCCGAGGTCCTGGACCGCCCGGACGAGCCGCTGCAGCCCGATCGGCTCCGCGCTGCCCACGACGACGAGCTCGTCGGCGGACTCGAGGGCGGTGAGGGTCGCGGCGTTGCGGCGCGGCGCCAGGGTGTCGTAGGACAGCTCCTCGTCGTCCTCGATCGAGAAGCCGCAGTCGACCACGACGAACCTCGCGAGCTGGCGGGCGACCGTGAGCACGTTGGCGACCGACGCCGCACGCAGCTCGGTCCAGCGTTCGGCACGAGGTATGCCGGTGAGCACCCGCAGCCCGCTGCTCACCTCGGGCGCGAGGCGGGCCAGGGCGACCAGGTCGAGCGCGCCCTGGTCGGCCGCGCGGGCTGCCGCCGCCATGCCGGGCGCCTCGTCGAGCAGCCCGAGCGCCTGTGCCAATGACGAGCCGTAGGTGTCGCAGTCGACGAGCAGCGTCGGCGCCGTGGCCGCGAGCTCGGCCGCGAGGTTGAGCGCGACGGTGCTGCGTCCCGGAGCCCCGGTCGGTCCCCACACGGCGATCACCGTGGCGTCCCGCACCGCCTCCTCGGGCAGCTCGGGCAGGGTCCCCTCGTCTGCGGGAGCGAGGTCCTCGACCTCGCCGAGCGCGTCCAGGGCGTCCTCGAGCTCATGGCTGGGCAGGTCCGCGCGAAGCACGACGGTGAGGCCGAGCTGGCGCAGCCGGCGCTCCCCGAGGTCGTCACCGGGTGCGGTGACCCCGGCGACCTGCACGCCGTGGGTGGTCAGCTCGTGCAGGGCCGGTCGGTCCAGCGCCCGCAGCTCCGGCGACACGAGGGCGACCTCGCCGACGCCGGCCGCAGCGGCGGCCAGCAGGTCGGCCACGTCGGCGCAGCGCCGCGCCACGGCGTAGCCGCCGGTGCCCTCGAGCGCGGTCACCAGGTCTGACTCCCAGGCGCCGCCGACGGCGGTGAGGACGCTGCGGGTCACCGCTGGCCCTGCAGGGCGCTGCCGGCGACGGGCACCACCGTCACGCGCGCACCGAGGTCGACCTTGCCGATGATGTCCTTGATCCGGTCGGTGGGCGCCATGACCTGCACTGGACGGTCGCCGGTCGCGCTGCCGCCGCCGAGGCCACTGGAGGTCTGGGGCAGGCCGGAGACCGACACCGCCTGCAGCGCGAGCTGCGGTCCGGTGAAGTGCCTGCCGGCGGCGGACTGGTCGGGGTCCGCGGGGTTGACGTAGACGTCGACCTGCGAGCCGACCTCGAGGGAGGCGGCCGAGCCGGCGTCGATGAGCAGGGTCAACGGCTGGACCTCGATGGCATCGTGGCCGCCGACGGACGACACCGGCACCAGCTCGCCGGCGCGGACCTCGCGCAGCACGTAGCGGTCGGGGGCCAGTCCCTGCGTCGCCGACAGGTAGCTCGCAGCCTTCGACCCCAGCTGCACCTCGACCCGGGTCAGGTCGTCCTCGGACAGCTTCTGCCCGGGGACCAGCGGGCCTGCCGCGGCGTACATGGCCGTGCGGTCGTCGGCGTGCGCGACGACGTACGAGCCCAGGACCACCGAGGCGAGCACGAGCAGCACGCCGACGAGCAGGCGCGCGTCCCGCCAGGCGGGCTTCTGCAGACGCGACGCCCTGGGTACCGGCAGATCGGACACGGTTGCGCCCCCTTCGCGGTGAACTGTCCGGGTTGCCCCCGGCGGCGACCATCATGACGCATGTCCGGCCGCCTCCGCCGTCCCAGTCCACAGGGACGCACGTTGTCCACAAGTGCAGGATGCCAACTCCCCCAAACGGCTACTGATGCGAGAATTTGCGGAGAGAACCCACGCAGCCGGACGATGATGGTAAACAGTTGGTCAAGTTAAGACATAGAGCCGGTCAAACCGACCGGACCGGAGAACGGGGACACACCGTGGCCAAGCGCTTCATCCAGCTCTCCGAGGTGTCAGAAGTGCTCGACATCTCCTCAGCCCAGGCCTACGCCCTCGTCCGCTCTGGCGAGCTGCCCGCCATCAAGGTCGGTGGTCGCGGCCAGTGGCG
>DASUKI010000011.1:0-3113 GCA_036278855.1 Pedococcus sp.
GGGGGGGGGGGGCCCCCCCACGACCATGGCGCGGCCGAAGGCGGAGGGATGAGGACGGTGGGGCGACCCCCTGAGGGCATCCTGTTCGACCTGGACGGGACGCTGGTCGACACGACCTACCTGCACGCCGTCGCGTGGACGCGTGCCCTGCGCGAGGCCGGGCACCGGGTCGACACCGCGGCCGTGCACCGCGCCGTCGGCATGACCGGCGACGCGCTCATTCCGCACGTCGTGGGGCCCCACGACCCGGGGAGCGACGACGCGGTCAAGGAGCGGCACGCCGAGCTCTACCACGACGCCCAGGACCAGGTCGTGGCGTTCCGTGGCGCCAAGGAGCTGCTGGCGCGAGTGCGCGCGCAGGGCAGCAGGGTGGTCATCGTCACGTCGGCAACAGAGGACGACATCGGCCCACTGCTGCGGGTGCTCGACGCCGACGACCTCCTCGACGTGGTCACTGACTCCTCCGACGCCCGGGAGAGCAAGCCGAGCCCGGACCTGGTCGAAGCGGCGCTGGGCAAGGCCGGTCTCGAGGCTGAGCGGGCGGTGTTCGTCGGGGACTCCGTCTGGGACGTCGAGTCCTCCGGCCGGCTGGGCATTCCCTGCGTCGGGCTCGAGTGCGGCGGGACGAGCAGTCAGGAGTTGCTCGCGGCGGGTGCCGCGCAGACCTGGCGCGACCCGCAGGCGCTGCTGCGCGACTTCGGCAGCAGTGTGCTCGCCGGCAGAGCCGGTTGAGGACGCTCCTCGGGGCGAAGCGGTTAAAACCGCTTCGACCCGGGGTAGTCGAAGCGGTATGCGAGTGCTGGGCGTCAACGCCCTCTTCCACGACCCCGCTGCCGCGCTGGTCGTCGACGGCCTGACCCTCGCGGCAACGGAGGAGGAACGGTTCAGCCGGCGCAAGCACGGCAAGCGTCCGGTGCCGTTCGCCGCCTGGGAGCTGCCGGAGCAGGCGATGCGCTGGTGCCTCGACTCCGCCGGACTGCGCCCGGAGGACCTCGACGCGGTGGCGTACTCCTTCGACCCGGCGCTGGCGAAGCCCGCCGAGGACATGGGGCTCGACGACCCATGGGACCACCTCCGGGTGATGTACGCCGAGCGGTCGCCGTCATTCCTGGCCGCGGCCCTGCCGGGCTTGGACCCGGGCAAGGTGCGGTTCGTGCCGCACCACCTCGCGCACGCCGCCTCGGCCGGGCTGGCCGCCCCCGGAGCGCTCCCCGGCGGGGCCAGCGTGCTCGTCGTGGACGGCCGGGGAGAACGGTGGTCGCACCTCGCCGGGAGGTACGTGAGCGGGCGGTTCGAGACCTTGGCCGCGCAGGAGCTGCCGCACTCGCTGGGCCTGGTCTACGAGTCGCTCACCGAACACCTGGGGTTCCTGCGCTCCAGCGACGAGTTCAAGGTGATGGCGCTGGCCTCCTACGGCACCCCGCGCTTCGCCGAGCAGGTGCGCGAGGGGCTGCACGCGCGGGGCGACGGCAGCTTCGTCGCGACGGTCCCGGACTGGGCGCGGTGGGCACCGGCACGCAGCGCCGACGATGAGCGCTGGCTGCCGGAGCAGGCGGACCTGGCGGCGTCGGTCCAGCTCTGCCTCGAGGACACCATGGTCGCCCTCGCCGGGTGGCTGTACGCCCAGACCGGTGACCGGACGCTGTGCCTGGCGGGCGGCACCGCCCTCAACTGCGTCGCCAACTCGCGCGTGTGGCGCGAGTCGGCGTTCGAGCAGGTGTGGGTCCCGCCGGCGGCGGGTGACGCGGGCACGGCGCTTGGTGCGGCCCTGCAGGTGTGTGCCGACGGAGGGGACGCAGCACTGCAGCCGTTCACCACCGCCGCCCTCGGTCGGGGGTGGTCCGACGAGGACCTCGCCGCTGAGCTGGGCCGGGCGAGGCTGTCCTTCACCACGCCGGGCGACCTCGCCGAGCAGGCGGGCCAGGTCCTCGCCGACGACGGTGTGGTCGCGTGGTTCGGGGGTCGCAGTGAGTACGGCCCGCGGGCGCTGGGGCACCGCTCGCTCCTCGCGCACCCGGGCCACCTCGACAACCTCGAACGACTCAACCGGGTCAAGGGCCGGGAGATGTTCCGTCCGGTCGCGCCGATGGTGCTCGCGGACCGGGCGGCGGAGCTGTTCACCGACGGACCCCTGCCGAGCCCGTACATGCTGTTCGTCCACACGGTGTCGCCGCGCTGGCGGGACAGGGTACCGGCGGTCGTGCACGTCGACGGCACCGCGAGGGTCCAGACGGTTTCCGACGACGAGGAGCCGGGGGTCGCCGCACTGCTCCGCGCCTTCGAGCGGCGAACCGGACTGCCGGTCCTGGTCAACACCAGCCTCAACACGGCCGGTCGGCCCATGGTCGACACCCCCCGGGAGGCCCTCGAGATGTTCGGCTCCGCCCCCGTGGACGCCCTCGTCCTCGGCCCGCACCTGGTCCGCCGCGCTGCCCTGGCAGGTGACCTGTGAGGGTGCCCACAGGGGAGTACGCCGTGGTCGTCCCGACGCTGGTGAGGCCCTCGCTGGACGGGCTGCTGGAGTCCCTCGCGCAGCAGACGGTCTACCGGCCGGCGGAGGTCGTGCTCGTCGACGACCGTCCCGATGGCGTCGCCGGCCCGGCGCCCCACGTCCCCCCGGGTCTCGACCGGCAGGTCCCCGTTCGGGTCCTGGCTGGGCTGGGGCGCGGCCCGGCCGCGGCGCGCAACCTTGGCTGGCGGGTCTGCCGTGCCGACTGGGTGGTCTTCCTCGACGACGACGTGGTGCTGCCGCCGGAGTGGTCGCGGCTGCTGCGCGACGACCTGCGGGACGCCGACCCCGACGTGGCAGCGGTCCAGGCCCGCATCGAGGTCCCGCTGCCGAGCACCCGCCGACCGACCGACTGGGAGCGCGGCACGGCCGGGCTGGCCACGGCCCTGTGGGTCACTGCAGACATGGCGGTGCGACACGCGGCGCTCGCCGAGGTCCACGGCTTCGACGAACGGTTCCGCCGCGCCTACCGTGAGGACGCCGACCTGGCGACGCGACTGCGCCGGCGGGGCTGGCGGCTGCAGGTGGGGCGGCGCACCACCACCCACCCGGTGCGGCCCGACCCCGGGTGGTGGGGCAGCGTGCGGGCCCAGCGCGGCAACGC
>DASUKI010000012.1:0-6912 GCA_036278855.1 Pedococcus sp.
AGGGCCAGGTGCAGCCGCAGGGCCGTGTCGAGCTCGGCCATGAGCCCGGTGGGCACGACCCCGACGACGCGCTCCAGCCGGCGCACGTCGAGCGAGCTCACCTGCTCCGCCCGCGCCTTGGAGTTCAGGCGCAGCCCGGTCTCGCCGCGGGGCAGGTACACCTGGAACGGGTAGACGGCCTTGGAGCTCTCGGCGACCGGGACCACGGTGACCACGCCACGACCGAGCCGTTCCGCCGCAGCACTCGCCCCGTCGTTGCTGACGACGACCACCGGCTGGGTGGGCTCGCCGCCGGCGTCGTCGCCCCCGAGTCGGGCCAGCCAGATCTCACCGCGACGCATCGTGGCGCCCGCTGCTCGTACGGTCCCACGCGGCCGCCTCCCCGGACTCGTGCCACTCCCGCCACGCCGCCTCGTAGGCGGACTCCAGGCGGGACGCCTGCAGCGTCCGGACCGCGAGGTGCACGCTGGCCGACCTCGACTCTGCCGAGCCCTCCAGCACCAGTGCGTCGAGGAAGTCGACGTCCTTGTCCGGCAGGCTCACACTGATCTTCACACCCCCGATGCTAGGACAGGTGGCACCTCGGTGCTACCGGGGGCGCGCAGCTGACGGACCCCGGGGAAGGCCAGGGCGAAGAGGGTGGTCACCACCATGACCACACCACACCAGACCAGCGCGCGGTGCGGGCCGATCGACTCCGCGGCGGGTCCCGCCAGCAGCAGCCCGAGTGGCCCGAGCATGAGGGAGCCGAGCGCGTCGTACGAGCTCACCCTGGACAGGGAGGCGGCAGGGACCTCGCGCTGCATGGTCGTCTGCCAGATCACCGTGAACAGGTCGAAGCACAGCCCGAGCACGAAGGCGGCCGCCACGACGGTCCACAGGGGTGCGCTCCACCCGAGCAGCAGGTACGGCGGCGCTGCACCGAAGGTCAGCAGCGTCACCAGCAGGATCGGGCGTCGCGGCCGCAGCCGCAGCGCGATGAGCACCCCGGCGATCAGGCCGAGCGACTCACCGGTCAGCACCGCGGTCCAGGCACCCGGCCCGCCGAGCTCCCGCTTGGCCACCACTGGACCCAGCACGAGGTGCGCGGCCTGCCAGACCATCACCAGCACCGAGAACTGCACCACGACGACCCAGAGCCACTGACGTGAGCGGAACTCGTCCCACCCGTCGCGCAGGTCGGCGACCACCGAGGTGCGCACCCTGTCGGCGAGCGGGATGCGGGCCGGCAGCGCCAACTGCGACACGAGCAGACCGGAGACGGCGAACAGCAGGGCGGCGGACCACAGGGCCCAGCCGCCACCGATGGCCACGACCACGATGCCGCCGGCGACCAGCCCGCCGACGCGGGCGACGTTGCCGCCCAGTCCGAGCAGGGCATTGCCCTGCTGCAGGTGCCGCACAGGGACGACGTCCGGGACGATCCCGGTCAGGGCCGGCCAGACCATCGCGGTCGCCGTCCCGGAGACCGCGGCGGCGGCCGCCAACCCCCACGTGGGTGCCCGGTGGTGCAGGATCATCAGGCCCAGTGCCACGTGAGCCAGCGCGTTCACCCACTCCGCCGACTGCAGCACCCGGTGCCGCGGGTAGCGGTCGGCCACGACCCCGCCGGCGAGCGTGAACAGCACGATCGCAGCCGACTCGCTGGCGAGCACGGTCGACAGCGTCGTGGGAGAGGCGCCGGGCAGCGCGAGGATGCCGAACGCCAAGGCGACCGGGGCGAAGGCGATCCCCAGCATCGACAGGGTGCGTGCGGCGAAGAGCATGGCGAACCGTCTCTCGCGAAGCAGCGAGAGGTCACCACGGTTGTCGTGCACGTGCTCAACGGTACGGACCCGGCGCAACGGGATTTCGTCCCGGCGAGGGGGCCGGCGGTGCCGCCGCTGTCCGCCCGGGCACGTAGGCTGGTGCGCAGCATGAGCACACTCTTCGACGACCTGTTCGGCGACTCCGCAACCCCCGCCCGACCATCCGCAGCGGCCGCCCGCGCCGCCCTGGTCGACGACCGCGGCGTACCCACCTGGGCCCAGGCGTCCGCCGAGGGTCGCGCCCGCGGTGGCGGTGGCGAGGAGGCGCCCACGCGGCATACCGACCCTGAAGCACTCCTCGAGGGGCTCAACCCGCAGCAGCGCGAGGCAGTCCTGCACGAGGGGGGCCCGCTGCTCATCGTCGCCGGTGCCGGGTCGGGCAAGACGCGGGTGCTCACCAACCGGATCGCCTACCTCCTCGGAGCCCGCGGGGTGCAGCCGGGGCAGGTCCTGGCGATCACGTTCACCAACAAGGCCGCCGCCGAGATGCGGGAGCGGGTGGCCGCGCTCGTGGGGCCGCGTGCCAAGGCGATGTGGGTGATGACCTTCCACTCGGCCTGCGTGCGGATCCTGCGCCGCGAGGCGGGCAAGGTCGGCATGAAGTCGACGTTCTCGATCTATGACGCGGCCGACTCCCAGCGGCTCATGGCGCTCGTGCTGCGCGACCTCGACCTCGACACCAAGCGCTACCCGCCGCGGTCGTTCAGCCACCAGGTGTCCAACCTCAAGAACGAGCTGGTCGACGAGGAGACCTTCGCCGGGCAGGTGTCGGACGGCACCCACCAGGAGCGGATGCTGGCCGAGGCCTACACCGGCTACCAGCGGCGGCTGCGGGCGGCGAACGCGCTCGACTTCGACGACCTCATCATGACGACGGTCAACATCCTGCAGGCGTTCCCCGACGTCGCCGAGCACTACCGCCGCCGGTTCCGGCACGTGCTCGTCGACGAGTACCAGGACACCAACCAGGCGCAGTACCAGCTCGTGAAGGAGCTGGTCGGGCCGGTGCAGGCCGAGGGCGAGACCCACCAGGTGCCACCGGCCGAGCTCGTGGTCGTCGGCGACGCCGACCAGTCGATCTACGCCTTCCGTGGGGCCACGATCCGCAACATCGTGGAGTTCGAGCAGGACTACCCCGACGCCCGGACGATCCTGCTGGAGCAGAACTACCGCTCTACCCAGACGATCCTGCGGGCCGCCAACTCGGTGATCGCCAAGAACCCCGAGCGCCGCAAGAAGAACCTGTGGACCGACAGCGGCGACGGGCCGCAGATCGTCGGCTACGTCGGTGACAACGAGCACGACGAGGCGGCCTTCGTCGCGAAGACCATCGACGAGCTCGGCGACGAGTTCGGGGTCAAGCCCAAGGACGTCGCGGTGTTCTACCGCACCAACGCCCAGTCCCGTGCACTGGAGGAGGTGTTCGTTCGCGTCGGCCTGCCCTACAAGGTCGTCGGCGGCACCCGGTTCTACGAGCGGCGCGAGGTCAAGGACGCGCTCGCCTACCTACGCGTCATCTCCAACCCCGCCGACACGGTCAACCTGCGGCGCATCATCAACGTGCCCAAGCGCGGGATTGGCGACCGGGCGGAGGCCTGCGTCGCGGCGCTCGCGGAGCGGGAGCGGATCCCGTTCATCGCAGCCTTGGGCCGGCCCGAGGACGCGCCGGGGATCGCGACCCGCTCCGTCGCAGCCATCAAGGGCTTCACCGGGCTCCTCGAGGAGCTGGGCCGCATCCACGAGGACGACGAGCAGGGCGTCGGTGCCCTGCTCGAGGCCGTCATCGACAAGTCCGGCTACCTCAACGAGCTCCGCGCCTCGCACGACCCGCAGGACGAGACGCGGGTCGAGAACCTCGCCGAGCTCGTGGCCGTGGCGCAGGAGTTCGACGAGACCCGTGCGGAGACCGGTGAGGTGGCCTCGCTCGAGGACTTCCTCGAGCAGGTGTCGCTGGTCGCGGACGCCGACGAGATCCCCGACAACGACGAGGCGGCGGACCAGGGTGTCGTCACGCTGATGACGCTGCACACCGCCAAGGGCCTCGAGTTCCCGGTCGTGTTCCTCACCGGCATGGAGGACGGCACCTTCCCGCACCTGCGCTCCCTCGCGGACCCTAAGGAGCTCGAGGAGGAGCGTCGGCTCGCCTATGTCGGCATCACCCGTGCCAGGGAGCGGCTGCACGTGTCGCGGGCGGCGGTGCGGTCCGCGTGGGGTGCCCCGCAGTACAACCCGGCCAGCCGGTTCCTCGACGAGATCCCCGAACCGCTCGTGGACTGGCGGCGAGCGGAGGCGGCCACCACGGCCCGCCGGCCGTCGACGCCGGCCGTGGCTCGCCTCGCTGCCCGTCCCGGGGTGCGCTCACCCGGCAACCGCCCGCTCATCGCTCTGCACGCCGGCGACAAGGTCACCCACGACAGCTACGGCATGGGCACCGTCGTCACGACAGAGGGAGAGGGCGACAAGACCCAGGCGCACGTCGACTTCGGCGGGGACACCGGGGTCAAGCGGTTCCTGCTGCGCTACGCCCCACTCGAGAAGCTGTAGCGCAGCTGTAGCGCGACGCTGCGCGCGCGGGAGACGCTTACTGCAGGTGGTGGGCGCGCAGCCAGGGCGCGGGGTCGATCGCGTCACCGCCGCCGGGGTGGATCTCCAGGTGCAGGTGCGGACCGGTCGAGTGGCCGGTGTTGCCGGAGTAGCCCACGATGTCGCCGGGTGCCACTGACTGGCCGACGCTGGTGGCGAGCTGGCTCAGGTGGCCGAACACCGAGACGGTGCCGTCCCAGTAGGTGATCTCGATCTTGTTGCCGTAGCCGCCCTGCCAGCCGGCGAAGGTGACCTTGCCGCTCGACATGGCGGCCAGTGGCGTGCCGACCGGGGTGCCGAAGTCGTCACCCTGGTGCATCCGGCCCCAGCGCCAGCCGAAGCCGGAGGTGAACACGGCCCCCTTGATGGGCATGACCCACTGCTGGCTGGCCTTGCGAGCCTCCTCAGCCTTCTTCGCGGCGGCCGCCTTGGCAGCCTTCTTGGCGAGGGCCCTGCGCTCGGCGGAGCGGGCGATCTGCTGAGCCTCGAGCACGCGGGCCTGCGCCGCGCTCTGCTTCACATCGCGCTGCTGCTGGGCCTCGATGCGGCTGAACTTGAAAGCCGCCGCGTCCTGCGCCTTCGCGCTCGAGCCGGTCAGGTCGAGGTGCAGGGTCGGCGACTCCGCGACCGTCGCACCGGTGGCGGTGACGACCAGGGCAGCAGCGGCAGCGCTGGGCAGCAGGTAGCCGCTCTTGAGCACTGCCGGAAAGCGGGGTCCCTTCTTGGGGCCGCGGTGGCGGCCCGGGGGGCGGTGACGCCCCTCGTAGGAGGGTGAGCTCACAGGGGGAAAACCATTCGTGCGGGGGGACACGGGCTCGTCGACGGTAGCGTGACCTCTTCGTTATGCAAAATGTCGGTCAAGAAATCGGTGTGTCGGAGCACGCTGGGGCGCCGCAGCGTGTGACGAGCATCACTGCGAGCGTCGTCTCAGCTCGGTGACTCCGGGGGTCAGGGTGTGTCCCTCCGAGTCCAGGTGCGCCAGCGTGGAGGAGATCCCATGGACCACGCTGCCGACGATGGGCAGCGACATGTGGCCCACGCCGTGCAGGTCCACGTTGCGCACGCTCAGGTCGGGGTGCAGCAGGGCCGCGTTCCGCTGCGGAAAGACCATCTGGTCCAGGTCCGACCAGTACACCAGGAAACGGGTGCGGCACCCGGGTGCTGGCTGGTCGAGCTCGCGCATCAGGGCGCTGCCCGGCCGCAGCTGCCGGGTGAGCCCGTTGTGCCAGGCGTATGCCGCGTAGGTGCCCTGGTGGGGGGTGCCCAGGGTGACCAGGGTGTGCACGCGTTCGTCACCGCCGAGCCGGGTCACGAAGTAGCGCGCGATGAGGCCACCCATCGAGTGGCCGACCACGTGGATCCGCTCATAGCCGGTCTCGGCGACGAGTGCCTCGACCTGCTCGGCGAGCTGGGCGGCGGCCACGCGCACGTCGCCCGTGAAGGGGGAGTAGTTCATCGTGCTCACCCGGCCGAACCCGCGCCGCCGCAGCCCCAGCCGCAGCAGGGTGAAGATCGAGCGGTTGTCGACCATGCCGTGGACCAGCAGGATCGGCGTGCCAGCCGCCTCGACGTCCGAGATCAGCAGCCCACGCTGCACCGGTGGCAGGTGCTCGACGCGGTACCCCAGCTCGGCACCGCGGCCCTGCCGGCCGACCAGTCCCCACGGGTAGAGCGCCAGGTGGGTGGTCAGCCAGGCGGCCTCGACGGCCGCGCCCACCGCGCCGGTCGGTGTGGCCAGGGCGCGTGCTGCGCCACCGACGACGTCGCCTGCGGCGGTGGTGGCGGACCGGACCCGGGCCGCGGCGCGGGCGACCGCTCGCAGCGGGCGCGTGGGGTTACTCGGCGAGGGCCGCGGCGGTGCAGCCTGCCGGCGAGAGTGCGGGGCGCCCTGCGACATGACCTCCAGAACCTAGCGGCTGCCGCGGCGACTGGCAGGTGTTCGAGGTCACGATTCGGCGTGTCCCGCGGGTGGACTAGTCTGCGCCCATGGCTGACTCCCCCCTGCGCGTCGTCGTCGCCAAGCCCGGTCTCGACGGCCACGACCGCGGTGCGAAGGTCGTGGCCCGTGCCCTGCGCGACGCCGGCATGGAGGTCGTCTACACCGGTCTGCACCAGACGCCGGAGCAGATCGTCGAGGCAGCCATCCAGGAGGACGCCGACGCCGTGGGCCTGTCGGTCCTGTCCGGGGCGCACCTGACGCTGTTCGCCAAGGTCATGGACCTGCTCAAGCAGCGTGACGCCGCCGACATCGTCGTCTTCGGTGGCGGGATCATCCCCGAGGCCGACCTGCCCGAGCTCGAGAAGCTCGGTGTCGCCAAGGTGTTCACCCCGGGCGCCACGACGACCGAGATCGTCGAGTGGGTCCGGGGCAACGTCACCCAGCAGTAGCCTCCGCGCCGCGTCGGCCTCCAGCGCCCGTATGCCGCGTGGCCGGGTTCGCCCTCGGCGAACCTTCGCGCCGTCCCCGACCCCGCGGCATACCGTGGTGTCCATGACCACGACCGCCCGCCTGAGCCTGGTG
>DASUKI010000013.1:0-18758 GCA_036278855.1 Pedococcus sp.
GGCAGGGACTTCGGGCCCATGTCCTCGGTGAACATGGCGGGGTCCCGGGGGCTGGAGCCGTAGACGGAGGCCGAGGACTTCACCACGAGGCGACGCACGCTCGGCGTCTTCTGGCACGCAGCGAGCAGCTGCATCGTGCCGATGACGTTGATCTCCTTCTGGGAGGTGCGTCCACCCGCGCCGGTCGGCGTCGCGATGACGTTCATGTGCACGACGGTGTCGACGTCCGACTGGGCGATGATCCTGCCGATCACCGGGTTGCGGATGTCTGCGCGGACGAACTCGGCGCGCCCGATGTCGTGCGGTGGCGGGATGACGTCGACACCGATGACGCGCCTGACCGCGGGGTCCTGGGTGAGGGCTCGCGCGAACTGCCCGCCGAGGTAGCGGGAGACGCCGGTCACGAGCACGACCTCAGCCACGGGGAAACCCTATCGAGAGGGGGCCACCCACAGGTGGGTGACCTCCGTCGCAGGGGTGACCGTGCGGCATACCGACGCGCTTGTCAGCACAACGCAAAGGCCCCCGCCGCAGCGGGGGCCTGACGTCACTTCTTGTTGCGACGCTGGTGACGCGTCTTGCGAAGGAGCTTGCGGTGCTTCTTCTTCGCCATGCGCTTGCGGCGCTTCTTGATGACAGAGCCCATAGTCGTCCTTGCGTGTGTGTGTTGGTCGGTTGCCGGACGGGGCAACGAGACAACGCACCACGCCGAACAGGGGGCCACTCTAGCGGCCGGTCCTCGGCACCCCCAAACCCGGCGACCCGTGCAGGAGGGGGACCGAGGCGAAGGCGGGCCGGGGCCTGGGGTCCCGGCCCGCCTGGGCTGTGCGCTCAGCGCATCGTCACGCGGTGTCGACGTAGGAGGAACGCAGGTACTTGTGCACCGCGTCCTCCGGAACCCGGAAGGACCGGCCCACCCGGATAGCGGGAAGCTCCCCGGCATGCACCATGCGGTACACCGTCATCTTCGACACGCGCATGATCGAGGCCACCTCGGCGACGGTCAGGAACCGCACCTCGGCGAGCTGTCGCTCGTTGGACATGATCACCTCGATCTTCTGCACGCGCGCATCGCCGGCTTCCCCTCCGGCGGACACTACGCTCGTGCAGGATGAACTGTAGGGGCAGATGTGACGTGTGGGGAAGCCATTGAGGAAAGTTCCTCGCGGTTGTCCAGCCGACACGCCGAGCCGATCACATCTCTGCGCGAAGGTCTAGTCGAACCAGGGGTCGAGCCCGTGCAGGGGGAAGACGGCCTGCCGGGTCGCCATGATCGCCCGGTCGGACTCGCTGTGCGGGTTGTGGCCGTGGTCCCAGGGCTGGTGCCAGATCGGCCCGTCCGCGGGGTCGCGGTCGCCCATCCGTCGCGGCCCCTCGCGACCGAGCGCCTCCCGCACGTGCTCCAGCCAGCCGGGCGGCACCGGCTCGGTGAGGGGGACCGGGTGGTGCGCGGCGATGGCGGTCAGGTGGCTCCACGTGCGGGGCACCACGTCGACCACCTCGTAGCCGCCGCCACCCAACGCCACCCACCGGCCGCCGCAGGCCTCGTGGGCCAGCCGGTGCAGGGCCTCCGCCGCCGCACGTTGGGCGTCGACCGAGAGGGCCAGGTGTGCCAGCGGGTCCTGGGCATGGGTGTCGCACCCGTGCTGGGTGACCAGGACGTCGGGCTCGAACGCCCGCACCAGGGGAAGGGCGGTGCTGTGCAACGCACGCAGCCAGGCGGAGTCGGCGGTCCCGGGCGGCAGGGCGACGTTGACCGCACTGCCCTCGGCGCCGGCGCCCCCCGTCTCGCCCGGGAAGCCCGTGCCCGGGAAGAGCACGCGGCCCGACTCGTGCAGCGACACGGTCAGCACGCGCGGGTCGTCCCAGAAGATGTGCTCCACGCCATCGCCGTGGTGGACATCCACGTCCACGTAGGCGACCCTCTTCGCCCCGTGGTCGAGCAGCCAGCGGATCCCGACCGCTATGTCGTTGTAGATGCAGAAGCCGGAGGCGCTCCCGGGCATGGCGTGGTGCAGGCCGCCGCAGAAGTTCACCCCGTGCTGGGCACGGCCCTCCCACACGTCGGCACAGACCTGCCGGGTCCCCTCGGCGACGCGCGCACTGACCTCGTGCATCCCGCGGAAGGCGGGGTCGTCCTCGGTGCCCAGCCCTCGACGGGGGTCGGCACTGGCGGGGTCCTGTGAGGCGGCGCGGACGGCTGCCACGTACCCCGGCTCGTGGACCGTCTCCAGCACGGAGTCGTCCGGCACCGGCGGTGAGAACACCTCGACCCCCGGGTGCGCGAAGACGCCGAGCTCCTCGCACAGCCGAGCGGTGAGGTCCAGCCGGACCGGGCTCATCGGGTGCGCCGGCCCGAAGTCGTAGGCCGTGAACCCGGGGTCCCAGACCACGCGCACCTGAGCGGACATGCCGGAACGCTACCCGCAGGCGGTAGCGTGCTGCGACCAGACAAGGAGGAGCCCGTGGCCAAGAAGCTCTACGAGGACGACGTGCTCGTGATCGGCCTCGGCCGGTTCGGCGGGGCCGCCGCCATCGAGCTGCAGCGGCTCGGCCACAACGTGGTCGCGGTCGAGCGTGACGCAGCGCTCGCCGAGACCTTCCTGGGCAAGGTGGGCAAGCTCGTGCAGGCCGACGCGAGCAACCCGCAGGCCATCGCCAACCTGAAGGCGCGCAACTTCACCCTCGCCGTCGTCGGCATGGGCTCCTCGGTGCAGGCCTCCGTGCTGTGCGCCATGAACCTCGTCGACGCGGGCATCCCCTCGATCTGGGCCAAGTCGCTGTCCCCCGAGCACGCCCGCATCCTCACCCGGATCGGGGTGCACCACGTGATCTCGCCGGAGGCGGACAGCGGCCGCCGGGTCGCCCACCTGGTCAACGGCAAGCTGATGGACTACATCGAGTTCGACGACGGGTTCGCGATCGTCAAGATGCGCCCGCCCCAGGAGGCGATCGGCTTCACCCTGAGCCAGAGCGCGATCCGGTCGAAGTACGGCGTCACCGTGGTGGGGGTGAAGGCACCGGGGCAGGACTTCACCTATGCCGTGCCGGAGACGAAGGTGACGGCGCACGACACCCTGATCGTCAGCGGCCCGACCGACCTGCTCGAGCGCCTCGCCTCACGGCCCTAGCCGCTAGAGCGTGGGGTCGCCGCGGTCCTCGCCGAGGGGGAGGACCATGGCGATCTCGTCCTCGCCACCACCGCCCTCGCCCTGAACCCGCATCGGCCGACGGGTGTCGGTCGGGCGGAACCCGAACCCGCTGGCGAACGCGACGGCCCGGCCGTTGTCGGAGCCGACCCAGTAGGCCAGGTGGCTGCGACCCTGCTCACGCGCCACGTCGGCGCCGGCCTGCACGAGCTGGGTGGCGACACCCGTGCCCCGTGCGGCAGGGGTGACCCACAGGCCGAACAGCTCGGCGATCCGCTCGTTCTCCTGCTTGCCCTGGCCGACGCTCGCCACGCCGATCGACCGCCCCTCGGCGTCCTCGGCCAGCAGCCGCTGGGAACGGCGCATCCGGGTGCGCCAGAACTCCTCGTCATAGGCCTGTTCCTGCGCGAGGCTCGCCACGAACGCCTCCGGGGACTCCTCCAGCGCGTTCAGCCGCACCGAGCGGTACTGCTCCCACTCGTCCTCGCCCAGGGCCCGCACGGTGATGTCGCTCATGGCGTCCACTCTGGCAGACGCGCGCCGGAACCGGGAGGCGGGCCCCTGAGAGCTCACCGTGAAGACGCTGGGTGCCCGTCGAGGAGACGCTCCATCTCGAACTCGGTGACCTGAGGGTTCTGCGGCAGCGTGCCGGTCCGACCGGTCACCGTGAACCCCAGCCGCCGGTAGAACGCCGCCGCCCGGTGGTTGCCGTCGGCCACGTCGAGGGTCACGCGGCGCATCCCGCTGGACGCGGCGTGGTCCAGCAGCGCCGTCACCAGGGCGTCGGCCGCACCGCTCCCCCGGGCGTGCGGCGCCACCCACATCGCCACGAGGCAGCCATCGTCCGGGCCCTGCTCGGGAAACCGGTACAGCGTCGCAGAACCCACCGGCAGGTCACTGTCGAGCGCCAGCCAGCTCGTGGAGCCGCCGATCCGCTCTCGCCACTGCTCGTCGGTGAACCCGATCTCCCGTGCGAAGGTGCTGCCGTACGCGAGCGGCGTGTCGAGCAGCATCGCCAGCCGCACCGCCCGGTGGACCTGCCACATGGACTGGTCCACGCGGCATACGGATCCCGCAAACGGTTGGGGCTCAGTCATTTCCGGTCGCGAGCTCGTGCGAGCGCTTGGCCGCCGCCTCCATCGCGCTGATGAAGGCTGCACGCACCTTGTGGTCGTCGAGCTGGCGCAACGCAGCCGCCGTGGTGCCACCGGGAGAGGTCACCTGCTCGCGCAGCACGGTGGGGTGCTGCCCCGTCTCGCGCATCATCGTCGCCGCGCCGAACAGGGTCTGCACCACGAGCTCGGTGGCGGTCGGCCGCGGCAGCCCCAGCACCACGCCGGCCTCGATCATCGCCTCGACGACGTAGAAGATGTAGGCCGGCCCGGAACCCGAGATCGCGGTCACCGCGTCCTGGTGCTTCTCCGCGACCTGCACCACGCGCCCGCACGAGCGCAACAGGTCGGCCGCCTCCTCGAGGTGCGCGGCGTCCGCGCTGCGCCCGGGGCTGACCGCGGCCATGCCCTGGTCGACGAGGGCGGGCGTGTTGGGCATGACGCGCACCACGGCCACGCCGTCCGGCAGCCGGGACTCCAGGAAGGAGGTGGGGATGCCGGCCGCGAGCGACACCACGAGGTTGCCCGGGGCCACGTGGTCGCGGATCTGCTCGACCAGGGCGCCCATGTCCTGCGGCTTCACCGTGAGCACGAGCGTGTCGGCCGCCTGGGCGGCCTCGACGTTGCCCACGACCCGCACGCCGTAGCGCTGCTTGAGCTCGTCGGCACGCTCCGGACGCCGGGCGGTCACCACGAGGTCGTCCGGGCTGCGCCCCGAGCGGACCAGGCCGGACAGCAGGGTCTCCCCCATCACTCCGGCCCCAAGGATCGCGACAGTTCCCATGGGTCCCAGTCTCCCGTCTGCGGTGGGCCCGTGTCAGCCGGGTCTGCGCTCCGTCAGCCTCGCGTGGCCACGCCGCGCAGGAAGAACATCGTGTTCGCGGGCTTCTCGGCCATCCGGCGCATGAGGTAGCCGTACCACTCGTCGCCGTAGGGGATGTACACGCGCATCTGGTTGCCGCGGTCGGCGATGCGCTTCTGCTCGTCGGGGCGGATGCCGTAGAGCATCTGGTACTCATAGCTCGACGCCTCGCGACGGTGGTGCGCCGCCAGCGCCCCCGCGATCTCCACCAGCCGCGGGTCGTGGCTGGCCACCATGGGGTAGCCGTCCCCCGCCATGAGGATCTTCAGGCAGCGCACGTAGCTCTGGTCGACGTCCGAGCTCGACTGGTAGGCAACGGACTCCGGCTCCTTGTAGGCGCCCTTGCAGAGGCGCACCCGGCTGCCCTCGTGGGCCAGGTCACGGCAGTCGGCCTCGCTGCGGTGCAGGTAGGACTGGATGACGGCCCCGACCCACGGGAAGTCGTTGCGCAGCTCGCGCAGCGCCTCGAGCGTCGCGTCGGTGGTGGTGTGGTCCTCCATGTCGAGGGTGACGGTGGTGCCCGCCTCGGCCGCGGCCCGGCAGATCTCGCGCGCGTGCTCGAGCGCGATCTTGTCGCCGTCGCCCGGGAGGTGCTGGCCCAGCGCCGACAGCTTGAGGCTCACCTCACCCATGCCGTGCTGGGACAGGTCGGCCGCGGCGAGCGCCGCGAGCAGCTCGAGGTAGTGGTCGCGCGTGCGGATCGCCTGGGTGAGGTCGGTGGTGTCCTCGCCGAGGTAGTCGATGGTGGCCAGCCGGTTCGTGGCCCGAAGCTCGGCAGTCGCGTCGACCGCGTCCTGCGTGCTCGTGCCCGGCACGAACCGGTGGACGACCTGGCGGCTCACCGGCGCCCTCTCGACGGTGCGCCGGACTGCGTCGCTCTTCGCGAGCTGGAGCAGGCTGTTGCGCAGCAGGTCACTGGCGTCCACGGGGGTCCTTTCACGCCGGCGGGTGGGCCGCGGACAAGGCTAACCGGTGGCCGCTCAGGCAGTGCGGCGACGCAGGGTGAGGCTGCCGAGGACGAGCGACAACAGGATCCAGGCGCAGATGACGACGGCGTCCTTGGTGACCTCGGCGCCCGGCTCGAGGTTTGCCGTGACCTCCTTCATGGCGTCCACGGCGTAGGACAGCGGCAGCACGTCGGAGATCCAGCGCAGCACGTCCGGCATGCTGTCCCGGGCCACGAGCAGGCCGCACAGCAGGAACTGCGGCAGCACGAAGGCCGGCATGAACTGCACCGCCTGGAACTCGGTGCGCGCGAAGCCGCTCGCCAGCAGCCCGAGGACGGTGCCGAGGACGGCGTCGAGCACCGCCACCACGACCAGCTGCCACAACGGGCCCTGGACCTCGAGGCCGCACACGTAGACGGCGAACGCCGTGGCGATCAGGGCCTGCACGACCGCCATCGCGCCGAACGCCAAGGCATAGCCGAGCATGAAGTCGCCCTTGCCCATCGGGGTGGTGAGCAGTCGCTCGAGGGTGCCCGACGTGCGCTCCCGCAGGGTGGCGACGCTGGTGACGATGAACATCACGACGAAGGGGAACACCCCGAGGAGGGCGGCGCCGATCGCGTCGAAGACGGGGCTGTCGTGGAAGATCCAGGCGAGCAGCCCGATGAGGACGCAAGGCACGACCAGCATCAGCGCGATGGTGCGGTGGTCTGAGCGGAGCTGGTTCAGGACGCGGGCGGTGGTCACGAGGGTGCGCTGGGCGTTCATCGGGCAGCCTCCTCGGCGGCGCGGTCGATGAGGGCGAGGAAGGCGCTCTCGGCGTCCTGGGTCCCCGTCTTGGCGAGCAGCTCGGGAAGCGTCTCGTCGGCCAGGATCTGGCCCTCGCGCAGCAGGAGCAGCCGGTCGCACCGGCTCGCCTCGTCCATGACGTGGCTGGAGACGAGCAGGGAGCGGCCGTCCTGGTGGGCGAGCCGGGTGAACAGGCTCCACAGGTCGCGCCGCAGCACCGGGTCGAGCCCGACCGTGGGCTCGTCCAGCACGAGCAGCTGCGGGTCGCCCACCAGGGCCGAGGCGAGGCTGACCCGCGAGAGCTGACCGCCCGACAGGCTGCCCGCCATCACGTCCGCGTGGCTGGTCAGGTCCACCGCCGCGATGGCCTCGTCGGCGGAGCCGGGTGACGCACCGATGATGCTCGCGAAGTAGCGGACGTTGGCCCGCACGGTGAGGTCGACGTAGACACTGGGCGACTGGGTCACGTACCCGACCTGGTCCCGCAGCCCGACCGACCCGGCCGGCTGGCCGAGGACCGTGACCCGGCCCGAGTCCACGATCTGCACGCCCACGATGGACCTGATCAGGGTCGACTTGCCGCTCCCGCTGGGACCCAGCAGCCCGACGACCTGCCCGGCGGGGATCCGCACCGAGAGGTCGGGCAGGACGGTGCGCCCGCCCCGCACCACTCGAAGGTGCTCGACCTCCACGGCGGCATTCATCATGTGATGAAATGTAGCGCCGGGGTCCGGTGGTGACAAGACCCTGTCGGCGCCGACGTGCAGAGCTGCGCCACGCGGCATACCGCACAGCACGGCGCCCCCGAGGGTCGGCGGCACTGCACGTCACTGCTCGCGCACCTCCGGCGGAGCCAGGTAGCGCTGGACCGTCGGGCCGAGCATCGCGGCCAGCTCGTCGTGGGAAGCGTGCTCCACACCCGGGAAGCGGATGACGTAGCGCATGATCGCCATCCCCACCATCTGTCCGGCCGCCAGGCCGGCGCCCAGCTGCAGCTCCTCGCGGTCAGCCCCGTCCCGGGCCAGCGCCGTCGTGACCCGTCCGAACACCACGTGGGTGAGGAACTCGCGCAGCATGCGGGTGGCCTCCTCGTGGCTCATCGCGGATCGCACCAGCGCCAGGAACCGCTGCCTGCCCTCCTCGGAGTCCCACACCATGAGGAAGGTCCGGACGAGCGCCTCGCCGACCTCCTCACGCGGTCCGGCGAGGACCCTCTCGATCAGGGCTGCCGGGTCGACGCGCATGTCGACCACCGCCGCGAAGACCTCGGGCTTGCCACCGAAGTAGTGGTGCACGAGTGCCGGGTCGACGCCGGCAGTGCGCGCGATCGCACGCAGCGACGTCGCGTCGTACCCCTGCGCGGCGAACTCGGAACGGGCCGCCTCGATGATCGCGGCGCGCGTGTCGGCCCCGCCGGGCCGGCGACCACGTGGCCTCATCGGCGCTCCCGCCCGGACGGCACCGCGGCGGCCAGGTGCAGCCGCGCGAACGCCAGGGCCTCGGCGAGGTCGAGGTCGCGCTGGTCGTCGGTCAGCCGGCGCGTACTCACCTCGACCACGACTGATCCCGAGAACCCTTGCACGGCAAGCATTTCCAAGAACTCCGCGCACGGCTGGGCGCCGCGCCCTGGCACGAGGTGCTCGTCCTTGATCGTGCCCAGGCCATCGGCGAGGTGCACGTGCGCGAGCCGAGGGCCCAGCACCCGCGCCATCGCCATCGCGTCCGAGCCGGCCGTCGCCGTGTGCGACAGGTCGACCGTCACGTTGTCGTACGCCTGCGGCACGGGGTCCCAGTGCGGCAGGTAGGCCTGGTACTCCCGCTGCCGCGCCCGCCAGGGAAACATGTTCTCCACGGCGAGCCGCACCCCGGTCTCGTGCTCGCGCACGGCCACGCCGTCCACGAAGTCGCGGGCGTACTCCTTCTGCCACCGGAACGGCGGGTGCAGCACGACGGTGTCGGCGCCGACCTCCTGGGCGAGCGCGATCGAGCGGTCCACCTTGGTCCAGGGGTCGGGGCCCCAGACGCGTTGCGTCAGCAGGAGCGTCGGCGCGTGCACCGACACCACGGGTATGCCGTGCAGCTGGGACAGTGCCGCGAGGGCGCCACCCTCCTGCGAGACCGGGTCGGTCCAGACCATGACCTCGACCGCGTCGTAGCCGAGCCGGGAGGCCCTGGCGAAGGCTGCGGCGCAGCTCTCGGGGTAGACGGAGGCGGTCGACAGCGCGATCTTCGCACCGGGAACCGACACCGCCGAAGACATGCAGTGAGCGTACCGAGGGGCGGCGCCGGGGTACCTCGCCGCCTGCGGACCCGGGCCGCGACGGGCAGGCTGGGGCGCATGCCGGCCGCGCTCGCCCTCTTGGCCGTGCTGGGACTGGTGGTGCGGCGCCCGGCGGCGACAGACCGGCATACGGGCCAATCCATAAGCAGCGCAAGGGCGACGTAGGCTGTGCGGGTGCCCGAGACTCCCCTGGACACTGCCCGCACCTGGGTGGAGTTCACCGACCCCGCCGACCCGGGGCAGCGCTTCCGCTGCGACCTCACCTGGCTCACCTCGAGCTGGACGTGCATCTTCGGCAACGGGTGCCAGGGCATCTACGCCGACCGGCCCGACGACGGGTGCTGCACGCTGGGCGCCCACTTCACCGACGACGACGACGTCCGTCGGGTCAAGCGGGTGGTCAAGGAGCTCGGCGAGGACGAGTGGCAGCACCACCCGGGGTCCACGAAGACGTCGGCGTGGACCGAGGAGGAGGACGGCGCGCTGAAGACCAAGGTGGTCGACGGCGCCTGCATCTTCCTCAACCGCCCCGGCTTCCCCGGCGGCGCGGGCTGCGCCCTGCACCAGCACGCGGTGTTCACGGGCAAGGAGCCGCACACCGTCAAGCCCGACGTCTGCTGGCAGCTGCCGATCCGACGCACCTACCGCAAGGTCGAGCTGCCCGACGGCTCGTCCTGGCAGGAGGTGACCATCACCGAGTACGACCGGCGCGGGTGGGGTCCCGGCGGACACGACCTCGACTGGTACTGCTCGGGCAACCCGGAAGCGCACGTGGGCCGCGAGCCGGTGTTCCGGGGCAACCGTGGTGAGCTGGTGGAGCTCATGGGCGAGGAGGCCTACGCCGAGCTCGAGGTCCGCTGCGAGGCCCACCTCGCCAGTGTGAAGGCGGCACGAAACGCCTACTCCCGCAAGATGCTCCCCCTCCTGGTCCACCCCGCCACCCTGGAGGCGCAGGCCCAGGCGAAGGGGCGCAGGCGCCGGTGAGCCGGGCAGCGTCGAGCCACGAGCCGACCCGCAGCCCCAACATCTGGGACTCACCCGACGTCTACGAGCTCGAGAACCGCGGGGTCGACCGGGCCGGTGTGGTCGAGGCCGCGATGGCGGCGCTGCACCCGTTCGAGGGCGCCGACCTGCTCGACATCGGCTGCGGCAGCGGGTTCCACCTGCCCCGGTTCGTGGAGCTGGGCTGTGCGTCGGTGCTCGGTGTGGAGCCCCATGCCCCGCTCGTCGCCCTTGCCCGGCAACGGACCTCGAGCGTTCCCCAGGTGCGGGTGCAGGAGGGGGTCGCGCAGTCGCTCCCGGCGCAGGACGCCTCGGTGGACATCGCCCACGCGCGCTGGGCCTACTTCTTCGGCGCCGGCTGCGAGCCCGGCCTGCGCGAGCTGGACCGCGTCGTGCGACCCGGCGGGATGGCCTTCGTGGTCGACAACGACGTGACCCGCTCGACGTTCGGGCGCTGGTTCTCGCGCGCCTACCCGGGGTACGACCCGGCTGCGGTGGATCGGTTCTGGGGGCGGCAGGGATGGTCGCGCGAACGGCTCACCATCGTGTGGACCTTCGACTCGCGGGAGGACCTGGAGGCAGTCGTGCGGATCGAGTTCCCGGAGACCGCCGCCGAGGGCATCCTGGCCGAGCACGCGGGAACCGACGTGGACTACGCGGTCAACCTGTGGTGGCGGCGGTACTGACTTGCGCGCAGGATGGAACCACCGCAACGAACGGAGGTCCCGATGAGCGGCAACGTCGCGACGGCCCGGACCGAGGTCGCCGCCCCGCCGGGGCGGGTCTGGCAGGCACTCACCGACCCGGAGCTGATCGAGCAGTACATGATGGGCACCCGCGTCGAGACCGACTGGCAGGTGGGCAGCCCGATCACCTGGTCCGGCGAGTTCGACGGCAAGCCCTACCAGGACAAGGGCGAGGTGCTCGAGGTCCAGCCGAGCAAGGTCCTCGAGGTCACCCACTACAGCCCGCTCATGGGTGCCGAGGACAAGCCGGAGAGCTACCACCGGGTCCGCTACGAGCTCTCCGAGTCCGGCGACGGGACCGCTGTGGTGCTGACCCAGGACGGGTGCGAGAGCGAGGAGCAGGCCGAGCAGTTCTCGCAGAACTGGCAGGGCATGCTCGACGGGCTCAAGTCCGTCGTCGAGACGGCCTGACTTCCCGCACCGACCTGACGTGCTCGTGCCGTATGCCGCGTGGCCGGTTCGTCCTGTCGGTCGGCCACCGTAGGTTGTCGCCATGGCAACCAAGACGTCGACGAAGGCGAGCGGGTACCGCTGCTCCGAGTGCGGCTGGGGCACGGTCAAGTGGGTCGGCCGGTGCGGCGAGTGCCAGGCCTGGGGCAGCGTCAGCGAGGTCGGCGCGGTCACGGTGCGCACCACCACAGCGGCCCGGGTCGAGCGCCCGGCCGTGCCCATCGGCCAGGTCGACGCCCGCCGTGCCGCGGCCCGCAGCACCGGCGTCGGCGAGTTCGACCGAGTGCTCGGCGGTGGGCTGGTCCCCGGTGCGGTGGTGCTCGTCGCCGGCGAGCCCGGCATCGGCAAGTCCACCCTGCTGCTCGACGTCGCAGCGCGGGCGGCGCGGCAGGGCGAGGGCCGCACCGTCCTCTACGTCACGGGCGAGGAGTCGGCGGCCCAGGTCCGCACCCGCGCCGAGCGCATCGAGGCCATGGCCCGCACGCTTTTTCTCGCCTCCGAGACCGACCTCGCCACCGTTCTGGGCCAGATCGAGGCGGTGCAGCCCGACCTCGTCGTCGTCGACTCGGTGCAGACGATCTCCAGTGGAGAGGTCGAGGGAGCGGCCGGCAACGTCAGCCAGGTCCGCGAGGTGGCCGCCTCGCTCATCCAGGTGGCCAAGGCCCGCGGCATCGCCACGCTGCTGGTCGGCCACGTCACCAAGGACGGGTCCATCGCCGGACCCCGGGTGCTCGAGCACCTCGTCGACGTCGTCGTGCAGTTCGAGGGCGACCGGCACTCACGGCTGCGACTGGTCCGCGCGGTCAAGAACCGCTACGGCCCCACCGACGAGGTCGGCTGCTTCGACCTGTCCGACGTGGGCATCGTCGGGCTCCCCGACCCGAGCGGGCTGTTCCTGTCGCGGGGCACACTGACCGTCCCGGGCACCTGCGTCACGGTGACGCTGGAGGGCCGCCGCCCCATGGTCACCGAGGTGCAGGCGCTGGTGGCCAAGAGCGAGATCCCCACGCCGCGCCGGGCCACCAGCGGACTCGACTCCTCCCGCACCGCGATGATCATCGCCGTGCTGGCGCGACGGGTCGGTCTGCCGGTCACCAACCGGGACGTCTACCTGTCGACCGTTGGCGGCGTGCGGCTGACCGAGCCTGCCTCCGACCTCGCGGTCGCGCTCGCCATGGCGAGTGCCGCCGAGGACCGGGCGCTGCCGCAGGGCAGCATCGCCTTCGGCGAGCTCGGCCTCGCCGGTGAGCTCCGGGCGGTGACCGGGATCCCGCGCCGGCTCTCGGAGGCGGCGCGCCTGGGCTTCCACACGGCATACGTCCCCGCCGGCAGCCTCGGAGGTGGACACGTCCCCGACGGCGTGCGGGTCGTCGAGTGCCCCGACGTCCACACCGCGGTGTACACCGCGCTGGGGTCCTCCCCCGGTTAGACTCGGCGCGACCGAGCCGGCAGCACCGACCAGGGGTTGAGCAGTGGATCTTCGTGACGACGACGTGCTGCGCGCCACCCTCGCGGCCGTCGCCCCCGGCACCGAGCTGCGCGACGGGCTCGAACGCATCCTGCGCGGCCGGACGGGCGCCCTGATCGTGCTCGGCTACGACCGCACTGTCGAGGAGCTGTGCAGCGGCGGGTTCCCGCTCGACGTGGAGTTCCAGGCCACCCGGCTGCGCGAGCTGGCCAAGATGGATGGCGCCATCATCGTCGACCGCGACGTCACCCGGATCCTGCGGGCCGCCACGCAGCTGGTGCCGGACCCGTCCATCGAGACCAGCGAGTCGGGCACCCGCCACCGGACCGCGGAGCGCGTCGCCAAGCAGACCGGCTTCCCCGTGGTGTCGGTGAGCCAGTCGATGCGGATCGTCGCCCTCTACGTCGACGGCCTGCGGCACGTCCTCGAGGACTCCAGCGCGATCCTGTCGCGCGCCAACCAGGCCCTGCAGACCCTCGAGCGCTACAAGGCCAGGCTCGACGAGGTCACCGGCACCCTGTCGGCGCTCGAGATCGAGGACCTGGTCACGGTTCGCGACGTGGCGAGCGTGCTCCAGCGCCTGGAGATGGTGCGGCGGATCAGCGACGAGATCGACGGGTACGTCGTGGAGCTGGGCGTCGACGGCCGGCTGCTCACCCTTCAGCTCGAGGAGCTCACCGGCGGCCTCGGCAACGACCGCGAGCTGGTGATCCGCGACTACCTGCCCGCGACCCGCGCCGAGCTCACCACCGAGGAGGCCCTCGCGGCGCTGCAGGAGCTCACCTCCACCGAGCTGCTCGACCTGTCGGCCGGCGCGAAGGCGCTGGGCTTCCCGGTGGGTGGCGACGCCCTCGACGCCGCGGTGAGCCCGTGCGGATACCGCCTGCTCAGCAAGGTGCCGCGCCTTCCCGGCGCGATCGTGGACCGGCTGATCGACCATTTCGGCAGCCTCCAGAAGCTGCTGGCCGCCAACCTCGAGGAGCTCATGGACGTCGAGGGGGTCGGCGAGGGCCGAGCCCGCGCCGTGCGAGAGGGGCTGTCCCGCCTCGCCGAGTCGAGCATCCTCGAACGCTACGTGTGACCAGCACGCCTGCCCCGCCGCTCCTGCACGAGCGGGTGCTGGACTGGTACGCCGAGAACGCCCGCGAGCTGCCCTGGCGCCTGCCGGACGCGACGCCGTGGGGCGTGTTCGTCTCCGAGGTCATGCTCCAGCAGACACCGGTCGCCCGCGTGGAGCCGGTGTGGCGCGAGTGGCTGCACCGTTGGCCCACGCCTGCCGGCCTCGCCGCCGAGCCGCCCGGTGAGGCAGTGCGCGCTTGGGGGCGGCTGGGCTACCCACGGCGCGCGCTTCGGCTGCACGCGGCAGCCACCGCCATCGTCACCCGCCATGACGGCCGGGTGCCGGCCACCGAGGCGGAGCTGCTCGAGCTGCCCGGCGTCGGCGCCTACACCGCCGCTGCCGTCGCCACCTTCGCCTTCGGCGAACGCACCACGGTCGTCGACACCAACGTGCGCCGCGTCCTGGCCCGCGTCGCCACCGGCCGGCAGTATGCCGCGACCTCACCAACGCGCGCCGAGCTCACCCTCGCCTGTGGGCTGGTCCCCGAGGACGCTGCCCGCGCCCGCGCCTGGAGCGTGGCGGTCATGGAGCTCGGCGCCCTGGTCTGCACCGCCCGCGTCCCACGGTGCGACGCGTGCCCGGTTCGCGAGCTGTGCGCGTGGCGGCTCGCGGGCCGGCCCGCCCACGACGGCCCGGCCCGACGCGGCCAGGCGTGGCACGGCACCGATCGCCAGCTGCGTGGCATCCTCCTCGCGGCGCTGCGCGGCAGCGTCGGCCCTGTGGCCCGCGACGTGCTGCAAGCCTTGTCCGACAACGTCACCCAGCGCGAACGCTGCCTCGACTCCCTCGTCGCGGACGGCCTCGTCGAGCCGATGCCCGACGGGCGGTTCAGGCTCCCCGGCGCGCGGGCGGCACACTGATGTCCGACCAGCCGACGCACGAGGGGCCGGGCCGGCCGGGCCCCGAAGGGGTGGACGCCCAGGGACTGCCGCCCCGGCGACGAGGCGCGGCGGCGGCGGCCCGGGCGGTGGGTCGGGGGGCGTCCCGCACCGGACGGGTGGTGGGCCGTGCCACGCTCACGGGCGCCAGGCTCGCCGGGCGCGGGAGCCGGGCCGGGGCCCGTCGGGCCCGTGCCTACGCAAGCTCCGCCGGAGCCGGGGAGAGCGGGCTCGCGCGACTCGTGGAGCTGCACTTCGTCAACCTCGTCGGCGATGCCGCACTCACGGTCAGCCTGGCCGGCACCATCTTCGCGATGCCCACGGACGAGGCGCGCGGCCGAGTGGCGCAGTTCCTGCTGCTGACCATGGCGCCGTTCACCCTGCTGGCGCCCTTCATCGGTCCGCTGCTCGACCGGTTCCGGCACGGGCGACGCTGGGCCATCGGCACGACGCTGGCGCTGCGGGCGTTCCTGTGCTGGGTCCTGGCCGGGGCCGTTGTCGACGGCTCGCCGTGGCTGTTCCCGGCCGCCCTGGCCTGCCTGGTCGCGGCCAAGGCCTACAACGTCACTCGTGCGTCGGCGGTGCCCCGGATGCTGCCGCCCGCCTTCAGCCTGGTCAAGGCGAACTCGCGCATCGCGCTGGCGGGCGTGGCCGGCATGGCCGTCGGCGGAGGGTTGGCGGGTGGACTGTCCCGGATCGGGCCGCAGTGGTCCCTGCGGATGGCCTTCCTCGTCTACATCGTCGGCACCGTGCTGGCCATCAGGCTGCCCGCACGGGTCGACTCTGCCGCGGGGGAGCAGGACATCGAGGACACCGGTCCGCTGCCGATGCCTCGACCGGGGGGCGGGCGACCCGGCCTGCTGCCTCGGCTGCGGGCGCGGGTGGCCGCCCTTCCGGTCCCCGTCCTCGCGGCGCTCTGCAGCACCATGGGCGCCAGGCTCCTGACCGGGTTCCTCACCCTGTTCATGGCCTTCCTCATGCGCGAGCACCCCGTCCCCGGCTACGACGGCACCCTGGTCCTGGCCCTCGTGGTCGGCGCCGCCGGCGCCGGCAACGCGCTCGCGACCGGGCTGGGCAACGCACTGGGCCGGCGACGACCTGACGTCATCATCTCCGTGGGACTGATCCTGGACGTGCTCGCGGCACTGGCGACCGCGGTCTTCTACTCGTTGTGGACGCTGCTCGCGCTCGGCTTCGTCGCCGGGTCCGCGGCACAGCTGGTCAAGCTGAGCAGCGACGCCGTCGTCCAGCGCGAGATCGAGGAGTCGGTCCGCACCAGGGTGTTCGCATGGTCGGAGACGGTCCTGCAGATGGCCTGGGTGGTGGGCGGTGCGATCGGCATCGCCCTGCCGCTCGTGCCACGGCTGGGTTTCGGCGTGATCTCGGTGCTGCTGCTCGGCGTCTTGCTCGCCTCCGCCCGAATCCGGATGAGCCGGCACCGGTCGGCGCGCTCCGGCGCGACCTGACGCAGTCCCCGCGTGGTGCGGAAACCTCAGAGCGTCCGCAGCATCCGGGTGTTCCCCAAGGTGTTGGGCTTGACCCGCTCGAGGTCGAGGAACTCCGCCACGCCCTCGTCGTAGGACCGAACCAGCTCGGCGTAGACCTCCGGCGTGACCGCTTGGCCGTCGATGGGGGTGAAACCGTGCCTGGTGAAGAAGTCCAGCTCGAAGGTCAGACAGAACAACCGGCGCAGACCGAGGTCGCGGGCGTCCTGCACGAGCGCCTCGAGGAGGACCGAACCGACGCCGCTGCCCTTGACCTGCGGACCCACCGCGAGCGTGCGGATCTCGGCGAGGTCCTCCCACATGACGTGGAGCGCACCACAGCCGACCAGCTCGCCGTCCACTTCTGCGACGCGGAACTCCTGCAGCGACTCGTAGTAGGTCACCGCGTCCTTGGAGACCAGCACCCGGGACTCGGCCAGGGGGCGCACCAGCTCACGGATGGCGCGGATGTCCGCGGCGCGTGCCCGGCGCACCACGGGCGTGCCACCCTCAGGCACGCAGCCGTCCGTCCTTCATGTCCCTGAAGTCCGCGCGGGCGGCGCCCCCGAGCAGCACCACGGACTGCCCGCCCCCGCGGGTGCCGATGGCGCCGGGGACCACCTTGTTCGGGACCTTGGCAGCGTTCGTGAGGTAGAGGCTGGCGCACGCGTTGAGCACCTGCTCCACGCCGAGGTTGGTGCTCACGTGCGGCCAGATCTTGGTGAGGTACTTGGGCAGCGTGCCCGGGCCGGACCTGGCCGCCATGGCCATGCCGGCCTGGATGAGCCGGCCCTGGTTGAGCGAGCGGCCGAAGTCGCCGTTGGGCAGGTGGTGGCGCTCGCGCGCGAAGGCCAGCGCGGTGGTGCGGTTGAGGTGGTTCAGCCCCGGTCGCACGATCTTCATTCCCTTGTCGTCCTTGAGCGAGCCGTGGTAGACCAGCGCGATCCCGCCTACGGCGGTGACCATGTCGCGGAAGCCCTTGAAGCCCGTGATCACGTATCCGTCGAGCGGAATGCCGGTGGTGTTCCGGACCGTGTGCCACTGACCCTTGGCACCGCCGAAGGTCAGTGCCGAGTTGATCTTCGAGGTGCCGCCGGTGGAGATCGGCACCCAGGAGTCACGAGGGATGCCGAGGATGCCCCCGACGCCCTTGGTGTCGACCCCGATGATGTGCAGGGAGTCGCCGCGGCACTTCTCGACCGCCTGTTTGGCGCGGGCATCCGAACCGATGGTCAGCACGTGCATCGCCTTGAACGCCGGGCGCGCCACCCCCATCGAGGGCCACCAGCCGCCGACCACCGACCAGGCCTTGCCCTTGACGAGCAGGGTCACGTCCTTGCCCTGGGTGACCACGGCGATGGGGGTCTTGTGCCAGGTTCCCGTGGACCCGGCGACGGTGACGGACTTCCCGGCCGGCTTGCGCTTGGCCAGGGCAGCCGCGACTGTTCCGCTGGCCGGCACCTTGCCACCCACGTACATCGCCGTCATCACGCCGAGCAGGTCGGCGGGCAGGCCCTTGCCGCTCGCCTGCGGCTTGGGCGGTGCGGCGGTCGTGGTGGTCGAGGACGACGAGGAGGTGCTCGACGTGGCCGGGGGCTTCGGCTTGTCCTTGGAGCAGGCGGCGAGCACGGCCACGGGGACGGCGGCAAGGCCGGCCAGGAGGGCACGGCGGGGCATTGTGGTCACGAACACGCGGTCCAGAGTACGTCGCGCAACGACGTCACTCGCGCACGCCCCGCGGGTCGGGTGGCGCCCAGCCACGACGAGCGGTGGCCCCGAACCCTCAGGTCCGGGGCCACCGCTCGTCGATGACGCTCACCGGGTGGTGACCACCCGGCATACGGATGCCTGTCAGCCGCTCTGCTTCGCCTCACTGCCGCCGACGGTCTCGATGACCGGAAGGTCGAGGCTGCCGGGGTGGGGCGTGCCGGTGAAGGTGAACGTTGCGCTCTTGCCCTCGCCCTCGGCGCCGACGAGCACGAGCTCTCCGGCCTTGAGCTCGCCGTAGAGGATCTTCTCCGACAGCACGTCCTCGATCTCGCGCTGGATCGTCCGCCGCAGCGGGCGGGCGCCGAGCACCGGGTCGTAGCCCTTCTTGGCCAGCAGCTGCTTGGCCTCGGTCGTGAGCTCGATGCCCATGTCCTTGTCCTTGAGCCGCTTGTCCAGCTTGGCGATCTCGAGGTCGACGATGGCCACGATCTCCTCCTCCGTGAGCTGGGGGAAGACGATCGTGTCGTCGACGCGGTTGAGGAACTCGGGGCGGAAGTGCTGCTTGAGCTCGTCCGTCACCTTGTTCTTCATCCGCTCGTAGTCGTTGCGGGTGTCGCCGCCGGCGGAGAAGCCGAGCGAGACGCCCTTGGCGATGTCACGGGTGCCGAGGTTGGTGGTCATGATGATCACGGTGTTCTTGAAGTCGACCATCCGCCCCTGGGAGTCGGTGAGCCGGCCGTCCTCGAGCACCTGCAGCAAC
>DASUKI010000014.1:0-2224 GCA_036278855.1 Pedococcus sp.
CGTGTTGCGACCGCGCAGCAGCATCTGCAGCGGGACGTTGGGCATCGCGTCGCGCAGCTGGGCGAGCCGCTCCCAGGGGTCCTCGGACAGGAACCGCAGCGCGACGTCGTAGGTCGCCCCGCCCCAGGCCTCGACGCTGAGCAGCTGCGGGGTGAGCCGGGCGACGTGCGGCGCCACGTGGAGCAGGTCGCGGGTTCGGACCCGGGTGGCGAGCAGTGACTGGTGGGCGTCGCGGAACGTGGTGTCGGTGACGCCGACGGCCGCCTGAGCGCGCAGCGCCTCGGCGAAGGCCTGCGGTCCGTCGCGCAGCAGCCGGTCCCACGCGCCGGTCGGGGGAGCGGCGGCGAGGTCGATGTCCGGCAGCTTGGTGTGGGGAGCCAAGGTGGTCCGCGCGGGCCCGTGCGGCTGGTTGACCGTGACCTCGGCGAGGTAGGTGAGCAGCTTGGTGCCCCGGTCGGCCGGGGTGCGGGCGGTGCGCAGGTGCGGTCGCTCGTCGATGAACGACGTGGACAGCCGGCCGGCCTGGAAGTCCGGCTCCTCGAGGAGCGCCTGGAGGAACGGGATGTTCGTGGAGACGCCGCGGATCCGGAACTCCGCCAAGGCCCGCTGGGCGCGGTGCACCGCGGTGGGGAAGTCGCGCCCGCGGCAGGTGAGCTTGACCAGCATCGAGTCGAAGTGCGCGCTGATCTCGGCACCGGTGAACACGGTGCCACCGTCGAGGCGCACACCCGCGCCGCCAGCGGACCGGTAGGTGGTGACCTGGCCGGTGTCCGGCCGGAACTCGTTGGCGGGGTCCTCGGTGGTGATCCGGCACTGCAGCGCCGCACCGCGGATGCGCAGCGTCTCCTGCGACAGCCCCAGGTCGGCGAGGGTTGCCCCGCTCGCGATCCGCAGCTGGGAGGCGACCAGGTCGACGTCGGTGATCTCCTCGGTGACCGTGTGCTCCACCTGGATCCGCGGGTTCATCTCGATGAAGACGTACGGACTGGGCGCTCCGCCCCCCGTCTGCCCCCCAGCACTGCCCGCCTGGTCGCCCCGCAGGAGAAACTCCACCGTGCCGGCGTTGACGTAGCCGATCTCTCGGGCGAAGGCGACGGCATGGGCGCAGATCCGCTCGCGCAGCTCAGGGTCGAGGTTCGGGGCTGGGGCGAGCTCGACCACCTTCTGGTGGCGACGCTGCACCGAGCAGTCGCGCTCGAAGAGGTGGATCACCTCACCGGTGGCGTCGGCGAGGACCTGCACCTCGATGTGACGGGGGCTGACCACCGCCTCCTCGAGGAAGACGGTCGGGTCGCCGAACGCCGACTCCGCCTCGCGCATGCACGCCTCGAGCGCCTCGCGCAGGTCCTCGGGACGCTCGACCCGGCGCATGCCGCGCCCGCCCCCGCCGGCGACGGCCTTGGCGAAGACGGGGAAGCCGATCCGCTCGGCCGCCGCGGCGAGCCGGTCCACGTCGGTGGACGGTTCGCTGCTGCTCAGGGTGGGCAGCCCCGCCGCCTTCGCTGCCGCGATGGCGCGGGCCTTGTTGCCGGTGAGGTGGAGCACGGAGGCGGGCGGCCCGACGAAGGTCACGCCGGCTCGGCTGCACGCCTCGGCCAGCTCGGGGTTCTCGGACAGGAAGCCGTAGCCCGGGTAGACCGCGTCGGCTCCGGCCGCCACCGCGGTGGCGACGATCGCCTCGGGGTCGAGGTAGGCCCGGACCGGGTGGCCCTCCTCACCGATCTGGTAGGCCTCGTCCGCCTTGAGGACGTGCTCGGACTTGCGGTCCTCGTAGGGGAAGACGGCCACCGTGCGGGCGCCGAGCTCGGTGGCCGCACGGAAGGCGCGGACCGCGATCTCGCCACGGTTGGCGACCAGGACCTTGCTGAACACGGCAGACCTCCGTGGCGTCGACAGGTGGGTCGGACAGCGTTCGTCGATGCTACCCAGTGGTTCCGCAGGCTGAGACGCCCCGACCGCGATCCGGACGCCGCGGCTGGACCGTGGCGCCGATCGGGCTGGGACGGGCGCCGCGGGCCCGTGGCGACCACGCGGCATACGGGAAATGTTTGTGAGCCTGTCGTCGTTGACCGGTAGGCTTGAGCCACAACTGAACAGCGTGTGTGTGAGCACCCCATGGGGGTGATCGGTTTCGACATTGGTCGGTTCTCCAGGAGAAGCGGGTCGAGGATGCAAGGTCATCTCGTCAACGCTCCTTGCAAAACAACAGGTGCCAACTCCAAGC
>DASUKI010000015.1:0-4304 GCA_036278855.1 Pedococcus sp.
GTCGAGGGGGACGTCGAGGTGCTCGTCGGTGAAGATCGGCGTCGAGGACCCGCCGGGGGTCCAGAACTTGAGCTTCTTGTTGGGGTCGCGCATGCCGCCGGCCATGTCGAGCAGCTCGCGCAGCGTGATGCCGAGGGGTGCTTCGTACTGGCCCGGCCGCTTGACGTGCCCGGACAGGCTGAAGATGCCGAAGCCGGTGGACTTCTCGGTGCCCATGGCGGAGAACCAGTCGGCGCCATGCAGCAGGATCGGCGGCACGGACGCGATCGACTCGACGTTGTTGACCACGGTCGGGCGGGCGTAGAGACCGGCGACCGCCGGGAACGGCGGCTTGAGCCGGGGCTGGCCACGGCGGCCCTCGAGGCTGTCGAGGAGCGCGGTCTCCTCACCGCAGATGTAGGCGCCGGCACCGGCGTGCACGGTCACGTCGAGGTCGAAGCCGGTCCCCTGGATGTTCTTGCCGAGGTACCCGGCGGCGTAGGCCTCCTCGACCGCCCGCATCAGCCGGCGGTAGACGTGGACGACCTCACCGCGAAGGTAGATGAACGCGTGGTTGCAGCCGATCGCGAACGAGGTGATCGCGACCCCCTCGATGAGGAAGTGCGGTGCCGCCATCATCAGCGGGATGTCCTTGCAGGTGCCCGGCTCGGACTCGTCTGCGTTGACCACGAGGTAGCGGGGCCCGCCGTCCGGCTTGGGCAGGAAGCCCCACTTCATGCCGGTCGGGAAGCCGGCACCCCCGCGGCCGCGCAACCCGGAGTCCTTGGTCATCTGCACGAGGTCATCGGGCTTCATGCCGAAGGCCTTCTTGAGCGCCTGGTACCCCTCGTTCTTCTCGTACGTCGCCAGCGTCCAGGACTGCGGGTCGTCCCAGAACTTCGTGAGGATCGGGGTCAGCGTGGTCGCCATCCGCGTCACTTCCCCTTCTTCTTGGCCGGCTTCGCGCCGTCGTCGGTATGCCGCGTGCTCGCTCCACCCGGCGCGGTCCAGTCGTTGTCGCGGGCGACCTCGAGGCCGACCAACGAGGCCGGTCCGGCACCGACGCCCTCGTCCGCGAGCCCGTCCGGGAACCCGGCCAGCACCCGTGACACCTGCTTGAACGTGCAGACACGGCTCGCCCCCCGGGTGGGCTTCACGTCCTTGCCGGCACGCAGGTCGTCGACGAGCTGCATGGTCGACTCGGGGGTCTGGTTGTCGAAGAACTCCCAGTTGGCCATCACCACCGGTGCGTAGTCGCAGGCAGCGTTGCACTCGACCCGCTCGAGGGTGATCTTGCCGTCGGGGGTGGTCTCGTCGTGACCGACGCCGAGGTGCTCGGAGACCTCGTCCCAGATCTGGTCGCCGCCCATGATCGCGCACAGCGTGTTGGTGCAGACGCCCACGGTGTACTCACCGTTGGGGTGGCGCTTGTACTGGGTATAGAAGGTCGCGACGCCCGAGACCTCCGCGCGGGTCAGGTCGAGCAGCTCTGCGCACAGGTCGATGCCGCGGCCGGTGACGTAGCCGTCGACGCTCTGCACCAGGTGGAGCAGGGGCAGCAGCGCGGAGCGCTTCTCGGGGTAGCGCGCCATGACCTGCGCGGCCTCGTCCCGGAGCCCGGCGAGGACGTCTGCGGCGTATGGCTCCTTGCTCTCGGCATCCACCGTGAGGTGACCCGATGCCGCCTGGAGCCCGCTGAACGCCTCAACAGAATGACCCGTCACCGGTCTACTCCTCCCATCACAGGGTCGATCGAGGCCACCGCGACGATGACGTCGGCGACCTGGCCGCCCTCGCACATCGCCGCAACGGCCTGCAGGTTGTTGAACGAGGGGTCGCGGAAGTGTGCCCGGTAGGGGCGCGTCCCGCCGTCCGAGACGACATGACAGCCCAGCTCGCCCTTGGCACTCTCCACCGCGACATACGCCTGCCCCGGGGGCACCCGGAAGCCCTCGGTGACCAGCTTGAAGTGGTGGATGAGGGACTCCATCGAGGTGCCCATGATCTCGCGGATGTGGTCGAGGCTGTTGCCCATGCCGTCGCTGCCGATGGCCAGCTGCGCGGGCCAGGCGATCTTCTTGTCCTCGATCATGACCGGCCCGGCCGTCGAGCCGAGGCGTTCGACGGCCTGCTCGATGATCCGCAGCGACTCCTTCATCTCGTCGATCCGGATGCACAACCGGGCGTAGGCGTCGCAGGTCGTGCGGGTGACGACGTCGAAGTCGTAGGTGTCGTAGCCGCAGTAGGGATCGAGCTTGCGCAGGTCGTGCGGCAGGCCGGTCGCGCGCAGCACCGGGCCGGTGATGCCCAGCGCCATGCAGCCGGACAGGTCGAGGTAGCCGACGTCGACGGTGCGGGCCTTCAGGACGGGGTTCTCGACCAGGAGCAGCTCGAGCTCGTGGATCCCCTTGGACACCAGCGGGACGATGTCGCGCACCTTGTCGATGGCCCCCGGTGGCAGGTCCTGCGACACCCCGCCGGGGCGGACGTAGGCGTTGTTCATGCGCAGGCCGGTGATCATCTCGATCACGGACAGGATCCGCTCGCGCTCGCGGAAGCCGACCGTCATGACGGTCGTGGCGCCCATCTCCATGCCGCCGGTGCCGATCGCCACGAGGTGGGAGCTGACCCGGGTGAGCTCCATCATCAGAACCCGGATGATGCTGGCGCGCTCGGGGACCTGGTCGCTGACGCCGAGCAGCCGCTCGATTCCCAGGCAGTAGGCCGCCTCCTGCATCATCGGCGTGAGGTAGTCCATGCGGGTGCAGAAGGTCACGCCCTGGGTCCAGGTGCGGAACTCCATGTTCTTCTCGATGCCGGTGTGCAGGTAGCCGATTCCCGCGCGGGCCTCCGTCACCGTCTCACCGTCGAGCTCGAGGATCAGGCGGAGCACGCCGTGCGTCGACGGGTGCTGCGGGCCCATGTTGACGACGATGCGCTCCTCGTGGAGCGCCGCTGCCTCGTCGACCAGCTGGTCCCAGTCGCCACCGGTGGCGTTGAAGACGTGGGCGCCGTCGGACTCGGCGGCCGCCGCCGCCGAAGTGGCGTAGACGTCGCTGTCGCCCGCGTGCGGGTCGAGGCCCGGGCTGGTTCCGTGTGCGGTGTCGCTTCGGGTGGACATCAGGTGTAGGACCTCCGCTGGTCCGGCGGCGGGATGGTGGCTCCCTTGTACTCGACGGGGATGCCGCCGAGCGGGTAGTCCTTGCGCTGGGGGTGGCCCGGCCAGTCGTCGGGCATGAGGACGCGGGTCAGCGCCGGGTGTCCGTCGAACTCGATGCCGAACATGTCCCAGGTCTCGCGCTCGTGCCAGTCGTTGCCGGGGTAGGTCTCGACGATGGACGGGATGTGTGGGTCGCTGTCCGGCGCGGTCACCTCCACGCGGACCCGACGTCCGCCGTGGGTTATCGACAGCAAGTGGTAGACCGCATGCAGCTCTCGGCCCACCTCGTGGGGGTAGTGGACGCCCGAGACGCCGGTGCACAGCTCGAAGCGCAACGCCGGGTCGTCGCGCAGGGCACGCGCCACGGACGGCAGGTGCTCGCGGCGCACGAAGATGGTCATCTCGCCACGGTCGACGACGACCCGCTCGATGGCCTCGGCGTAGGAGGCGCTCCGGCCTACGAGGCCCCGCTCGAGGCTGTCGGCGACCTCGTCGAAGTAGCCGCCGTAGGGACGGACCGCGGCGGCCGGGAACAGGATCGGCTTGACCAAGCCGCCGTAGCCCGAGGTGTCTCCCGAGTCCGATGGTCCGAACATGCCCTGCCGCTCGCCGACCACGACCGGGTCGGGCGCGGTGCCGGGAGCCGCCGGGAGGTTGGCTGGGTCCTCGCCCGTCGTGGCACCCGCCACCTCGGCGGCGGGCTGCTCGACAGCCTTGACGTCGCTGCCCGGCGTGGCCGCCGCGTCGCTCGCGGCGTCCTCGGCCTTGCTGCCGTCGACGTCGCTGTTGGCCGTCGCCTGCTTGGGGTCCTTCTCGTCGCTCACGCGACACCTCCTCGCGCCACGTCGCGCCCACGCCCGTCGTCCTGGTGCCCGTGGCCGACGTGACCGGCCAGCGGCAGCTGGGTCGAGCTGCCGGCACCCTGCGCGAGCAGGCCGGTCATCTGGTGGGTGGGCGTGGCCCGCAGGGCGGCGTCCTCCGCAGCGCGTGCGGCCTTGACGCGGTTGACGCCCAGCTTGGAGCCCTGGATCTGCTCGTGCAGCTCGAGGATCGCGTTGAGCAGCATCTCGGGGCGCGGTGGGCAGCCCGGCAGGTAGACGTCGACCGGGATGATGTGGTCGACCCCCTGCACGATCGCGTAGTTGTTGAACATGCCGCCGGAGCT
>DASUKI010000016.1:0-5177 GCA_036278855.1 Pedococcus sp.
GTTCGCCGAGCGCGACCTCGACGCGCTCGAGGCGCGGCTCGATGCGTCGGGGAGCACGCGGCATACGACAACCAAGGAGGCGTGATGACCGACCCGGTCCCCGGTGACGAGGCGACCCCGTGGGAGCCGCCGCTGGCCGGCACCGAGGCCGAGCACGTGCTCGGCGCCCTGGACCGGCTGCGCTGGACCTGTCGCTACAAAGCCGACGGCCTCGACGCCACCGGGCTCGGGCAGCGGTTTGGAGCATCCGCGCTGACGCTCGGACGGCTGCTCAAGCACCTGGCCGTCCAGGAGGACTACACGTCCCATGTGAAGCTGACCGGTGAGCCGATGCCCTCGGTGTGGGACGACAACGGCTGGGACGACGACCCCGACTGGGAGCTCACCTCCGCCGACGCGGACGACCCGGCCACCCTCTACGCCCTCTGGGACGACGCGGTCACCCGGTCGCGAGCCAGAGTGGCTGCGGCGCTGGCCACGGGCGGCCTCGGCCAGGAGGTGCACGTCAGCGCGCACGGACAGCATGCGAACCTGCGGCGGCTACTGCTCGACCTGATCGAGGAGTACGGCCGGCACACCGGGCACGCCGACCTCATCCGGGAGGCGGTCGACGGCAGGGTCGGCGAGGACCCGCCACCCGGGTGGCGCCCGGTCGACGCCTAGCGAATCCGCCAGATCGGGCCAGACACCCCAATCGCTGCGGCGGACGAGAGCGCGCACCGGCCAAGAGGGCCGGCGCGCCCACTCACGCGGCGCGCCGGCCCTGGCTCCGGGATCAGGCGGGGTGCGGGTGGCGTCGGTGCGACAGCGAGACCGCTCCCGCGCCAGCCACGACCAGCCCGGCTCCGCCCAGGGCTCCGAGACCGAGCTCGAAGTAGTGGACACCCTCGTTGATGACGTGCGGCGTGAGCTGTACGCGGGTGACCGGTGCCGGGTCGGGCCCCCCTGTGCCCGGGTCTTGACGTGCGCTCGCCGGGGCTGCCAGCAGCAGTGCTGCCAGCCCGGTCGCGCCGAGCGTCGCTGCGGCCTTGCGAAGGCTGGGTGAGTGTGCCATGTCCGTGTCCTTGTCGATCGTTGGTTCTTCGTCGAGTGGCCAGGTGGCCACCCATCGACGATCGCGCCGTCCACGGCTGCACCACATCGGGGAAACCCCCTGAGAAGGCGCGCGGAAACCCCTGAGATCCGCTCGTCAGCTGGTCGTACGCAGGTACCTGCCGAAGTGGGGCACGGTGAAGGCGATCCGACCACGCTCCCCTGAGTAGATCAGCCCCTTCTTCAGCAGCGCATCCCTTGCGGGAGAGAGGGACTGGGGCTTGCGGTCGAGGGCCGACGCCACGGCCGCGGTGGGCACGGAGTCGGTCTCGTCCACGTCCTCTCCGTCCTCCACCTGCCGGTGGGCGGCATCGGCCATGGCCCGCAGGTACTCCCGCTCGGCCGGTGTCGCCCGCTCGTAACGCGAGCCGAAGAAGCCCACCGCGAGCTCCGCCTCCGCCTCGGGTGCCGCAACCTTCACGTCCTCGGCGGTGATGGGCGAGCGCGGGGCGACGTCCCAGGCGACCTTGCCGTAGGCCTGGACGAAGTACGGATAGCCGGCGGTCGCGGCATACAACGCCTCCAGGGCGGCCGGCTCGAACGCGGCGCCCTCCTCCGAAGCCGGTGCGACCAGGGCCAGGTCCGCGGCCTCGCGGTCGAGCCGGTCGATGCGCTGGTAGCGGAACAGCCTCTCCGAGTATGACTTCGACGCGGACAGCACCGCCGGAAGGTGTGGCAACCCCGCCCCCACCACGATCACCGGCAGGCCCGACTGCGAGATCTCGTGGCAGGCGGCGCAGATCGCGGACACGTCCTCGGTACCGAGGTCCTGCAGCTCGTCGATGAACACCGCGACGCCGCGCCCCAGGTCCGCCGCCAGGCCGCCCACGTCGGTCAGCAACTCCACGAGGTCGATCTCGATGTCACCAGAGTCGGCCCGGCCGGTGACAGCGGGGGCGTCGATGCCCGGGTTCCACTTCTCGCGCAGCTTCGTCCCCGGCGCCGCGTCGCGTTGGGCGAAGGCCTTGATGACACCCAGCACGTGGTCCACCTCGTCACGGGCCGGGTGGCCCAGCTCGCGCACCGCCACGTGCAGTGCGGCCGACAGCGGACGCCGCAGCCTCTGGTCCGGCCGGGCTTCGAGCTTGCCGGTCCCCCAGTGTGCTCGGACCGCTGCTGAGCGCAGGGCGTTGAGCAGCACCGTCTTGCCCACGCCGCGCAGGCCGGTGAGGACGACGGAGCGCTCGGGCCGACCACGGGCGATCCGCTCGAGCACCACGTCGAAGGCGTGGAGCTGCTCGTCGCGGCCGGCCAGCTCGGGTGGGCGCTGGCCGGCGCCGGGTGCGTAGGGGTTGCGTACGGGGTCCACGATCGCAGCGTATGGCGCTTTCTAGCGGATCCCTGAGATTTGTCGATACACCGTGATCGTGTCGCGAGGTCACGGCGCCGTATGCCGCGTGGTCACCTCGCGCTCGTGGGTGGGTGTCGGACGTGACCGGACGCCCGAAATCTTCCCAATGCACCACTTATACCCGAACATATGTTCGGATAGAATGAACTCATGGCCGCGGTAGCTGCGCTTCCCTCGATCGTCCCGCTGGGGACGATCGAGGGGCTGCGTGAGATCGAGGCGGTGCTGGACCGGGTGGTTGGTGGCGACGTGGTCGGCGCCGAGGCGGCCGAGACAGCCCTGGGTGCGGTGGACCGGGTGATCCGCCGGTTGCAGGGTGTCCGGTTGGGGGTGCTGGCCGAGGCCGACCGCTGTCGGGCGACGGAGTCGTCCGGGGCGTCGGGGACGGCGGCCTGGGTTACCGGCGCCTCCCGCACCGACGGCGCCACTGCAGCGCGCGACGTCAAGCTCGCAAAGGCCCTGGACCAAGAGCTCGACGCGACCCGGGAAGCCTTGTCCGACGGGGACCTCTCGCCGGATCACGCCGCCGTGATCGCGCGCGCGACCGCGCAGCTCCCGGCGGACCTGAGCTCCGCGGAGAGGTCCGCGGTCGAGGCGCACCTGGTGGCAGAGGCGGCACGTCTCACGCCCGCCCAGCTGCGCAAGGTCGCCCGCCGGTCCCTGGCCGCCGCCGAGCGCTCTGCCGAGCAGGTGGATGCCCACGAGAACAGCAGCACCAAGTCCGAGGAGGACGCCGCGTGGGAGAAGGCCCGGTTCACCTGGCACCACAAGGGTGACGGCACCACCAGCGGCCACTTCACCGTCCCCACCTTCGCCGGCTCGGTGCTGATCAAGGCGATCCAGCAGATCGCCTCCCCACGACGCTTCGCCCAGCAAGCCGCCAAGCAGGCCAAGGCGGGTCGGGCGCACGCAGGGCAGGCGGCCCGGGTCGACGGCGCTGGTCGCGGCGCACACACCGGTCAGGCCGACCCGACCGGGGCCGCCCGCGCCACGCCCACCGACACCGACCTGCGCGACCAGATGCGCGAGGACGTCCAGGAGCAGGTGTGGCGCTCGTTCACTGACTCCGGCGACTGGGCGAACCGCTACGGCCGGGCCCTGGTCGAGCTCCTCGAGCACCTGCCCACCGACCAACTCTCCGGCAAGGTCGCCGCCACGATCGTCGTCACCCTCGACCACCGCACCCTCCTCGACCAGCTCGCCCAGAAGGTCGCCGCCACCGACACCGGCGAGCCGATCTCCGCCAGCGAAGCCCGGCGACTGGCCTGCAACGCCGGGATCGTGCCGGCCATGCTGGGCGGACCATCCCTGCCGCTGGACCTCGGCCGGCAGGAGCGGTTCTTCACCGAACACCAACGGGTCGCCCTCGCCACCCGCTACGACACCTGCGCCGCGCAGGGCTGCGACCGGCCCTACGCCTGGGCCGAGCTGCACCACGAAGATCCCTGGCACACCGGTGGCAGCACGGATCTAGACCGGGCCGCCCCTTGTGCGGACACCACCACCGCAGGGCCCACGACCCGCGATACCGCCACACCGTCAGCACCGATGCGCGCGGCGTCAAGTCCCTCACCTTCACCCGGCGCACATGAGCACCAGGGGAGAGGTGCGTCTTCTGCGTGGTCAGCGCCGGGTGCGGCGGCGCACGAGGTGCCCGACCACGGCGGGCACCCAGCCGGTCTCGCCGCGCATCCAGCGGCCGGCGACCAGGTTGTGCGGCACCACGACGAAGGTGCCCTTGAACCCCTCGGTCAGGGCCAGGTCCGTCCCGAACACGTCGGTCACCACCTGCCAGTCGAGGTCGGTGTGCCGGTCGAGGTGGGCCCCGATCGCCATGGCGAAGCGCTCCACGATCGCCGCATGGTCCGGGCGCGAGCCCAGCGGAGCCGACTCCCAGGCGCGGTAGGCCGCGTCCAGGGCTGCGCCGATCGACTCCACGTCGTCGAGGTCCACGCCGTCGGCCTGCAGGACGGCGACCGCATCGTCGATGCGGGCCCGGTCCTGTGGCGGAACGGCGTCGACGACCGGCTGCAGGGAAGCGCCATCGCTCACCAGCGCGTCGCCCGCGCCCGGCAGCTCGCGCCGCGCGGGCTTGGGTGGCTCGGGTGCAGGTTTCGACCTGTCCCGGCGCCGCCCGAACCACGCCACGGCTGGGCCTACTTGACCCTGGGCGGGCTGACGGGGCCGACGAGGGGCTTTCCGGCGCCGTGCCAGGCCCGCATGCCGCCGTCGACGTTCGCGACGTCGAAGCCCTGTTGGGTCAGCCACGCCGCGGCACGACTCGAGCGGCCTCCGCTGCGGCAGACGATGGCGAGCGTCTCTGAGTCGTCCGGGAGGTCTCCGAGCCGGGACGGCAGGTCGCTCAACGGGATGTGGACCGCCCCGGGGGCGTGCCCTGCGTCCCACTCGTCCTGCTCGCGCACGTCGACCATGACGGCGTCGTCGGGAACATCACTGACCGAGACCTGCTGAACGTCCATGCTCCCATCCTGTCACCGGCGCCGGACCCCCGCCCGGCGCGGGCTCGCCGCTACCCTTTCGCACCATGGGCGACGACGTGATGCGGGTCGTCACCGTGGCCCGCACCCGGCTGCGTGGACACCCCGACGCCGCTCCCGTCCTCGACGGGCTGGCCGACCTGCTCACCGACCTCGTGGCCCGTTGGTCGCTCACCCTGGGTGAGGTCTACAGCGAGGGCATCGGCGGCCCGGTCGTTGCGGTCGAGGCCGACGGT
>DASUKI010000017.1:0-6806 GCA_036278855.1 Pedococcus sp.
GAAGACGGTGCGGCCGCGCACCAAGGTCCGCAGGCACACCGGGGCGGGCGCGCCGGGCGACAGATCGGGCAGGCCGGGCGTGCCCGAGCGCGGGTCGGTCGACCAGGTCTGGATCCGCTGGTCCGGCGCCTGCACCACCAGGTCGCCCACCGACCACACCGCGAAGGTCGCCGGCACCCCGAGGTCGAGGTAGCCCCGGTCGTCGAAGCCGGCTGCCCGCCACCCGCCACGGGTGTGCGCGAGGAACGCCGAGCGCGCCGAGACCCGCTGGCTCTCGTCGTGGTGGTTCACACACGCCCGGACGGCCTCCCACGGCGCGAACGGCGTCACCGGCGAGTCGGAACCGAGCGCCAGGGTCATCCCTGCGGCCATCATGGCCGCGAAGGGGTTCATCGGGCCGACGTCTCCCGAGCCCCGGCCGTGGACGCGGTCGGCACCCAGCCGGGCGGCATACATGCCCTGCTCGCCACCCCAGAGGGCGTCGAAGGCGGGCTGCACGCTGGCCGCGACCCCGAGCCGGACCAGCCGCTCGATGCCGTCGCGCGAGACCATCTCTAGGTGCTCGAGCCGGTGCCGCGCCCGGGTCACCAGCGGCGCGCCCACGAGCTCGGCGGCGGCCTCGAAGCCCGCCACCGCGGTGTCCACCCCGGCGTCGCCGATGACGTGGAACCCGGCCTGGATGCCGGCCAGGGAGCAGGCCGCCACGTGGTCGCGGACCTGGGCCACGGAAAGGTACGCGTTGCCGCGCTGGCCGCTCGCGTCGGCGTAGTCCTCGCGCAGCGACGCGGTGCGCGAGCCGATCGAGCCGTCGATGTTGAGGTCGCCGGCCAGCCCGTGCGCGCGGTGCAGGGTGGCGACGTCGCGCGCCTCCTGCTCGTCGGCGACCAGCTGCGCCCAGTACCCGATGGTCTGCGGCCCGTCGCCGCGCTCCCCCGCGGCGAGCACGTCGGCGAAGTCGTCGACGCTGGAGAGGGTGCGGCCGCCGTTCTCGTGGAGCAGGCCCAGGCCGCCGGCGGCGGCGGCCCGCAGCGCCAGGTCGATGTCCTCGCGCCGCTGGGCGGGCGTCACCGCGGCGTTGAACGCCTCGCGGGCCGCGTGATGAGCCTCGCGCGAGACCAGCCCCTCGCCGTGCCAGCCGGGAAGCTGCGCCGCGCCGCAGGCGGCGGCCAGGGCCGAGGAGATGACCGCCGAGTGCCCGTCGACGCGTGGGCTGTAGACCACCCCGCCGTATGTCGCGCGGTCCAGCTCGGCGGCCGTGAGCAGCTGCGCGTCGGCCCAGGTGGTCTCGTCCCAGTTGGGCGCGTAGACGGCCCGCCCCCTCCCCCTGCGCGCGCCGTCCTCGATGCGGCTCAGCGCCTCCACGCGGCTGCGGGTGCTGGTGAGGTCGACGCCCCTGAGGACCGCCCCGGTCTGGGAGATGTGGGCGTGGGCGTCCACGAACGCCGGCGTGAGGAGTGCGCCGTCGAGCTCGACGACCTCGTCGACCGCGTCGGCGTGCACTGCTGCCGCGTCGTCACCGCCGATCCAGGCGATGCTGCCCGTCGCCTCGTCGACGACCATCGCGTTGGCGAACGGGTCGACGGGTGAGTAGACGAAGCCGCCACGGTAGAGGGTGCTCACGCCAGCACCCTAGAGGCCGGCCTGGGCGCCCAGGACAGTGAGGCAGGCCCGGGCGATCTCGAGCTCCTCGTTGGTCGGCACGACCAGGCCGGCGACCCGGCTGCCCGGTGTCGTGACCAGCCGCTCCGGCTCCCCGCCGGCGTTGGCGGGCCCGTCGAGCTCGACACCGAGCACGCCGAGGCCGCCCAACACGGCAGCACGCACCTCGCTGCTGTTCTCCCCGATGCCCCCCGTGAAGACGATGGCCTCCACCCGGCCGAGGGCGGCGGCGTAGGCCCCGACGTACTTGCGCAGCCGGTAGGTCATCACGTCGAAGGCCAGCGTGGCGTCGGGCTCGCCGGCCTCCCGGCGGTGGACGATCTCGCGCAGGTCGGACACTCCGGCGAGGCCCTTGAGCCCGCTCGCCTGGTTGAGCGCCTCGTCGTATGCCGCGGCGTCCAGTCCCGCGGCCCGGCCCAGGTAGGCGCCGAGCGCCGGGTCGACGTCCCCGGAGCGGGTCCCCATCACGAGGCCCTCGAGTGGTGACAGGCCCATCGAGGTGTCGACGCTGCGGCCAGCCTCGACCGCGCACGCGCTGGCGCCGTTGCCGAGGTGGAGCACGACCAGGTTCGTCTGGGCCGCGTCGCGGCCCAGCACCTCGCAGGCCCGCCGGGACACGTAGGCGAACGACGTGCCGTGGAACCCGTAGCGCCGCACGCGGTGGTCCTCGCGCCAGTCGCGCGGCACGGCATACGTGTAGGCCCGTGGCGGCATGCTCTGGTGGAAGGCGGTGTCGAACACCGCCACCTGCGGCACCCCGGGGAACGCCGTGAGCGCGGTCTGGATGCCCTCGAGGTTGGCCGGGTTGTGCAACGGCGCGAGTGCTCGCAGGTCGCGCACCGCGCGCAGCACCTGGTCGTCGACCAGGACCGGGGCGCTGAACCGGGCACCACCGTGCACCACCCGGTGCCCCACCGCGAACAGCTCGAGCTGGTCGAGGTCCGGGCCGTGCTCGCGCAGCGCCGCCCGGGCGGCCTCGAGGGCGCCGGCGTGGTCGGTGACGGACACGTCGCGGTCGTGCGTGCGGCCAGCCGAGGTGTGCCGCAGGTGGCCTGCCCCGCCGATGCGCTCCACGATCCCGGTTGCGGCGGTCCCCCCCGTCACCGCGTCGACCACCTGGTACTTCAGGGACGACGAGCCGGCGTTGATGACCAGGACGGGGTGTGCTGCGCCCATCAGCCGGCTGCCTGGATCGCGGTGATGGCGATGGTGTTGACGATGTCGCGCACCAGGGCACCGCGCGACAGGTCGTTGACCGGGCGGTTGAGACCCTGCAGGACGGGGCCGATGGCGACGGCGGAGGCGCTGCGCTGGACCGCCTTGTAGGTGTTGTTGCCAGTGTTGAGATCCGGGAACACCAGTACGGTCGCCCGCCCGGCGACGGCGCTGTCCTTGAGCTTGGTGCGCGCCACGTCGGGGTCCACCGCCGCGTCGTACTGGATCGGTCCCTCCACGAGCAGCTCGGGCGCCCGCTGGCGCACGAACGCGGTCGCTGCCCGCACCTTGTCGACGTCGGTACCCGTCCCCGACTCACCCGTGGAGTAGGAGAGCATCGCCACCCGGGGCTCGACGCCGAAGCGCTGCGCCGTGCGCGCCGACGAGATCGCGATGTCGGCGAGCTGCTCGGCCGTGGGGTCGGGGTTGACGGCACAGTCGCCGTAGACCAGCACCCGGTCGGCGAGGCACATGAGGAACACGCTGCTCACCACGGACACGTCGGGCTGGGTGCGCACCACCTCGAGCGCCGGCCGGATCGTCTGGGCCGTGGTGGTGATGCTGCCCGAGACCATGCCGTCGGCCAGCCCGAGGTGGACCATCATCGTGCCGAAGTAGGAGGGGTCGAGCACGCGGTCCCGGGCCTGGTCGAGGGTGGTGCCCTTGTGGGCGCGCAGGTGCGCGTACTCCTGCGCGAAGCGCTCGCTCAGCTCACTGGTCTGCGGGTCGACCACGTCGGCCCCGGAGACGTCCAGGCCGAGGTCGGCGGCTGCCTCGCGGACCGCTGTCTCCCGGCCCAGCAGCGTCAGCCGGGCCAGCCCCCGCGCCAGGACCGCGTCCGCCGCGCGCAGGATCCGGGGCTCGGTCCCCTCGGGGAGCACGATGTGGGCGTCGCTGGCGCGGGCGTCCTCGGCGAGCTGGTGCTCGAACATCAGCGGCGTCACGGTGTCACCGCCCGGGACGCCGAGCTGCCCGAGCAGGGCCTCGGCGTCGACACCCTGCTCGACCAGGGCCACCGCGGCGTCGATCTTGCGGGTCGAGTCGACGGTGATCCGGCCACGGGCCGCCCCGAGCCGCGTCGCCGTGGTCATCGTCCCGGTGGCGACCGCGATGACCGGGAGCTTCAGGTCCAGGCCCTCGATGAGCCGCTCGACCTGCTGGGGCAGCGGGAACCCGCCGTTGAGCACGATTCCCGACAGGGACGGGAAGGTGCTTGAGCGGTGCGCGAGCAGCGTGCCGAGCACGACGTCGTCACGGTCACCGGGCACGATGACGACCCCGCCCTCGATGAGCCGGTCGAGCACGTGGGGCATCGTCATGGCACCCACGACCATCCCGAGGCACTCGCGGTCGAGGAACGCCGGGTCCCCGTGCACGAGCGTCCCGTCGCCGACCGCCATGAGGTCGCGCATCGTGGGTGCGCGGAGCAACGGGGTCTCGGGCAGCACGTGCACGGGCAGCGGCGTGATCCGCTCCGCAACGCAGGTCGAGGTCGCCTCCAGCCGGGCGGGGTCGACCTGGTTGGCGACCACCCCGATGACGTTGGCGTGGCTCGTGCGGGCCGCCGCCACGGCCATCTCGGCGGTCGTGGCCACCTCCTCGGGGTCCCTGCCGACACTGGGTACCACGAGCAGCATCCGAGCGCCAAGGTTCGCCGCAACCGCGGCGTTGACACTGAACTCCGTGGGTGCGGCGACGTCGGTGAAGTCGGAGCCGACGACGAGGACGGTGTCGTGGTCCCGGGCGACCTCGTGGAACCGGTCCACGATGACGCCCATCGCGCGCTCCGGGCTCTCGTGGAGGTCGTCGTAGGTGACCCCGCAGGCGTTGGCGGGCTCCGGCTCGCCCGGCAGCTGGGCGAGCAGGGTCGCGACCAGCTCGTCGGGCTGCCCGGCTCGCACGATCGGTCGGAACACCCCGACGCGCCCCGCCCTGCGGGTCAGCTGGTCCAGGATGCCGACGGCGACCGCCGACTTGCCGGACCGGGCCTCGGTGCCGGCGAGGTAGATGCTCGTCCCCACGGAGGCGAACCTAGCCTGCGGCCGGGGCGGAGGCTCCGCGCCACGTCCAGGTCGCGATGTCGGGCAGGTCCTCGAGGTGCTCGCGGATGTAGACCTCGTGCTCGGCGAGCCGTCGGTCACACAGCTGCGCCAGCTCGTCCCAGCCGGCCACCCGCCGACGGCACCTCCGCAGCACCTCCTTGGCGAGGTGGAACCGGCTCATCCGGTTGAGCACCACCATGTCGAACGGCGTGGTGGTCGTGCCCTGCTCGTTGAAGCCGCGGACGTGGAACCGCCCCGGGTTGCTGCGACCGTGGATCAGCTGGTGCACCGCCCGCGGGTAGCCGTGGAAGGCGAAGACGACGTGCTCGTCGGCTGTGAACAGCTCGTCGAACTGGCTGTCCGCGAACCCGTGGGGGTGGTCGTTCTCGGGGAGCAGGGCCATCAGGTCGACGACGTTGACGAACCGCACCTTGAGGTCGGGCACGTGGTCGCGCAGCAGCTCGGCCGCTGCCAGCGCCTCCTGGGTGGGGACGTCGCCCGCGCACGCCAGCACGATGTCCGGCTGCTCGTCGGCGCCCGCCGTGCCCGCCCACTCCCAGGTGCCGGCACCCGCTGCACAGTGCCGGTTGGCCTCTTCGAGGCTGAGGTACTGCAGGTGCTTCTGCTTGTCCACGACGACGAGGTTGACGTGGTTCGTGCTGCGCAGGCAGTGGTCCATGATCGAGACCGTCGTGTTCGCGTCCGGCGGCAGCCACACCCGCACCACCTCCGGTGACAAGGGGATGAGGCAGTCGATCAGCCCCGGCCCCTGGTGGGAGAACCCGTTGTGGTCGTTGCGCCAGCAGGTGCTGGTGAGCAGGACGTTGAGCGAGGACACCGGGGCGCGCCAGGGCAGCGCCTGCGCGTGCTGCAGCCACTTGACGTGCTGCACCGCCATCGAGGCAGAGACCATGGCGAACGCCTCGTAGGTGGCGAACACCCCGTGCCGGCCGCTGAGCAGGTAGCCCTCGAGCCAGCCCTGGCACAGGTGCTCGCTGAGGACCTCCATGACCCGCCCGTCCGGCCCGAGGTCCTCGTCGGTGGCGAGCAGCGGACCCATCAGGCAGCGGTCGGTGACCTCGAACACGGACTGGAGCCGGTTGCTGGCGGTCTCGTCCGGGCAGAAGAGCCGGAAGGTGCCGCCCCCGTCGGGCGTGGTGGTCGCCGTGTAGAGGTCGCGCATCAGGTCGCCCGACGGCTTGGTGTTCTCGACCCAGGTGCTGCCGCGGTCCTGTGGCGTCACCGGTGACTCGTACCGGCCGAGCTCCGGCAGCGGCAGGCCCTGCCGCAGCCGGCCGCCGTTGGCATACGGCGTCGCCGACATCCGCCGGTCGCCCTCCGGTGCGAGTGCCCGCAGCTCAGGCACGAGCCGGCCCGCATCGTCGAAGAGCTCCTCGGGGCGGTAGGACCGCATCCACTCCTCGAGCATCCGCAGGTGCTCGGGGTTGTCCGCCAAGCCGGCGAGCGGCACCTGGTGGGCGCGGTTGGTGCCCTCGACCTGCCTGCCGTCGACGACCTCCGGACCGGTCCAGCCCTTCGGGGTCCGCAGCACGATGGCCGGCCACGGGTGGCGCACGGCCTCGCTCGGCCCGCTGCCCGCGCGCGCGGCCGCCTGCAGCTCCCCGATCCGGCCGTGGGCCTGGGCCACCGCCGAGCGCAGCCCAGGGAACACCTGCTCTGGGTCGTCCCCGGCGACGGTCACCGGGTCCCAGCCCTGGCTGCGCAGGTAGGCCTCGACGTCTGCGTCGTCGCTGCGCCCGAGCACGGTCGGCCCGGCGATCTTGTAGCCGTTGAGGTGCAGGATCGGCAGCACGGCGCCGTCGCGGCGCGGGTTGAGGAAGTACGGCAGCCGCCACGAGCCGGCCAGCGGCCCGGTCTCGGCCTCACCGT
>DASUKI010000018.1:0-9184 GCA_036278855.1 Pedococcus sp.
CTGGTTGGCTGGGCACCTGCCCTGCTGCTCGGCGCAACAACTCCAACCCGCACCACCGAAAGGAGCCCCCTCAGTGGGAGCCATCAAGGACACCACGGACGCCACCTTCGAGGCGGACGTCCTGAAGAACGACAAGACCGTGCTGGTCGACTTCTGGGCGCCCTGGTGCGGCCCGTGCCGCGCCGTCGCCCCGATCCTCGAGGAGCTGGCCGAGCAGCACAAGGACAAGATCGAGGTCGTCAAGCTCAACACCGACGAGAACCTCCAGGTGTCCAGCCGCTACGGCATCACCGGCATCCCGACGCTCAACGTCTACGTCGGCGGCGAGGTCGTCAAGACCCTCGTGGGTGCGATGCCCAAGCCCAAGCTGGTCCGCGAGCTCGCCGACTACCTCGGCTGAGCACGCCGGCGTCCTCCGGTTGGTCGATCCCGTGCCGGTGACCTACGCTCGGATCGCTACCCGCGCAGCGTCCTGCGCGCCCACAGGCCTCTGACCTGCGCAGACGCCGCATTTTCCCCTGTTGCACCAGCCGGAGGAGGCCCCGTGTCGGACAGCAAGCACGGCCTGCTCGGGCTGGGCAGCCACGGTCCCGCTGTCGCTGACGTGCGTGCCCGACTGCTTGCGCTCACCGACCACCACCTGCCCGAGCGCGCCGGGCTGAACGGTCCCGGTGTGGTTGCGGACGTCTTCGACGACGCCCTCGAACGTGCGGTTCGCGCCTTCCAACAGGGCAAGGGCCTGATCGTCGACGGCGTGGTGGGCAGCGAGACCTTCGGCGCGATCGACGGGGCCCGGTGGGTGCTCGGTGACCGGATCCTGCTGCACACGCCTGGCCACCTGCAGCAGGGCGAGGACGTCGTGGCGCTGCAGGAGCGGCTCAACACGCTCGGGTTCGCCGCGGGGCGGGTGGACGGCCGGTTCGGCCCGAACACCGAGCGCGGCGTACGCGCCTTCCAGCGCGCCTACGGCCTGTCGGGCGACGGCTCCGTCGGTCCGGAGACCCTGCGCGCGTTCGAGGACCTGCGCCGCTCGGTGTCCGGCGGCTCGCTCACCGTGCTCCGCGAGCGGGAGCGGGTGCGTCGTTCCGGGCACAACCTCAGTGGCCGCACGGTCGTGCTCGACCCGGGCCACGGGCTCGGCCACCCGGGCGCCCACGCCAACGGACTGGTCGAGGCCGACGTGGTGATGGACCTGGCCCGCCGCATCGAGGGCCGGCTCACCGCCATCGGGGTCTCGGTGCTCTTCACCCGCACCGAGGCGACCAACCCCAGCGAGGAGGAGCGCGCGGCGCTGGCCAACGCGGCCGGTGCCGACCTGCTGCTCTCCCTGCACTGCGACTCCCACGACGCATCCGACGCCAGCGGGGCCGCGACCTTCTTCTTCGGGCGCGACCGCGAGACGGCCTGGTCGGCTGTGGGTGAGTACCTCGCCGACCTGTTGCTGCGCGAGGTGGTGGCGCGCACCGGGCTCGCCAACTGCCGCTCGCACGGACGCTCGTGGGCGCTGCTGCAGCAGACGACGATGCCGACGGTTCGGCTCGAGGCGGGGTACCTGTCCCACGCCGACGACGCGAGCCGGCTCGCCGACCCGGCGTTTCGCGACACCCTCGCCGAGGCGGTCCTGGTCAGCCTCCAGCGGCTCTACCTCGGCGACGACGACACCGCCACGACCGGGGTGCTGCGCCTCGGCGACCTGCGCGCCTACCTCGCTGCGAACGCCTGAATCCCGTTCTGCCCCAACGGTTTTCGCGGCCCTCGCCCCGCCGCCGACCTAACCTTTGCTAGCAGAGGTTGCGTAACCCCGGACAGGTTGCAACCTGTCCGGCATTCACCAAGGTGTGCTGAGTTGAGTGCCCGGGCGCCGAGCTTTCAAGCGTCAGGCCCGCGGGTCCACCCCGAGCAGGTCGACGATCCGGTGCAAGTCGTCGACGGAGGCGAACTCGACGGTCAGCTTGCCCTTGCGCTGCCCGAGCGCGATGTTGACCCGGGTGTCGAACCGGTCCGACAGCCTCGCGGCCAGGTCGTCGAGCTGCGGGTGCCGGTTCCCCGCCCGCGGACGTCGCGGCTTGGTCGCCGATCCGTCGTCACCGCCGACCGCCACGATCTCTTCGACGTTGCGCACGCTGAGGCCCTCGGCCACGATCCGCTGGGCCAGGCGCTCCATCTGCCCGCCGTCATCGAGCGCGAGCAGCGCGCGGGCGTGTCCGGCGGACAGCACCCCCGCGGCCACGCGTCGGGCCACCAGGGGCGGCAGCTTGAGCAGGCGCAACGTGTTGGAGATCTGCGGACGTGAGCGGCCGATCCTGCCCGCCAGCTCGTCGTGGGTGCACCCGAAGTCCTCGAGCAGCTGCTGGTAGGCGGCCGCCTCCTCGAGGGCGTTGAGCTGGCTGCGGTGCAGGTTCTCCAGCAGCGCGTCGCGCAGGAGGTCGTCGTCCTCGGTCTCCTTGACGATGGCCGGAATGGTCGCCTTGCCGGCCTCCTTGGACGCGCGCCAGCGGCGTTCACCCATGATCAGCTCGTATGCCGGCTGCTCACCCTCCTGCCGCCCGTCCCCGTCGGCATCGACGGCCTGACCTGCGGGGATGGGTCGCACGACCACCGGCTGGAGGACGCCGATCTCGCGGATCGAGTGCACCAGCTCGGCGAGCTCGTCGTCGTCGAACACCGTGCGCGGCTGGCGCGGGTTCGGGCGGATTGCCCCGATCGGGATCTCGCCGTAGGACGCGCCCGGCACGGGCGCGAGCCCCGCCCCGCGCTCGGGGGTGTCGGAGGTGCTGTCCGCGCCATGGACCCCGTCACCGTCGACCCCATCGCTGTGGACGCCAGCACCGTTGACCTCGCCGTGCGACGAGGTCTGGTTGTCACGAGAGCCGTTCGGCTCCGCGACACGGTCGTCCTGCTCCCCGACGGGTCGCTGGTCCGGGAAGAACACGTCGACGGGACGGCTGCCGTTGGGCGCCACCGGCGCAGTGGGGATGAGGGCGCCCAGGCCCCGGCCGAGTGCACGGCGCTTCTCGCTCATGTGGTGCTCCTTCAGTTCTGCGCGGGTGCAGGCGCTGCGCCGCGATCGGCGAGCTCGGACGCGGCACCGAGGTAGGACAGGGCGCCACTGGAGTTGGGGTCGTAGGTCATCACGGTCTGGCCGTGGCTGGGTGCCTCGGAGATCCGCACCGAGCGGGGCACCGAGGTGCGCAGCACCTGATCGGGGAAGTGCGCGCGCACCTCCTCGGCCACCTGCGCCGACAGCCGCGTCCGGCCGTCGTACATGGTCAGCAGGATGGTCGACAGGTGCAGGCTCGGGTTGAGGTGGCTGCGGACCAGCTCGATGTTCTTCAACAGCTGGGACAGGCCTTCCAGTGCGTAGTACTCGCACTGGATGGGGATGAACACCTCACGCGCCGCGACGAACGCATTGATCGTCAGCAGGCCCAGACTTGGCGGGCAGTCGATCAGCACGTAGTCGGGGACCGCCCCGCCCTGGTCACCAACCGTGTCGAGGTAGGCGTCGATCGCCTTCTTGAGCCGGGTTTCGCGAGCGACGAGCGACACCAGCTCGATCTCGGCGCCGGCGAGGTCGATGGTCGCCGGGGCGCACCACAACCCGGGGATGTCCGGGCACTCCTGGACGACGTCCGCGATCGCGACACCGTCGACGAGGACGTCGTAGATGCTGGTGACCTCCGAGTGGTGCTCGACGCCCAATGCGGTGCTCGCATTGCCCTGCGGGTCGATGTCGATGACCAGGACAGTCAGGCCCGCCTGGGCCAGTCCCGCCGCCACGTTGACGGTGGTGGTCGTCTTGCCGACCCCACCCTTCTGGTTGGCGATGGTGAGGACCCGCGTCTCCGCCGGCTTGGGGAACACGCGACCAGTCAGGGCGATCCGCTTGCGGGCGTCGTCGGCCACCGCACGAGCGAGCGGGGTGTCGTCGTCGCCGTCCGGCAGCGATCCCGCGAACTCGTCGCGCTCGGTTTCACGTGAAACGAGGGAGGCCAGCGCGTCCTCCGCCGTCGCCGCGTCGACCGCGTCCGGAACGGCGGCCGCGGTGTCGACACCATCCACCGGGTTGGGCTCACCGCCGGTTTCACGTGAAACCTGACCTTCCACGCGGGTGTGGTCGCCGTCGGTGGGGCGGTGCGCGTCGCCACCCGGCCAGCCGAGCGGACCGGTCACTTCGCCCTGCAGGGCTGGCCACCCCAGACCACGGTCCACCCGCAGCGCCTCCGGACTCACGCCCTCACCTCATCCGCCATGGCCATCATCCAACCGTACGGGCGCGACAGTCCGGAACGCGGGAGGGTCAACGGCGATTTGCGCCTCGCTTGGGCTTCGTCCCGCGACCGTCACGGCGAGGTCGCGCGGGCGGTGTGGCCCTGGGCCCGACGGTGAGCTCGAGGGTCACGGTCGGTACGTCCAGCACGCCCTCCCCGTACCTGTGAATCGCCGAGGACGTCATCCCGAGCCGTCGCAGTACCACCTCCTGCGCGGTGAGCTCCTCCTCGACCCGTCCCCCCTTGAGCGCAACCAACGTCCCGCCGTCGCGCAGCAACGGAAACGTCCAGCTCGCCAGCTTGTCGATCCGGGCCACCGCCCTGGCTGTGGCGAAGGGCAGGGTGAGCACGCCGTGGAAGTCCTCGGCACGCCCGCGGTGCACCGTGCAGTTCGTCAGGCCGAGCTCGTCGATGGTGGCACTCAGCCAGGTGGTCCGGCGCAGCATGGGCTCGACCAGGTGCACGTGGAGGTCCGGGCGGGCGATGGCCAGTGCCACTCCCGGGAGGCCGGCGCCTGAGCCGACGTCGACGAGTTGCGCGCCTTCGGGGAAGGCTTCGTGCGCCACCGCACAGTTGAGGATGTGGCGCTCCCACACGATCGGCACCTCACGGGGGCCGACCAGTCCGTGCGAGACACCCGTGTCGCTCAGCAGGCCAGCAAAGCGCTCGGCGACCCCCAGCCGGTCACCAAGGACTCCCTCCGCCCCAGCGGGCGGTGGCGGTGCAGCCTGGGGAAACGGGGCGGGCGCGGCCCCGGTCTCACCGGTGCCGCGCCCGTCAGCGCTCATGCTCATCCGCGTGGTTTCACGTGAAACGGCAGCGAGTTCATGCCGGCCGTACCACCACGAACCGGCGGGGCTCGACGCCGTCGGACTCGGAAACCAGTCCCGCCTCGAGGACCGCGTCGTGCACCACCTTGCGCTCGAAGGCGCTCATCGGCTCCAGCGACACCGCCTCGTCGTGCGCCTTGACCTTCTCGATGGCGTCATGGGCGATCGTCTCGAGCTCCGCCCGTCGGTCCGCCCGGTGCCCAGCAACGTCGAGCATGAGCCGGCTGCGCTCCCCGGTCGCCGACTGCACGGCCAGCCGGGTCAGCTCCTGCAGCGCCTCGAGGACCTTGGCGTCGGTGCCGACGAGTCGCCGCGGCACCCGACCCTCGTCAGAGTCGACGATCGAGATCGCGGCGCGGTCGCCGTCGACGTCCACGTCGATGTCGCCGTCGAGGTCGGCGATGTCCAGCAGCGTCTCGAGGAAGTCCGCCGCCACCTCACCCTCGCGCTCGAGGTCCGCCACGTTCGCTCGCCGCCTCCGGGTCGGCGTCGCGCCGGCGTCGGTAGCGTCGGCCCCGTCGGCCACCTCCGCCTCGGTCGCGTCCTGGGCACTGGTCTCGGGGCTGGCCGCTGCAGCCCGCTCGACCGCGCTCAGCTCGGCGTCACCGCCAGTCGTTTCACGTGAAACCGGCTCGTCCACGAGGGTCTCCTTCTGTTCCGTCATCGGGTCCAACTCTCAGTTGTCGGTCTGGGGCTTCTGCTCGGGCTTGGTCCCACCCTTGCCCTTCTTCTTCTTGCGCGAGGGCTGCTGGCGCTGGCCACCGGTCGGCTTCGGCTGATCCGGCTCCGGCTCGCCTCGGTCGAGACCTTTGACCGTGAACTCCTTGACCTCCCTGCCGGCCCGACGGTGGCGCTCCTGCATGGCCCTCTCTGCGGCCGACCCGGGCGCCGGCATCTTCCGGATCACGTAGAACTGCTGGCACATCGACCAGACGTTCGTCGTCAGCCAGTAGAGCAGCACACCGATGGGGAAGTTGACGCCGGAGATGGCGAAGAAGAGTGGCATGAGGTAGAGCAGCAGCTTCTGCTGCTTGGCGAACGGGTTGTCCAGCGCCGAGGCCGGCATGTTCTTGCGCATCAGCTGGTGCTGGGTGGTGAACGTCGTCACCGACATCAGGATGATGAGCACCACGGTGACGATCTGCACCGTGAGGTTGTCCGCCCCGATGAACCTGTCGGACAGCTGCGCCCCGAACAGGGTCGACTGCTCGGCCTGGCCGGCCAGCTGCTTGGTGATCGGGCCGATGGCCTCCTTCTTGCCCGCGGCGATGTCCTTGAGGCCGTTGAGCACGCGAAACAGCCCGAAGAAGAACGGTGACTGCAGCAGGATCGGCATGCACGAGCTGAACGGGTTCGTCCCGGTCCGCTTGTACAGGTCCATCGTCTCGGAGGTCATGGCCTGGCGTGACTCGGGGTCCGACTTGCCCTTGTACTTGGCCTGGATCTTCTGCATCTCCGGCTGGATGAGCTGCATCCGCCGCGAGGCGTGGATCTGCCGGACGAACAGCGGGATCATGGCCGCCCGCATGACCACCACGAGCCCGATGATGGACAGCACCCACGCGATGCCGGAGGCGGAAGGCAGCCCGATGGCCGTGAACAGGCTGTGCCAGCCCCACAGGATCCAGGACACGATCCACTCGAACGGGTAGATCACTTTTTCGTAGAGACTCATGCTGTCCTGTCGGTCGGTGGCAGGCTCAGGGCCGGCCGCTGGGTTCCGGCCCGCTGGCCCGCCGAGTGCAGCGGGTATGCCGTGGGGCCGGCAGTTCTGGAGCCCCGCCGCTAGTGCGGGGCTGGGGCAGGTGGTGCGCCGTGGCGCCGGGGGTAGGTCTGCGGCACGTGGTCGACCCCGCCGGGCGTCCATGGATGGCACCTGACCAACCGCTTGAGGGCCAGCCAGGTTCCCGGGACCGGGCCGAAGCGCTGGATCGCGGTGAGCGCGTACTGCGAGCAGGAGGGGTAGTAGCGGCACGTGGGTGGGCGCATCGGGGACACGAACCGCTGGTAGAGCACGATCGCCCCGATGATCGGTGCGGCCACCAGCCGCTGCAGCGACCTCACGTCCCGGGCCCGTCGCGCTGGCTCAGCACCCTGCCGAGCAGGCGGTCGAGCTCACGCCCGAGGTCCGCCGAAATCGCTTGTGCCGCAATGGGATTCGCGCGAACCACGACATCGGTTCCGGCAGGGATCCGGTCCACCCTGGTCGCCATTTGCGCCCGCAGCCGGCGCTTGACCCGGTTGCGGACCACGGCGCCACCGACCGCCTTGGACACCACGAAGCCGACGCGCGGCAGCTGTCCTGCCCGCGCGTCGGCGGTGTTGGCGTGGACCACGATCAGCGCGGACCCGGCCCGGGCCGAGCCTGCTCCCCTCAAGGCCGCCGAGAAGTCACCGCTGCTGCGCAGCCGGTGCCCGGCGGGCAGCACGGGAGGAGCCTCAGGCGGAGAGCTCGGAGCGGCCCTTGCGGCGCCGAGCCGACAGGATGGCGCGGCCGGCGCGGGTGCGCATCCGCAGGCGGAAGCCATGGGTCTTGGCCCGCCGGCGGTTGTTCGGCTGGAAGGTGCGCTTGCTCACGATGATCTCCGTAACTGGTCAGGCCCCGGGGGACCTGATGAGTGCTGGTGGCGGCCCGGTTCGGACCGCAATCGCCTGAGCCGTCCAACAGAGGTCCGCGCCACCATCCAGGGCTCGAGAACCCTCGAGGAGCAGCGTCACGGGCATGCGAAAACGGCCGACAGGCCGGGTCAAACGGTACGCGAGCGCACGCGGCAGGGTCAAACCAGCGGTGACCACCCGGCATACGAGAAGGGGCGGGCGCCCTCTATCGCACTTCGGCCCGGCGCGTCCCGCACGACACGCGGGACGCAGGGGGATATTTTGGTCATCCGCGGGGAAATTCCCGGGATTGGGTTGCCGCTGGATCTGGTCGTTGTTAGCGTCCGTCCTCGTCTCTCTCCGCCACCCACAGGTTGTGGACAAGTGTGTGGACAGGCACGATGAGCCTGCGGCAGAGCAGTGCGACAAACCACCGTCGAGAGGGATGGGGAACCAGTGAGCGACGCGGATCTGGACTTCAGTCAGATCTGGCAGAACACGATCAGCTCGCTGGACGCCGACGGCCTGCCCATCCGGGAACGGTCCTTCCTCACCCTGGCCCGCTTCTCGGGTCTGCTGGACGGCACGGCGCTGGTCAAGGTGCCCAACGACTACACCAAGACCGTCGTCGAGACCCGCATGCGCGAGGAGGTCACCCAGGCGCTGTCCTCCCAGCTCGGCGAGCCGGTCCAGCTCGCAGTGCTCGTCGACTCCTCGCTCGACGAGCTCCACCACCTCGACACCACCGGGCTCGAGAACGCTGCCACCGGCAGCAGCGAGCACGATGAGCTCGCTGGTGTCGATGGTTCCGATGTCGCCGACAACGTGGTGCCGCTCGCCCCTCCGGTCGTGGACGAGGCCCAGCGCCGGCCCCGCGACGAGGGTTTCACGGCGACCGCGAGCGAGGACTCGGCCACCCGGCTGAACCCGAAGTACACCTTCGACACCTTCGTCATCGGCGCGAGCAACCGGTTCGCGCACGCGGCGGCCGTCGCGGTCGCGGAGGCGCCGGCCAAGGCGTACAACCCCCTGTTCGTCTACGGCGAGTCCGGTCTGGGAAAGACGCACCTGCTCCACGCGATCGGCCACTACGCGCTCAACCTGTTCCCGCACGTCAAGGTGCGCTACGTGAACTCCGAGGAGTTCACCAACGACTTCATCAACAGCATCCGCGACGACAAGGCGAGCGCGTTCCAGAAGCGCTACCGCGACATCGACGTGCTGCTCATCGACGACATCCAGTTCCTGCAGGGCAAGGTGCAGACCCAGGAGGAGTTCTTCCACACCTTCAACACGCTGCACAACGCGAACAAGCAGGTGGTCATCACCTCCGACCTGCCACCCAAGCTGCTCTCCGGCTTCGAGGAGCGGATGCGCAGCCGGTTCGAGTGGGGGCTGCTCACCGACGTGCAGCCGCCCGACCTCGAGACCCGCATCGCGATCCTGCGCAAGAAGGCGATCCAGGAGCGGATGAGCGCCCCCGAC
>DASUKI010000019.1:0-3780 GCA_036278855.1 Pedococcus sp.
ACCCCGGCCTGCTCGGCAAGCTGCGCGACGCCTTCAAGGCCAAGTAGCACGCGGTGACCCTGCCGCTGTTCCTCGTCGACCCGGCGCGGGTCGCAGACGCGCGAGAGGGCAGCGACGTCGTCCTCGACGGGGACGAGGGACACCATGCGGCGGCGGTGCGGCGCATTGCACCGGGGGAGCAGGTGATGCTCGCCGACGGTGCGGGGCTGCGGCTCACCTGCGAGGTCGTGACCACCGGGAAGGCTGAGCTCGCCCTGCGGGTCCTCGAGGTCTGCCGAGTGGCTCAGCCCGAACCGCGGTTCGTCCTCGTGCAGGCACTGGCCAAGGGGGAGCGCGACGACCAGGCCGTGGAGGCGGCGACCGAGTACGGCGTCGACGAGGTGGTGCCCTGGCAGGCCGCCCGCAGCATCGTCCAGTGGCGAGGCGAGCGCGGCGAGAAGGCCCGCCGCAAGTGGGAGTCAGCCGTCGTATCTGCCAGCAAGCAGTCGCGCCGGGCGAGGGTGCCGGTGGTCGGTGAGCTCGCCACCACCAAGAGCCTGGTGGCGCGCGTAGCGGGCTCCGCGGCGGCATACGTCCTGCATGAAGAGGCAACGGAAAGCCTTGCGCGACAACCACTCCCGGACCGCGGCGACGTGGTCGTCGTCGTCGGTCCGGAGGGCGGCATCACCCCCGACGAGATCGCCGCACTCGAGGCGGCGGGTGCGAGGACGGTCCGGCTCGGCGACACCGTGCTCCGGTCGTCCAGCGCCGGGCCGGCCGCGCTCGCGGTGCTGAGCGCAGCCAGCCGGTGGCGCTGACTACTTCACCGAGAAGGTGACCGACCGCTCCGCGGCCACAGAGCCGTCCTTGGCGCTCGGCTCCCACACGTGGATCGTGTAGGTGCCGGGCTGCAGGGTGCCGACCTCGATGGAGTACTGGCCGCGGTCGGGGGCGCCGATGCTGGCTGTCGTGTGGCCGTCCTTGACCGTCGCGGTGCCCCGCTTGAGGTCCCAGGCCAGGCTCGCCTCGAACACGGTGGCCTGACCCTTGACGGTGACCGGCTTGCCCGCCGGCAGGACCTGGTCGCGGGTGGGGGAGTCGACCCAGATGGGGGCCAGGTCGCGCCACGACTCGCTCGACGACGGCCGCGTGAACGCCTGGTCGGTCGAGATCGACCCGAACAGCTTGGCCGAGGCGCCATCCACCGTGAAGCGCACGGGGACGGTCTGCTGCACGGCGGCTGTCGCCGTCCAGACCAGCTCCTGCACCGCGAGCCGGCGGACCTCCTGGGTCTGGGCGGCGTCCGGGTTCCCCGCGTTGGCGAGGTCGACCGTGATGAGCTGCGGCGTGACCTGCACGTCGCCGATCGTCTGGCCGGACCACGGCTGGAGGTAGCCGTCGGTGTTGGAGTAGGGCTGGGCGTTGATGGCCAGGACGAGCGCCGCCTTGGCCTTCTGCGCGGCGGTGTCGCCGCCCACGTCACCTCGCACGAACTCCCGGAACAGCTTGTAGGTCGGCTTGCTGTCCCCGATCGGCCCGACGAAGTACACGGGCAGCGTGACCTGCACGGTCTGCGCGGGTCCGCTGGTCGTGCTGCTGCTCGACGTGCTGGGGCTCGAGCTGGTGGGGGTCGGGGTCGAGGGGGCGCTCGTCGCAGAGTTGGTCATGGGTGGGGTCGTCTGCTGCCCGTTGTCGCCTTGGTTGGCGGCCCACACGCCGCCGATCACCGCAGCCACAGCGGCAGCCGCTGCCACCGGCACCAGCCAGCGACGCGTGCCGTGTCCTGCGCCGCCCGTGGCCGGGCCCGCCTCGTGCGCGGCCCCGAGGATGGCGTCGAGCCGATCCGGCGGCTGGATGCGGCGCACGTCCGTGGCCAGTGCCTGGCGGAGGTCGCGCTCCACGCGGTCGAACTCGCCCGGCTCGAAGTCAGGGTGCAGGAACTCGTTGCGGTCGCTCATGATGCCGCCTCCATCCGGTCGCGCAGGGACGCGAGGCCGCGATGGGCGTGGGCCTTGACCGAGCCCGCCGAGATGCCGAGCGCGTCGGCGATCTCGGCCTCGCTGAGGTCGAGGTAGTAGCGCATGGTCAGCACCTCTCGCTGGCGCTGGGGCAGACGGCCCAGCGCCCCGATCATCGTCGTGGTGGTCTCGTGGTCGAGGACGCGGGCTTCGGCGCTGTCCTCGAACCGGCTGCCGAGGGCGGTCGGCTCGCGCTTCTCCCGGTCGGTGTAGCGCTGTTCGACGCCCCGGTGGCGCAGCGCGGAGCGGGCGCCGTTCACCACCGCCCGACGCAGGTATGCCGCGGCGCTGGCTTCGTCGCGTAGCGTCGCCCAGTGCCGGTGGGTGGCGATGAAGGCGTCCTGGACGACCTCCTCGGCGCCCTGGTCGTCCCGGAGCAGCAGCCACGCGAGGCGGACCAGGCCGGTCCAGTGCGCGGCGTACAGGTCGGTGACGGCCGCGTCGGCGTCCGACCCGGTCCGGTCCCTGTCACGCTCCACCACGCCCAACAGTCTCACGCCTCATCGACGCGCAGCCCCGCCGTGGGGTTGACGCGCCGGGCGCAGGTTTCCCACCCAAGACGCAGGTTTTCCACCCAAATGGACTGAGACTGGCCTCGAGGATGCAGGTCTCGAGGCCAGTCTCAGTCCATTTGGGTGGATTACTTGCGCCGATACGCTCATGCCATGAGCGAAGCCCGCACCGACCCGGACTGCCTGTTCTGCAAGATCGTGGCGGGGCAGATCCCGGCGACGATCGTGCACGAGACCGATACCACGGTCGCGTTCCGCGACCTCGAGCCGCAGGCGCCCACCCACGTGCTGGTGATCCCACGCCGGCACGTGCCGGACGTGGCGGCGCTCGCCCAGGAGGCGCCGGAGGAGGTGGCGCAGGTGGTGGACGCCGTCGCGGCTGTGGCCCGCGCGGAGGGCGTGGCGCAAGGTGGCTACCGCACCGTCTTCAACACCGGCAGTGACGCCCAGCAGAGCGTCTTCCACGCCCACGTGCACCTGCTCGGGGGGCGGGCAATGACGTGGCCGCCCGGCTGAGCGGCACCGTAGACTGGGCGCACCATGACTGAAGCCGATCATCAGGCGGGGGGCGCGCCGGAGGCCGCACCTGTCCCGTCCCACACCGTCGTGATCCCCGCCGAGGTCCAGATGGTCACGCTGCTCGGGCCGCGGGACGAGCTGCTGCGGACCATGGAACGCAGCTTTCCCAAGCTCGGCATCCATGTGCGCGGCAACGAGTTCCACCTGTCGGGGCCATCGGCCGAGGTGGCCCTCGCGGAGCGCCTCATCGACGAGCTGCTGCTGGTCATCGACGGTGGCCAGCCACTGAACCGTGACGCCGTCGAGCGCTCGATAGGCATGCTGCGCTCGCAGACGGCGGAGCGCCCGGCCGACGTGCTGACCATGAACATCGTGTCCAACCGTGGGCGCACCATCCGGCCGAAGACGCTGAACCAGAAGCACTACGTCGACGCGATCGACAAGCACACCATCGTCTTCGGGATCGGACCGGCCGGCACCGGCAAGACCTACCTCGCGATGGCGAAGGCCGTCGCGGCGTTGCAGGCCAAGCAGGTCAATCGGATCATCCTGACCCGGCCCGCGGTCGAGGCGGGGGAGCGGCTGGGCTTCCTGCCGGGCACCCTCAACGACAAGATCGACCCCTACCTGCGTCCGCTCTACGACGCGCTGCACGACATGGTGGACCCGGAGTCGATCCCGCGCCTCATGGCGGCCGGCACCATCGAGGTCGCCCCCCTGGCCTACATGCGGGGCAGGAGCCTCAACGACGC
>DASUKI010000020.1:0-7346 GCA_036278855.1 Pedococcus sp.
CCCACGCGGCACGCCTCGCCTCACCCCGCGGTCGGCGGGACCTGCGATGCCGGCACGGTGTCCTTGAGGAACCCGCGCAGCGACAGGAACTCACCCAGGCTGGCGCGGTGCTCGTCGCACGCGAGCCACACCTTGCGGCGCTCGGGGGTGTGCAGCTTGGGGTTGTTCCACAGGTGGGCCCACACGGCTGGACGCCGGCAGCCCTTGGCACTGCAGACCAGGTCGGGGCTCACCGCTCGAGCTGCTCCTGGTCGTCGTCACCGGGCTGCACCGGAGGCAGGACCTCCTCCTCGTAGCCGGCCGACACCGCGTTGGCGAACACCACCGCGATGTAGGGCAGCACGAGGGCAAGGACCGCCATCGACCCCCACACCCACGCCGGCGCGCCCACCATGCCGGCGATGACGGCGCCCACGAAGCAGGCGGTGCGGATCCCCATGGTCAGCAGGTAGCGGTGGATGCGGTGCGCCTGGTCCTGCGCCAGCGACTCCGGTGCCGTCGTCACCGACTGCACCGGCTCGCGGTGGTGGCTGCGGTGGAGGTGCGGCACCCCTCAACCATAAGTCGGTTCCGGGTGCCGGGTACCGATGGGTAGTCGGTAGGGTCGCGCCAGGGTGCTGTCCCCGGCACCCACCCATGACCGCAACCCCGGGAGGACATCGATGGCAGGCCGCAACGTGCTGGTCACCGGCGGCAACCGCGGCATCGGCCTGGCCATCGCGCGCGGCCTCGCTGACGCGGGACACCAGGTCGTCATCACGCACCGGTCAGGGGAGCCCCCGGAGGGCCTGCAGGGGGTGACCTGCGAGGTCACCGACACCGCGTCCGTCGACGCCGCCTTCACGGCCGCGGAGGAGCTGCTCGGTGGGCCCGTCGAGGTGCTCGTCGCGAACGCCGGGGTCACCAGGGACCAGCTGCTCATGCGGATGAGCGACGAGGAGTACGACACGGTCGTCGACACCAACCTGGGTGGCGCGTTCCGGTGCGCCCGGCGCGCGGTCAAGGGGATGATCCGGCTCAAGCGCGGTCGGGTCATCTTCATCTCCAGCGTCGTCGGCCTCTACGGCTCACCGGGCCAGGCCAACTACGCGGCGAGCAAGTCGGCCCTCGTCGGGCTCGCCCGCTCGGTGTCACGCGAGTTGGGCAGCCGCAACATCACCGCCAACGTCGTCGCGCCCGGGTTCATCGAGACGGACATGACCGCGGCGCTCCCCGAGGACCGCCAGAAGGCCTACCTCGCGAGCATCCCTGCCGGCCGGTTCGGGCAGCCCGAGGAGGTCGCCGCCGCGGTGCGCTTCCTCGCCTCGGACGACGCGGCATACATCACCGGCGCGGTGATCCCCGTCGACGGCGGCCTCGGCATGGGCCACTGACCACCACAGGCCCACTGAACCACCCACGGACGAAAGGGACCCACATGCTGCTCGAGGGCAAGAAGCTGCTGATCACCGGGGTGCTGATGGACTCCTCGATCGCCTTCCACGTCGCGAAGATCGCGCAGGAGCAGGGCGCGCAGGTCGTGCTGACCTCGTTCGGCCGGACCTTCCGGATCACCCAGACCATCGCCAAGCGGCTGCCCAGCACCCCGCCGGTCGTGGAGCTCGACGTCACCGACCAGTCCCACCTCGACTCCCTCGCCGAGCGGCTCGGCGAGCACGTCGACCAGCTCGACGGCGTGCTGCACTCCATCGGGTTCGCCCCGCAGGGCGCGTTCAACTTCATGGAGGGCACGTTCGAGGACGTCTCCACGGCGATGCACGCCTCGGCCTACTCGCTCAAGTCGCTGGCCGCAGCTGCGCTGCCGCTCATGACCGGGGGCGGCAGCGTCGTGGGGCTGACCTTCGACGCGAAGTTCGCCTGGCCGGTCTACGACTGGATGGGCGTTGCCAAGGCGGCGTTCGAGTCCACGAACCGCTACCTCGCCCGCGACCTGGGTCCCAAGGGAATCCGCTGCAACCTGGTGTCCGCCGGCCCGATCCGCACCACCGCGGCGAAGTCGATCCCGGGCTTCCAGGCGTTCGAGGACACCTGGAACACGCGGGCACCGCTCGGCTGGGACGTCAACGACGCCGTGCCGGCGGCAAAGGCCTGTGCTGCCCTGCTGTCCGACTGGTTCCCCGCGACGACGGGCGAGATCGTGCACGTCGACGGCGGTGTGCACGCCATGGGCCAGTAGTGCCCGGCACGTCCGGTCGCTCCCGGTCGTCCGGCCCATCGGTCGAGATCACGGAGGTCCGAGTCCTCGAGGGCCCCAACCTCTACTTCGCCAAGCCCGCCATCAAGGTCACCCTCGAGCTGCCCGGCTACCTCGCTGCTGACGAGGCCGTGCTGGTGGACCTGGCCTCGCGTATCGGGCTGCGCTCGTCCCGGGTGGGCGCGCCCGGCACGGAGCAACGCCAGCGCTTCACCATGCGGGTCGTCGAACGCGCGGTGCGCCGCCTGGCCGCTGCCTCCGGCACCACCCGGCTCGGCGTCCGGACCCGCCCGGGAAGCACACCACAGACCGTTGTCGTCGCGTTCGTCTGGCGCCGTCGAGGTCGCGCCCGCGCCCTCGGCCACGAAGTCGGGCCGGTCCTGCAGGCCTGGCTCGTGGGCGGCGACGTCGTCGAGGAGCAGGCGGTGCTCGTCGGCCGCAGCGAGCCGGGCGAGCGCCCGAACGTGCTCAACCCCACCATCCCGGTCGCCTCCGTCACCGGGACGAACGGCAAGACGACCACCACCCGCCTCCTCGGCCACATCGGCATGACCGCCGGCCGGCGCACCGCGTGGTCGTCCACCGACGGCGTCGTGGTGCAGGGCGAGGTGGTCGAGCCCGGCGACTACTCCGGTCCGGCAGGGGCCCGCGCCGTCCTCGGCGCACCCGGCGTCGAGCTGGGCATCCTCGAGACCGCGCGTGGCGGGATGCTGCTGCGGGGCATGGGCGTCTCCGCCAACGACGTCAGCGTCGTCACCAACGTCTCGGCCGACCACCTCGGCCAGCAGGGCATCGACACCGTCGACCAGCTCGCCGAGGTCAAGGCCATCGTCACCAAGGCAACGCGTCCCGGTGGGTGGGTGGTGCTCAACGGCGAGGACCCCCGGGTCTGGGCGATGCGAGCGGGCGTCAAGGCCAGGCCGTGGGCGTTCGCGATCCGCTCTGATGCACCCGCGCTGCGTGAGGCGATCGACCAGGGCGGTCGGGCCATCACGGTCCTCGACGGTGACGTCACGGTCCTGGAGGGGGGCAGGGACCCCGACCGGCTGGTCAGCATCCTCGACGTCCCGGCGACGCTGTCGGGCCTGTCGAAGCACAACATCGCCAACGCGCTCGCCGCCACGGCCGCGGCCCTCGGTCTGGGCCTGCCCCGTGAGTCCGTGGTCCAGGGGCTGCGGACCTTCGCCCCCGACGACCGGCTCAACCCGGGGCGGATGAACACCTACACCTTGGCCCGCGAGGACGGCTCGGCGATCACCGTCATCGTCGACCTCGCGCACAACGAGGCCGGTCTCGACGCCCTCCTGGACGTCGCGCACGGCCTGGTCGCGCCGGGAGGCCGGGTCCACCTCGGGCTCGGGCTGGCCGGCGACCGCACCGACGACCTGCTCGAGGCGATCGGCGAGATCGCGGGGTTGCGCGCGGACCACGTCGTGGCGGCGCACAAGGCGCACTACCTGCGCGGCCGGACCATGGCCGACCTCGAGGGACACCTGCGGGTGGGCCTGGCCAGGGCGGGCGTGGCCGACATCGACTCCCACGAGACCGAGCTTGCCGGCCTGCAGGCCCTGGTGCCGTCGGCTGCCGACGGCGACGTGGTCGCGCTGATGTGCCACGCCGAGCGCAGCCAGGTGGCCGCCTGGCTGGCCGAGCAGGGCGCGACGGCGGACACCCCCGAGGACGTGCGGCGCAAGGTCGTGGCCGCCCGGGGCGAGCACGAGCTCGAGCCGGCCATCGCCGAGCTGTGGGACCTCGCGGACGACCGGGCCCGCGTCGAGGCCGCCGCCGAGCTGCGCGAGCAGCACCCCGGTGATGCCCGGCTCGTCTACGAGCACGCGAGCGCGCTCGACGCTGCCGGCCGGGAGCAGGAGGCGATCGCGCTCTACCGCGAGTCGCTCGCCGCCGGCCTGCGCGAGCCGCACCGACACCGCGCGCGGATCCAGCTGGCCTCCAGCCTGCGCGTCACCGGCCAGGCGGGGCTGGCCTACTCGCTGCTCACCGAGTTGGCTGCCGAGCGCCCGGGCAGCATCGCCGTGGAGGCGTTCCGGGCGCTCGCGGGCGTGGACAGCGGCGACGCCACCAGGGCGGTTGCCGACCTGGTGGACGTGCTGCTGCACCACGCGGGCGACGAGGACTCCCAGAGCTACCGCGAAGCCCTGCACCGGTATGCCGCCGAGCTGCGTTCGCGCTGAGCCTCACCTGCGCGGGTGGTCGGGTGGTGGGTAGCTCGGATGACGCGGTAGCAGGGCCACCACCCCTGCACCGGGACGGGCGCCACGGCCGCGACCACGCGGCATACCTCACCTCGTCACACCACGCGCGGCAACGCCTCACTGGTGCCGTCGGGGCGCGCCGCCCGGGCCGGTGAGCCCGCTCAGGACGTGGGCGTGTCCACCTCGACCGCCTCTGCGGCGGCGGCCTCGTCGCCTGCCGCCTCCGCCTCCACGCGTAGCTCGGCCGGGTCGAGGTCGGGGTCGCCGGCCAGGTCGTCGGCGTGGGTGCCGGCCTGTGCCGAGCTGGTGAGCCGCTCGAGCTCGGCGAGCACCTCGGCGTGCTTGTCGACGCACAGCACGACGACGTCCCCGGGGTTCGCGCGCGCCATGCAGTGCCGCACTGCGTCGCCCTCGTCGAGCACGACCTCGACCTGTCGGCAGCGCACGCCCTCCTGCGCCATCTCCGTCTTGGCACCCTCGGCGATCAACGCGGCGGTCTCGCCGCGCCGGCGTCCGCGGAGCCGCTCGTCCTCGCGCACGACCACCACGTCGAAGTGGTGCGCGGCGACGGCGCCCAGCTCGCGCATGTCGTCGTCGCGCCGGTCGCCGGCCGTGGAGACCATGCCGATCCGGGAGAGCTTGCCGAGGTCCGACTGGCCGGCCCGCTGGTCGGCGTAGCGGTCGACGAAGTCGCCGAGAACCTTCATGGCGGGAGCGTTGTGGCAGTAGTCGACGAACACGTCGACGTTGTTCACGCTGACCAGGTTCATCCGGCCGGGGGACAGGTAGTAGCTCGTGGTGAAGGTGCGCAGGCCCTGGCGGATCTCGTGCAGACCGGCTCCGGCGGCGAACGCGGCCCCGGCAGCGGCCATGGCGTTGGCGACGTTGAAGCGAGCCGTGCCCCCGAAGGTCGACGGCAGAAGGTGCGTCCAGGCCAGCTGCATGGACCGGCGACCGTGCCTGATGACGATCATGTCGCCACGCTCGGTGGGCTCGAGGACAACCGCTCGACCGCCGCGGCGGCAGTAGTCCTCGATGAACTCGCGCACCCTGCTGCCGGGTGGCTCGAGCGAGAACCACACGATGCTGCCGGAGCAGCGGCGCCGCATCTTGCGCACCAGCGGGTCGTCCGCGTTGAGGACCGCGAACCCGTCGCGGGGGACGGCCTCGACGATCACGGCCTTGACGTCGGCGAGCTGCTCCAGGGTGTCGATGCCCTTCATGCCGAGGTGGTCCGGTGCGACATTGGTGACCACCGCGACGTCGTTGCGGTCGTAGCCGAGCCCCTCGCGCAGGATGCCGCCCCGGGCCACCTCCATGACTGCGAAGTCCACCCGGGGGTTCTGCAGGACCATGCGGGCGGACCGCGGACCCGAGGCGTCGGCGCGGTAGACGAGCCGCTCGTCGATGACGATGCCGTCGGTGGAGGTCATGCCGACCTTGCGCCCGATGCCCTTGAAGATGTGGGCGATCATGCGTGAGGTCGTCGTCTTGCCGTTGGTGCCGGTGACCGAGACGATCGGCACGCGCGACGGCGAGCCGGGCGGGAAGAGCAGGTCGACCACCGGCCTGGCGATGTACTGGGGCTCGCCGACGGTCGGGTGCGTGTGCATCCGGAAGCCCGGGGCCGCGTTGACCTCGCAGATGGCGCCCCCGGTCTCGCGGACCGGCGAGGCGATGTCGGGGCAGATGAAGTCGATGCCGGCGACGTCGAGGCCGATCATCCGGGCCGCCTCCTCGGCGATCTCGACGTTGTCGGGGTGCGCGTCGAAGGTCCGGTCCACCGAGATCCCACCGGTGGACATGTTGCCGGTCATCGCCAGCTTGACCATCTGGCCCTCGGGCGGCACGTCGTCGAGCTCGAAGCCCTGCTCCTTGACCAGCGCGGTGGCCGACGCGTCCAGCTTGATGCGGGTGAGCACCTTCTCGTGGCCCACACCGCGGCGCGGGTCGGCGTTGGTGATCTCCACGAGCTCGCCGACCGTGTGCTCACCGTCGCCGACGACGTGCGCGGGCACGCGCTCGGCGATGGCCTGCATCTTCCCGCCCACGATGAGGCAGCGGTAGTCGCGACCGGTGACGAAGGACTCGACGATGACGTAGCCGCGCCGCGACTCGCTCTCGGCGGTCACGAAGCCGGCCCGGACCTCGTCGTCGGACTGCAGGTCGAGGCAGACCCCTCTGCCGTGGTTGCCGTCGAGTGGCTTGACCACCACCGGGAAGCCGATCCGCCGGGCTGCCGCGACCGCACCGTCCGGGGTGCGCACCGTCTCCTGCCTGGGCACCGGCAACCCGGCCGAGGCCAGCAGCCGGGTGGTCATGTCCTTGTCGCCGGCGAGGTCCACCGCGAGCGCGCCGGTCTTGGACGTCATGGTGGCCCGGATGCGCTGGGCGTGGACGCCCTGGCCGAGCTGGACCAGCGAGGCGTTGTTGAGTCGGATGTAGGGGATGTCGCGGGAGACGGCCTCCTCGAGGATTGCGGCGGTGGACGGGCCGAAGGCGGCGCGCTGTGCGCGCCGCAGGAACGCGTCGAGCTCTTCCGCGAAGTCGAAACCCGGCTCGGCCCGCACGAGGTGGTTGACCAGGCGCACCGCCAAGGTGCCGGCCGCGAGACCGACGGTCTCATCGGCATACCCGTAGATCACGTTGTAGCGCCCCGGCTGGCCCTTGACCGCACGCGTCTTGCCGCGCCGCATGTCGTGCCCGGCCTCCTGCTGCAGCTGCAGGGCGACGTGCTCCGCGACGTGGCCCAGCCAGGTGCCCTCGCGCAGCCGCTCGATGAAGCCGCCCTTGACGCCCCGGGAGCAGGTGTGGTTCTCCAGGCGGGGCAGCAGCTCCACGAGCTGGTCGGTGAAGCCGTCGAGCGTGTCGGTGGGGTAGCCCTCGAGCACGCCCAGGTCGACGACGAGGTGCACGGCGGGGGAGTAGGACCAGATGTT
>DASUKI010000021.1:0-2970 GCA_036278855.1 Pedococcus sp.
GGGGGGACCGGCTGATGGCCCGTCGTCGCCCCGTGGCCCGGTGGGCCGCCCTGCTCGTCGCGCCGGTGGTGGCGCTCTCCCTGGCCGCCTGCAGCAGCGACCCCAACAGCATTGCCGCGCAAGCGAACTCGGGCAGCCGCAAGGGCTACATCTCCGGGGACGGGAGCGTCGAGACGATCCCCGCGGACAAGCGTGGACCGGCCGTCAAGCTGAGCGGCACCACCCTCGACGGCCAGCAGTGGGCCGTCGCCGACGTGCCCGGCAAGGTCGTCGTGCTCAACGTGTGGGCCTCGTGGTGCGGCCCCTGCCAGCACGAGGCACCACAGCTGGAGAAGTCCTGGCAGGGGTTCTCCAGCGCTGACAAGCCGGTCGTGTTCATGGGGATCAACACCCGCGACAACCCCGACTCCGGACGGGCCACGGCCAAGAAGCACGGCCTGACCTACCCCTCGCTGTCCGACGAGTCCGGCTCGCTGATCCTGGCCCTGCAGGGCAAGGCGCCCACCGTGCCCGCCACCCTCGTCCTCGACCCGCGCGGCAGGATCGCGGCCCGGGTCAGCGGCGAGGTGACCGCGTCCACGCTGACCGGGCTCGTCGACGACGTGCTGGCGAAGGGCTGAGGCGTGTTGGTGGGGCCGGGCGCCGATGACCGCTGACGTGTCGACCACGGTGACCTCGGGCGCGCTGCCCGTGGCGGTGGCGGTCGCCCTGCTCGCCGGCCTGGTGTCGTTCGCCTCGCCGTGCGTGCTGCCGCTGGTCCCCGGCTTCCTCGGCTACGTCACCGGGCTGTCCGGCGAGTCGCTCGAGCAGCGGCGCCGACACCGGATGGTGCTGGGGGCCCTGCTGTTCGTGCTGGGCTTCAGCGCGGTCTTCATCGTCAGCACGGCCTTCCTGGCCGGGCTGGGCGCGACGCTCGTCTCGCACCGCACCACCCTGATGCGCGTCGGGGGCGTGCTCGTCATCCTGATGGCGGTCGTGTTCATCGGGGCCGGCTCGCAGCGCGAGCTGCGCATCCACCGCCGCCCCGCGCCCGGCCTGGCCGGAGCACCGCTCCTCGGCGCGGTGTTCGGGCTGGGCTGGGCGCCCTGCACGGGGCCGACCCTCGGCGCCGTCACGATCCTGGCCACCGCGACGGCCGACCAGTCGGCGGTGACGCGGGGGATCATCCTGGCCATCGCCTACTCCCTCGGGCTCGGGGTGCCCTTCCTGCTCATCGCGGCGGGCTACGAGCGGTTCGGTGCGGTCTCGGCGTTCCTGCGCCGGCACGCCCGCGGCATCCAGCTGCTCGGCGGCGGGCTGCTGCTGGTGATCGGCCTGCTCCTGGTCAGCGGGCTCTGGGAGGACTGGACGCGCTGGTTGCAGACGGCGCTGGTCAACAGCTTCGAGACGGTGATCTGAGTGGCCCAGGCGACCCGGGAGCGTGCGGGCGACGTGGTCCAGCCGCAGCTCGGCCCGATGGGCTGGCTGCGCTGGACGTGGCGCCAGCTCACCAGCATGCGCACCGCACTGTTCCTGCTGCTCCTGCTCGCTGTCGGGGCGGTGCCCGGCTCCATCTGGCCGCAACGCAGCATCAACGCGGCCCGCACCGCCGACTACATCGCCCAGCACCCCACCCTGGGGCCGTGGCTCGACCGGCTCGGGTTCTTCGAGGTCTACGCCTCGCCGTGGTTCGCAGCCATCTACCTGCTGCTGTTCATCTCGCTCGTCGGATGTGTGCTGCCCCGCACCCGGCTGCACTGGCGGGCCATGCGCGGCGCCCCACCCCGAGCGCCCCAACGCCTCGAGCGGCTCCCTGCCCACGCCTCTGCCGAGGTGTCGGCCCAGCCCGCCCAGGTGCTCGAGGCGGCCCGGGAGGCGTTGCGGGGCACGCGGATGCGGCTGCACGCCCACGACGGGGTATCGGTCAGCGCGGAGACCGGCTACCTCAAGGAGACCGGCAACCTCGTCTTCCACCTCGCGCTCATCTTCGTCATCATCGGCGTGGCCATCGGGCACCTGTTCGGGTGGAAGGGGGACGTCATCGTCCCGGTCGGGCAGACCTTCGCCAACACCCTGGCCCGCTACGACACCTTCGCCCCGGGGCCGTGGGTCAAACCCGAGAACCTCGCGCCGTTCACCGTGAAGGTGGACCAGCTCGACGCGACCTTCGAGGAGCACGTCACCGGCCGTGGGCAGTTCGGCCAGCCGCGCGACTTCACCGCGCACGTCACGACCACGGCCCAGCCGGGCGCGACGCCGCAGCACGAGACGATCCAGGTGAACCACCCGCTGGAGCTGGAGGGGGCGACTGCCTTCCTGCTGGGCAACGGCTACGCGCCGGTCGTCACCGTCCGCGACTCCAAGGGCGACGTGGTCTACAGCGGCGCGACCCCGTTCCTGGCGCAGGACAACAATTACAAGTCGGTCGGTGCCATCAAGGTGACCGGGGCCCAGCCGGACCAGCTCGGCTTCTCCGGGCTCTTCCTGCCCACCGCGGTGATCGACAAGGAGACCGGGCCGAGCTCGGTCTTCCCCGATGCCAAGAACCCGGCGCTGGCGCTCACCCTCTTCGAGGGCGACCTGTTCCCCGGGGGCCGGCCGCAGTCGGTCTACACGCTCGACACCGCGGAGCTGACCCAGGTCAAGCAGGACAACGGGCAGCCGCTGCGGATCTGGCTGCAGCCGGGGCAGACCTTCGACCTGCCCGGCGACCGGGGCAGCATCACGTTCGACCGCGTCGACCGGTTCGCCGGCCTGTCGATCCGCCACGACCCCGGCAAGTTCCTCACCCTCGGCAGCGCCCTGCTCGCGCTCGCCGGGCTCATCCTGTCGCTCGTGGTCCGTCGCCGCCGGGTCTTCGTGCGGGTTTCGCCGGGCCCGGCCGGGGGTCGTACCGTGGTGTCCGTCGGCGGCCTGGCCAAGGGCGACGACGACCGGCTCCAAGAGGTGGTCGAGGGCGTCCTCGCCGCCGTGGAACGACGAACGGGAAGC
>DASUKI010000022.1:0-10377 GCA_036278855.1 Pedococcus sp.
GAGAACCGGCCGTCGTGCATGATCGCCACCTGGTCGGAGAAGGACAGCGCCTCGGCCTGGTCGTGGGTCACCAGCACCACGGTGATGCCCTCGTGCTCGAGCGCGTCGGCCACCGCCTCGCGGGTGGACGTGCGCAGCCCGGCGTCGAGTGAGGAGAACGGCTCGTCGAGCAGGACGACGCGCGGCCGGCGGGCCAGCGCCCGCGCGAGCGCGACGCGCTGCTGCTGGCCGCCGGAGAGCTGGTCGGGTCGTCGGCCGGCGAGCTCGGCGCGGAGCCCGACGAGCTCGAGGAGCCCGTGCACCCGCTGCCCGGCACGACGCTCACGCCGGCGCTCGCCACGGGACAGGCCGTAGGCGATGTTGGCCGCCACAGACAGGTGGGGGAACAGGTTGCCCTCCTGGGCGACGTACCCGATGCCGCGGCGCTCCGGCGCCACCCAGACGCCCGGGCCGACCACCGTCTCGTCGTCGAGCTGGACGGTCCCGGCGTCGGGCACCTGGAACCCGGCCACCACCCGCAGCAGGGTGGTCTTGCCGCAGCCAGAGGGGCCGAGGATCGCCGACGTGGTGCCGCTGGGCACGACGAGGTCGAGCCCGTGCAGCACCGGCTGCCCGCCGTAGGACGCGGCGACGCCGGAGATCCGCAGCGTGGTCACAGGGCAGCCTCCTCGTCGGGGTGGCGCAGCAGCAGGTAGGTCAGCGGCGCGGACACCAGGATCATCGCAGCTGCGTAGGGCGCCGCCCCGGCGTAGTCGATGCTGCCACTCGCGGTCCAGAACGCGGTGGCCAGGGTCTGGGTTCCGGTGGGGGCGAGCAGCAGGGTGGCGGTGAGCTCGGTCGACACCGCGATGAAGACCATCGCGAAGCCGGCAAGCGCACCGGGGGCGGTCAGTGGCAGCAGCACCCGCACGAAGGCGCGCAGCGGGCCGTCACCCAGCGCGCGCGCAGCCTCGGACAGCTCCTCCGGCGCGTGCGCCATGGCGGCGCGGATGCTCACCATGGCGCGGGGGATGAACAGGACGGTGTATGCCGCGACGAGGACGAACGCGGTCTGGTACAGCGGTCGGGCGTAGCGGACTGCGAGGGTGATCAGCGCGAGGGCGATGACCACGCCCGGCAGCGACGACGCGACGTAGGTGAGGCGCTCGACCGCGACGGACAGCCACGTGCGTCGCCGGGAGACCATCCACGCCACCGGGAACGCCGCGACCACGGTGAGCACGCCGGCGCTGAGCGCGAGCCCGACGGTGGTGCCGAGGGTGCGCACGAGGACGGTGGGGTCGAACTCGGGGTTGCCGGCCGTGAGCCAGTGGACCAGGGACCAGATCGGGACGCCCAGCGCCAGCACGGTCAGCCCGCCGAGCCCGCCCAGCGACGGCATGGTCCAGCGACCCAGCCGCGCCGGCGTCGCCCGGCGGGCGGCGCCGCGGCCGAGCCGGGCGTGGCGCCGAGTGCCGCGCAGCAGCAGCTCGACGGTGAGCAGGGTGAGGCACAGCCCGATCAGCACGAGCGCCAGCAGGCTGCCCGCGCTGTTGCTGAACGCCACCTCGAACTGCTCGAGGATCGCGGTGGTGAACGTCGGGAACCGCAGCATGGCCAGCACGCCGTACTCGGACAGCAGGTGCAGGCCGACGAGCAGCATCCCCCCCAGGGCAGCGGGGCGGACCTGGGGCAGAACCGCCCGGAAGAAGGTGCGCCACGGGCCGAGCCCGAGCGAGCGCGCGGAGTCCTCGATGCTCTGGTCCAGCCCGCGCAGCACGGCCGCGACGGGCAGGTAGACGAACGGGAAGTAGGACAGCGACGTCACGAGCACCGCGCCGGACAACCCGTCGAGGCCCGGCAGCACGGTGACCCAGGCATAGCTGTTGACGAACGCAGGCACGGCGAGGGGAGCGACCATCAGCACCCGCCACACGCCCGGGCCCGGCAGGGTGGTCCGCTCGACCAGCCAGGCGGCGCCGATCCCCAGCGCGGCGGTGATCGCCACGGTCAGCACGACCAGCGACGTCGTGTTGCCCAGCAGCTCGCCGACGCGGGGCCGCCACAGCAGCTCCCACGCCTGCCCGGCGCCGACCTGGAACGCCTTGACCGCCACCACCACGAGCGGCAGGACGCACAGCGCCGACACCGCCAGCCCGGCCACCACCACGACGGGAGGTGCCGAGCCGCGCGAGCCGGGCCGGGGTCGGGCCACCTAGAGGATGCCCACCTGCGTCATCAGCTCGATGACCTTGGGGCCGTTGAGCTTGAACGGGTCGACGTCCGGCGCCTGAAGACTGTCCAACGGCGGCAGGGCGGGGTCGGACGCCACACCCACGCCCACGGCATACTCCTTGGCGTCGCTGGTGGCGAGGATCTTCTGGCCCTCGGGGCCGGTGACGAAGGCGAGGAACTCCTGGGCGTTCGCGGCGTGCTTGCTCGACTTGAGCACCGCCCCGCCGGACAGGCTCACGAAGGCGCCCGGGTCGTGGTTCTTGAAGTAGTGCAGCTTGGTGTCCTTGCTGCCGGCCTTGGTGAGGGCCTGGTCGCGGTACCAGTAGTAGTGGTAGATGATCCCCATCGGCACCTGGCCGGCGTTGACCGCCTTCATGGTGGCGATGTTGTTCTGGTAGATCTTCGCGCCGTCCTTGAGCCCCTGCAGCCAGGCCTTCGCCTTCGCCTCTCCCTCGAGCTCGAGGATGGCGCTGACGATGGCCTGGAAGTCGGCGCCGCCGGCCGCCGCCCCCCACTTGCCCTTCCACTTCGGGTCCTGCAGGTCCATGATCGACGCCGGCAGCTCGGACTCGCTGATCTTGGACGGGTTGTAGACGAGCACCGTGGAGCGGGCCGCGATGCCGACCCAGTCGTGGGTGCTCGGGGCGTACGGCTTGCCGACCTGGGCGATGGTGGCGTCGTCGACCTTGGCGAGCAGTCCGGCGTTCGCCACGGTGGTCATCGCGGGGGAGTTCTCGGTGAGGAACACGTCGGCCGGGGACTTGGCGCCCTCCTGCACGATCTGGTTGCCCATCGAGGAGTCGCCGCCGTAGCGGATCTGGACCTTGACCCCGGTCTTGTCCTGGAACGCCTTGGCCCACGCCTCGGTGAGGTTCTCGTGCTGGGCGCTGTAGATGGTCAGCTTGTCGGGGTCGAGCTTGCCGGTCGCCTCCAGGCTGCCGTCCCCGCACGCCGTCAGGGCGAGGGTCGCGGCAGTCGCGAGGGTGAGCAGGGCGGTCCGTCGGCGCATCACGCGGTGAGTTCTCCAGTGGTCGGGGTCAGGGACGGCGGCGGTATGCCGGGTGGTCACCACCCGGCTCCTCGTCACCTTCGCGGCCTCCGCTCCGTCGAGAAGGCAAGGCTTACCTTACCTCGCGACCACGCGGCATACCGAATCGGTCGGTTCGCCTGCTTACGTCTGCGAGTTTGCCCCGCTGGCGGGCAAACTCGCAGACGCAAGCAACCGGGTCCGAGGCACCACTTAGACTCGGCGCGAACAGGAGGGCCAGTGGCGGGTCGGATCAAGGCCGACGACATCGCGCTCGTCAAGGAGCGCTCGTCGATCGAGGACGTCGTGCGCGAGCACGTCACCCTGCGGCCGGCGGGGCCGGGCTCGCTGAAGGGGCTGTGCCCGTTCCACGACGAGAAGACGCCGTCGTTCAACATCCGGCCGGTTGTCGGAGCCTGGCACTGCTTCGGCTGCGGCGAGGGCGGTGACGTCATCTCGTTCGTGCAGAAGGTCGAGCACCTGACCTTCACCGAGGCCGTCGAGCGGTTGGCGGGCAAGCTCGGGATGGAGCTGCACTACGAGGAGGGGGCTGGTCCCCGGGACCGCGGGGAGTCGCTGGGCCGTCGCTCGCGGCTCGTGGAGGCGCACCGGGTGGCGGCCGAGTTCTACCTCGAGCGACTGCTCGACACGGCGTCGTCGGAGGCGCGGGTGGGCCGCGACTTCCTGCGCGAGCGAGGGTTCGACAGCGACGCGGCCAGGCGGTTCGGGGTGGGGTTCGCGCCGCGCGGGGGCGAGGAGCTGTCGCGCCACCTGCGCGCCAAGGGCTTCACCGAGGAGGAGCTGACGCTCGGAGGCCTGTCGGGTCGGGGCAGCCGCGGGGTCTACGACCGGTTCCGCGGGCGGCTCGTGTGGCCGATCCGCGACATCACCGGCGACACGGTGGGCTTCGGGGCGCGGCGGCTGTTCGACGACGACCGGATCGCGGCGAAGTACCTCAACACCTCCGAGACACCGATCTACAAGAAGTCCACCGTCCTCTACGGTCTCGACGTCGCCAAGAAGGCGATCGCGGGGGAGCGCAAGGCGGTGGTGGTGGAGGGGTACACCGACGTCATGGCCTGCCACCTGGCCGGTGTCGAGGGCGCGGTCGCGACGTGTGGGACGGCGTTCGGCGTCGACCACATCAAGGTGCTTCGGCGAATCATGCGCGACGAGCGCGACCTGGCCCCGGCGAAGGTGGTGTTCACCTTCGACGGTGACGCGGCGGGCCAGAAGGCCGCGATGCGCGCCTTCGGCGAGGACCAGCGGTGGGCGTCGCAGTCCTTCGTGGCTGTGGCCGACGGCGGCGCGGACCCCTGCGAGCTGCGGGTGGAGAAGGGCGACGACGCGGTGCGCCACCTCGTCGACGACGCGGTGCCGATGTTCGAGTTTGCGGTGCGCACCACGATCGGGCGGTTCGACATGTCGACGGCTGAGGGCCGGGTGCAGGCGATGCGGGCGGCGGCGCCGATCGTGCAGTCCATCCGGGACTCCTCGATGCGCCCCGAGTACGTCCGTACCGTGGCGGGGTGGATCGGCGTCGAGGTCGAGCAGGTCCAGGCCGAGGTGGCTCGGGCCGGTCGGATGGCCGCGCGTGACGCCAAGGCGGAGGCCGCGGCGGCGGTGGCGCGGCCGGACGCCGATGTCGTGCCGGAGCCGTCGGCGGCCGAGGCGCGTGCCGCCTTGCCCGCTCCTGACCTGCGCGACCCCGTGGTGTTCGCCGAGCGGCAGCTCCTGCAGACGCTGCTGCAGTACCCCACGTTGTTCGAGCCGGCCGACTTTGATGGGATCGCGCCGGAGGCGTTCACCGCCCCGGCGCACCGCGCGGTGTTCGACGGCGTTCGCAGTGTCGGTGGGCCCCAGCCCACGCTGTCGGCCCAGGCGTGGGCGGACCGGGTGGCCGAGGCGGCGCCGCTGTCGGTGCGCGGGCTGGTCGCCGAGCTGGCGGTGGCTGAGCTGCCGACCCGCTTCGACAAGGCGACCGGCCGTCCCGAGCGACGCTACGTCGACGCGCTGCTGGTGCGTGTCCACGAGGTCTCGCTGACCCGCCGGATCGGCGATGCCATGTCCGCCATGCGGCGCATGGCGGCCGACCCGCACGCCGACCCCGGGCAGGCCCGCGAGCTGAGCACGGAGCTCCAGGACCTCCAGCGCGAGCTGGCCAGCCTGCGCGACCGGGCGTCGTGATGGCCTTCTCCGTGCGCCGAGGCGACAAGCTGCCGGGCGCGGTGCGTTCCGCCCTGGACCTCGGCAGCGGGGAGCGGGTGCTGTCGTGGGCGCGTGACGGGGGCTCGGGCGCCATCGTGGTGGCGACCAACCACAAGCTCTATGCCGTGGGGCCGGCTGGCGAGCGCACGCTCGAGCGGGCGTGGCACCTGGTCGACGCGGGCACGTGGTCCTCGGACATGTTCCAGCTCACCGTGACCTGGGTGGACGGCGTACCGCCGTCGCAGTGGGTGTTCCGCGAGCCGACCCTCCTCCAGGAGACCGTGCGCGAGCGGGTGCAGGCCAGTGTGGTGCTGGCCCAGGACGTCGACCTCGGTCCCCGTCGCACCGGTCGGGTGGTGATCCGTCAGGACCTGTCGACCGGGGAGCTGGTCGACCAGGTGCTGCTCGGCCGGGGGGTGCGCGCCGGCGACCCGGGGGTGCAGGCGGCCGTCGACGGCGCGCTCGCGTACCTGCGCGAGCAGGTCGGTCTCTGAACCACCCCCCAACCGAGGTCTGTGCACAGACGATCGGGCCAGTGCGCGCACACCCGCTCCCTGCGATCAGTGCTGGATGTCTGTGCACAGACCTGTGCTCGCCAGGCCCTCTGAGCCGTTTTCTGATGGGCGCTGATCCTTTGCTATGGTTGCGCAGCGCCGACGGCGGGAGACCGCCCAGGCCACCTTCCCCCGTAGCTCAATTGGCAGAGCATTCGACTGTTAATCGAAGGGTTGTTGGTTCGAGTCCAACCGGGGGAGCAGACAACCAAGGCCCGGGTCAGTGACCCGGGCCTTCGTCGTCGGTCAGCGGCCCAGCCCGGCGCTCCCGGCAGAGACCGGCGTTGCCGGCGCCTGGTCGGCATCGCCGAGGACGGGACCCGTCGCGTGCAGGGTCGTCCGGCCGCGGCGGGACAGCCGGCGCTCGACGTAGACGGCGAGCCGGGAGAGCAGGTAGTTCATTGTGATGAACAGGATGGCCGCGACGATGTAAGCGGGCACGGTGTTGGCGAACGCCGAACCCAGTGTCTTGGACCAGTTCAGAAGCTCGTGGTAGGTGATGGCTACGCCGAGTGCCGAGTCCTTGAGGATGGTCACGAACTGTCCGATGAGGGCGGGCAGCATCGCGGTGAGCGCCTGCGGCAGCTGGATGGAGCGCAGCACCTGACCGGGCGTCAGCCCGATCGACAGACCGGCTTCGCCCTGCCCCGCCGGCAGTGCGTGCACGCCGGACCTGACGAGCTCGGCGATCACCGCGCCGTTGTAGAGCGTCAGGCCGGTGACCACGGCGGCCAGGGGGTTGATGTCGTTGGCGAAGACATTGTTCCGCGTGTAGACGCCGAAGGCGAAGATCATCATGATCAGCACCGGCACCGCGCGGAAGAACTCGACGACGACGCTGCTCACCCAGCGCACAGGTGCGACCGTGGAGAGCCGACCGATGCCGAAGAGCAGGCCGAAGATGCCGGCAAGCACGATCGAGATGAGGGCCGCCTTGATGGTGCCCCAGAGGCCGGGCAGGAGGTAGTCACGCCAGACCGAGCGGTCGGTGACGAACGGCTTCCACATGAAGCCCTGCAGCTGGTTCGCCGACTGCATCTTGCGCAGCACGACATACAGCACGACGAGCGCCACAACCCCGCCGACGACAGCCATGATCGCGTGCCGACGGCGGGCGCGGGGTCCAGGGGCGTCGAACAGGACCGACTGCGCGCTCATCGCCTCACCGCCAGGCGTCGCGACAGGCTGGTGATGTAGAGACCCAGTGGCAAGGTGAGGATGACGAAGCCGATCGCGAAGATGAGGAACACGTCGAAGCGGCTGCCCTCGTTCTCGATGACGACCGACATGAGGTTTGCTGCCTCGCCGACGCCGATGACCGCGGCGACTGTGCTGTTCTTGATGAGCGCGATGATGGTCGACCCGATCGGGGCGATGGCGCCCCGGAAGGCCTGGGGGAGCAGCACGTACTGCATGCTCTGGCTGAAGGTCAGCCCGATCGAACGTGCCGCCTCGGCCTGCCCGGCCGGCACCGTGTTGACGCCGGATCGCAGCGCCTCGCAGATGAACGCGCCGTGGTAGATCGACAGCATCACGGCTGCCCAGCGGAAGGCGTTGCTGCTGACATCGGCGGTGTTGAGCTGGATGCCCATGATGAAACTCAGCGCCAAGATGCTGAACACCATGAGCAGCGTCAGCGGGGTGTTGCGGAACGTGTTGACGTACCACGTCCCGATCCACTGGAAGACCTTCACGGGGGACAGGCGAAGGACGGCGACGACCGTGCCGAGAATCAGCGAGCCGATGGTCCCGAGGATCGACAGCAGGATGGTGACCCAGAACGCGCCCAGGACGTCGTAGTTGCTCAGGACGTTACCCATGCAAGCAGCCTTCCGTTGCGGGTTGCGTTGCGGTACAAGGCGATTGAAGGCTTCGGTATGCCGCGCGCCCAGGTGGGCACGCGGCATACCGAAGCATCACGAAAGGTGCTCAGGAGCAGGTGTCGAACTGCTTCGGCGGGTTGGTGGCCGGGTCCGGGGTGAAGCCCGCCGGGCCGAGGTTGGCGTCGACCGCCTTCTTCCAGTCACCGGAGTCGACCATCTTCTTGAGGGCGTCGTCGATCTTCTTGCAGAGGTCGACGTCACCCTTCTTGATGCCGATGCCGTAGCGCTCCTCGGAGAAGGTCTTGCCGACGACCTTGAGCTTGCCCTTGTACTGCGCCTGCGAGGCGTAGCCGGCGAGGATCGTGTTGTCCGTCGTCAGGGCGTCGACACCCTTGGACACCAGGGCCGCCACGCACTCGGAGTAGGTGCCGAACTCCTGCAGCTGCACGCCGGGGTACTTGTCCTTGACCTTCTGGGCGGACGTCGACCCGGTCACCGAGCAGAGCTTCTTGCCGGTCAGCGAGTCCGGGCCGGTGATCGAGGTGTCGTCGGCGCGGATGAGCAGGTCCTGGCCGGCGATGAAGTACGGGCCCGCGAAGGAGACCTGCTCCTTGCGCTTGTCGGTGATCGAGTAGGTCGCGACGATCATGTTGACCTGACCGGTCGAGATGAGGGTCTCGCGCTGTGCGGACGGCGCCTGCACCCACTGGATGTCGCCCTCGTCGTGGCCGAGCTCCTTCGCCACGTACTTGGCGACGTCGACGTCGAAGCCGGTGTACTTCGAGCCCTCCTTGAGGCCGAGGCCCGGCTGGTCGAACTTGATGCCGACCTTCCAGGTGCTGCCGCCCCCGCCGCCTCCTCCTCCGCTGCCGCCGTTGCCGCTGTCGCCGCACGCGGCCAAACCGAGCGCAAGCACCGCAGTGGCGGTGACTGCGCCAATCTGACGAACCTTCATGTGTCTCCTCCTGTGTTGGCCGCTGCGCGGGTGCGCCCGGGTCGTTGCAGGTCTGGTGCTCAGTGGGTGAGGATCTTGCCGAGGAAGTCCTTCGCGCGGTCGGACTTCGGGTTGGTGAAGAACGTCTCGGGTTCGTTCTCCTCGACGATCTGGCCGTCGGCCATGAAGACCACCCGGTTGGCGGCCTTGCGCGCGAAGCCCATCTCGTGGGTCACGACGACCATCGTCATGCCCTCCTTGGCGAGGCCGACCATGACGTCGAGGACCTCGTTGATCATCTCGGGGTCGAGCGCGGAGGTCGGCTCGTCGAACAGCATGACCTTGGGGTCCATGGCCAGCGAGCGCGCGATGGCGACACGTTGCTGCTGGCCGCCGGACAGCTGCGCGGGGAACTTGGCAGCCTGGTGGGCAACGCCAACCCGCTCGAGCAGCTCCTGGGCGTGCCGCTCGGCCTCCGCCTTCGGTGTCTTGCGCACCTTGATCGGCCCGAGGGTGACGTTGTCGAGGATCGTCTTGTGGGCGAACAGGTTGAACGACTGGAACACCATGCCCACGTCGGCTCGCAGCTTGGCGAGCTCCTTGCCCTCCTCGGGCAGAGGGTTGCCGTCGATGGTGATCGAGCCGGCCTCGAAGGTCTCGAGCCGGTTGATGGTGCGGCACAGCGTGGACTTGCCGGACCCGGAAGGACCGATGACCACGACGACCTCGCCCCGGCCGATGGTGAGGTTGATGTCCTTGAGGACGTGCAGCTCACCGAAGTGCTTGTTCACGCCCTTGAGGACGACGAGTGGCTCCGTCATGGACGCAACCTACAGGTTCGCGTCGTTTTGGGCGCCCACGAATTCTCATTGTCATCCAAGCGCAATGACCCCGCCCCTGGTCTCCTGGCCGAGGCAGTATGGCCGGTATGCCCCATACCGCCACCACGCTGCACACTCCCACGCTGCACACCGCTCGCCTGCGCCTGCGGCCCTTCACCGACGCCGACGCGGACGCCCTCTTCGCACTGCACAGCAATGCGTACGTGCTGCGTTTCTGGGACTCGCCACCGTGGGGCGAGCCCGCGCGCGCCGAGCGCTTCATCGCGGCGTGCCGGCAGATGGCGGACGAGGGCACCGGAGCCCGACTGGCCATGGACCGTGTCTCCGACGGCGCCTTCGTCGGCTGGTGCGGCCTGACCCGGTGGAACCGGGACTACCGCAGCGCCTCGTTGGGCTACTGCCTCGGCGAGTCGGCGTGGGGTCACGGCTATGCGACCGAGGGCGCGCGTGCCGTGGTGGACTGGGCGTTCCACACCTTGGACTTGAATCGGGTCCAGGCCGAGACGGACACGCGCAATGTCGCATCTGCCCGCGTCCTGGGGAAGCTCGGCTTCGTGCGTGAAGGGACGCTGCGGGAAGACTGCATCGTGAACGGCGAGGTGTCGGACTCATGGGTGTTCGGGCTGATCAGGCGCGACTGGGAGTCGTCGTCTGGTCGGCTGCGAGTGGTGCGCATCATTCCGGACCTCGTGGTGGAGGACATGGCGGCGGCGGACGAGTTCTACGGCAGCTACCTGGGCCTGGACAGGCAGGAGATGGGCCTGGACTGGGTCAC
>DASUKI010000023.1:0-7406 GCA_036278855.1 Pedococcus sp.
GCCGTCGACGTCGTCAAGACGTACGGCACCGGCGAGGCCGCCGTCCGCGCCCTCGACGGTGCCTCGGTCGCCATCCCGCGCGGCCGGTTCACCGCCGTGATGGGGCCGTCCGGCTCCGGCAAGTCGACGCTGGTCCACGCCCTCGCCGGCCTGGACCACGTCGACTCCGGGCGGGTCCTGCTCGGCGACACCGACCTGACCACGCTCTCCGAGCGCGAGCGCACCCTCCTGCGGCGCGAGCGTCTCGGGTTCGTGTTCCAGGCCTTCAACCTCGTGCCCGCGCTGAGCGCGCAGGAGAACCTCGCCCTCCCCCTGACCTTGGCCGGCAAGCGGCCCGACCCGGCCTGGCAGGCCGAGCTGGTCGCCATGCTCGGGCTGGCCGCCCGGCTCAGCCACCGCCCGGCGCAGCTGTCCGGTGGGCAGCAGCAGCGGGTCGCCGTCGGCCGGGCCCTCATCGCCCGCCCCGAGCTCGTGTTCGCGGACGAGCCGACCGGCAACCTCGACTCGCGCTCGGGTGCGGCCGTCCTCACCTTCCTCCGCGACGCCACCCGGAGCCTGGGACAGACCATCGTCATGGTCACCCACGACCCGGTGGCGGCCTCGTACGCCGACCGCGTGGTCTTCCTGACCGACGGCCGCGTCGTCGACGAGCTGGCGGACCCCACCGCCGAGGGCGTCCTGACCCGCATGGCGCACCTCGAGACAGCGGCGGGGGCGTGATCCCCATGTGGCGCCTCACCCTCTCCAACGCCCTCGCCCACCGCTCCCGCCTGGCCCTCACCTGGCTCGCAGTCGCGCTCGGCGTGGCCTTCGTCGCCGGCAGCCTCGTCCTCACCGACACCAGCAGCCGCCTGCTCGACGACCAGTTCCGCACGTCCGTGGCGGGCGTGGACCTCACCGTGCGCACCGCCGCCGCGTTCGACGCGGCGATGGGGGTCGAGGTGCAGCGCGACCCGCTGCCCGCCGACCTGGCCGCCCGCATCGCCGCCATGCCCGGCGTGGGGCAGGTCCGCGCGGTCGCCGGCGGTGCCGGCCAGCTCCAGGTGCGAGGCCGGGTCGTGGAGCCGAACGGCCCCACGCTGCTCGGGTCCTTTGCACAGCGTCCGTATGCCGCGTACAGCCTTCGCGCCGGACGCGCCCCCAGCGCGGGTGGCGAGGTCGTCATCGACGCCGCAACCGCACGCGCACAACACATCTCCCTGGGCGACACCGTCACCGTCTCGGCGACCACCAGCCGCCAGCTGCACGTAGTCGGGCTGGCCGGTGTCGGTGACGCCGACGGCATCGCCAACACCGCAGTGGTGCTCACCGACCTGCCGACGGGGCAGGCGCTCCTCGGCCTGGGCTCGCGGATCAGCTCAGTGGACGTGATCGCCGGCGACGGTGTCTCCGTGCCCGACCTGCGCTCGCGGGTCGCCGCCTCCCTGGGCGGCAGGTACGCCGTGTCGAGCACCCAGGACGCGGCTGCCGCGAGCGCCGATGCAGCCAAGGAGAGCATCAAGTACCTGCGGATCGTGCTGCTGGCCCTGGCCGCGGCCGGGTTGGTGGTCGGTGCCTTCCTCATCGCGAACACCTTCGGCATCGTGCTCACCCAGCGGTCCAGGGAGCTGGCGCTGCTGCGCGCCGCGGGAGCCACCGGACGGCAGGTGTTCGCGTCGGTCTTCGGCGAGGCGCTGCTCGTGGGGCTCGCCGGTGCGGTCGGCGGCACCGTCCTGGGGGTGGGTGCGGCCTACGCGCTGCGAGGTCTCGCCCAGGGTGCCGGTCTGGCGCTGCCCGATGGCCCCCTGACCATCACGGCCCGGACCCTCGTGGTCGCCGTGGGTGCCGGCACGCTCGTCACCCTGCTGGCCGCACTGGCGCCGGCCCGTCGCGCCGCCAGAGTGGCCCCGGTCGAGGCGATGCGCGCCTCCGACCCGGCGCCGCGCACTCCCCGGCGTGGACGCCTGGTCACCGGCTGGGTCCTGCTAGGGCTCGCCGTGGTCGAGCTCGTCGCTGCCGCGTTCGCGCGTGAGGTCAAGCTCGTCGGCGTCGGCGCCGCCGTGCTGCTCACCGCCCTGGTCGTGCTGGGCCCGGTCGTGGCGCCGCGGTTGGCCCAGGCCGTCGGTCGTCCACTCCACCACGCCGGCGTGCCCGGCCAGCTGGCCAGGGAGTCGACGGTGCGCAACCCGCGCCGGACGGCCTCCACCGCGATGGCGCTGGCCCTCGGCCTGGCGCTGATCAGCTTCGTGGCGGTCCTGGGCGACTCGGTCAAGGCGATCACCGCCGGCGGCACCGAGGCGGTCACCGCCGAGCTGATGGTCCAGAGCAGCGGCAACGAGATGCTCGGTGGCCTCTCCCCCGAGGTGGCGCAGCGCATCTCCGCGCTGCCCGAGGTCGGGGCAGTCTCGGCGGTCCGGTACGGGCACTGGCTTGACAAGGGCGTGACCAGTGCGCTGACCGCGGTCGATCCGGCAACCCTGCCGGAGGTCGCGAAGGTCCGAATGACCGGCGGCAGCCTGTCCGCCCTCGGACGCGGCTCTGTCGTGGTCGCCGAGGACGTGGCCGCCGAGCGGCACGTGCAGGTGGGCGACACGCTCGCGATGACCTTCCCCCGAGACGGCGAGCAGCAACTGCGCGTCGTCGGGGTGATGGCCGACAAGACGGTGCAGGCCCTGTCCACCAGCTACCTCATCTCGACCGACACCTACGCCGCGCACTACGCCGAGAACGTCGACGCCACCGTCTACGTCGCCCTCGCCGACGGCGTCGACCAGGCCAAGGCGCGCTCGGCGCTGGACGCTGCCGTCGCGGACTTCCCGAACGCCCAGGTTCGCGACCAGGCGGAGGCGGCGGCCGGTCGCGCCGCCGCGGTCGAGCAGGTGCTCGGGCTGATCACAGTGCTGCTCGGGTTCGCGGTGCTCATCGCGCTGCTAGGCATCACGAACACGCTGGCACTGTCCATCGTCGAGCGGACCCGGGAGATCGGGTTGCTGCGGGCGGTCGGCATGACCCGCGCGCAGCTGCGCTGGATGGTCCGGGCCGAGGCGGTGCTCGTCGCCGCCGTCGCCGTGGTCATCGGCGTCGTCCTCGGGGTCGGCCTGGGCATCGCCACGCTGGCCGGGCTGTCGGCCGACACCGACCTCGTGGTCAGCGTGCCAGCCGGCCAGCTGGGGGCGACCGTCGTCCTCGCGGTGCTGGCGGGTCTGGTAGCCGGCCTGCGGCCGGCGCGTCGGGCCGCACGGCTTGACGTCCTGGACGCGATCGCGACGCAGTGACCAACCGGGTGGCCGGCCGGGCATCAGGCACCGGCCGGCCACCTGCGCGCCGCGGCATGATGACTGTCGACAGGCCGTGGAAGGAGGAGGGCTGATGCCAGGTACCACCAGCGTCCGGCCGCTGGTCGAGGAGGATGCCGCACCGCTGGCTGCGCTCTACCTCGCCAACCGCGACCACCTGGCGCCCTACGAGCCCACCCGCGACGAGGAGTTCTACACGGTCGCTGGGCAGCGGAGGCGGGTCGCCTCCGCGCTGGCCGACCACGGGCAGGGTCGGGGACTGCCCTTCGTCATCGAGGTGGATGGGCGCCTCGCCGGACGCGTCAACGTCACCAACATCGCCCTCGGGCCGTTCTGCAGCGGGTCGCTCGGCTACTGGGTCGCGGCCGACGTGGCGGGCCGCGGGGTCGCGACCAGCGCGGTCCGGTGGGTCGTCGACGACTGCTTCACCCGCCACGGCCTGCACCGGCTGGAGGCCGGCACGCTGGTCGACAACGTCGCGTCCCAGAAGGTGCTGGAGCGCACTGGCTTCACGTTGATCGGCCGGGCGCCGCGCTACCTGCGCATCGCCGGGCAGTGGCGCGACCACCTGCTCTTCCAGCGCCTGGCCGACGACCCAGCGACTTGGCGCCTGCCCGACGACGCAGCGACCTGGCGCGTGGCCGACGACGCAGCGACCTGGCGCCCGGCCGACGACCCAGCGACTTGGCGCCTGCCCGACGACACCGCGATCTGGCGCGTGGCCGACGACCCGGCGACCTGACTGAGCGACCGGCTCTCCCCGAACCCGGCAATTCCGCCGGTGCGAACCCGGCGAGCCGGGCGGCACGGTGGTCCTGTCCACGCAGCGACCGCCAGGAGCACGCCATGACCACCACCTCGACGCCGGCCACCACCTCGACGCCGACCTCTCCGACCTCGGAGGTCTCCTGCACGCTCGACATCGGGGGCATGACCTGCGCCTCGTGCGTCGGCCGCGTGGAGAAGGCCCTCAACCGCCTCGACGGCGTCAGCTCCGCCCAGGTCAACCTCGCCACCGAGGTCGCCAGCGTGAGCTTCGACCCCGCCGTCGTCGACCTCACCCAGCTCACCGCGGCAGTGGAGCGCGCGGGCTACACCGGGACCCCGCGGCATACCGACAAGGCAGGTGACGGGGACGGCACGCCCGACGAGGCGGCCAGCGACCCGACCCGGCCGGTCGACGACGCGGCCCGCGCGCGCGACGCGCACCTGGCCGACCTCAAGCGCAAGTGGCAGGTCGCGCTCACCACCGGGTTGGGGCTGATGGTGCTGATGTACGTGCCGCTGCCGATCGACGCGATGGACTGGCTGATGCCGGCGATCCTGGTCGTCGCCACCGTGGTCCAGTTCTGGGCCGGCCGGCCGTTCTACGCCGCCGCGTGGGCGGCCGGCAAGCACGGCGCCACCAACATGAACACCCTGGTCGCCCTCGGCACGGGGATCGCCTACGGCTACAGCGCTTTCGTCACGCTGTGGCCGGCCGCGGCGGAGCGCTGGGGGCTGCCGCTGCACGTGTACTTCGAGACCTCGCTCGTCATCATCGCGCTGGTCCTGCTCGGGCGCTGGCTGGAGGGACGCGCCAAGAAGCAGACCGCCGCCGCCATCACCGCCCTGGTCGGGCTCGCCCCGGCGACCGCCAGGATCGTCCGCGACGGCGAGGAGGTCGACGTCCCGCTCGCCGAGGTGGTGGTGGGCGACACCGTCCGGGTGCGCCCCGGCGAGAAGGTGCCGGTGGACGGCCTCGTCACTGACGGCCGGTCCACCGTCGACGAGTCGATGCTCACGGGCGAGCCGATGCCGGTCGGCAAGGCTGCGGGCGATGTCGTCATCGGCGCCACCATGAACGGCACCGGGTCGCTGCTGGTCGAGGTCACCGCCGTGGGCGAGGACACGACGCTGGCCCAGATCGTGCGGCTGGTCGAGGACGCCCAGGGGTCCAAGGCGCCGATGCAACGGCTGGCGGACAAGGTCTCCGCCGTGTTCGTGCCCGCGGTCCTCGTCGCGGCGGCGCTCACCTTCGCGGCCTGGGCGCTCTTCGGCCCCGACGACACCAAGATGACGATGGCGATCACCACCACCATCGCCGTGCTGATCATCGCCTGCCCCTGCGCCCTCGGCCTGGCCACCCCGACCGCGGTGATGGTCGGCACCGGCAAGGCAGCCGAGCACGGCATCCTCATCGGGGACGGCGAGGCGCTCGAGCAGGCGCAGCGGCTGACCGCGGTCGTGCTCGACAAGACCGGCACCATCACCACCGGCCGTCCCTCGCTGGCGAGCCTCTCCCCCACCCCCGGCTGGGACGCCGACGAACTGCTCGCCCTCGTCGCGGCCGCCGAGGCCGGCAGCGAGCACCCGGTCGGCTCGGCCATCGTGGCCGCCGCCCGCGAGCGCCAGCTCACCCTCCCGCCCGTGCACCACTTCGAGGCGGTCCCCGGGCACGGCATCGACGCAACCGTTGGCGCACACCGGGTCCGGGCGGGCAACCGCGCCCTGATGGCGAGCGGCGGCATCGACACCTCCCCGCTCGAGGCCACCGCTCGGACGGCAGCCGACCGTGGACATACCGCCATCTTCGTCGCCGTCGACGACTTGCTCGCCGGGCTGCTCGCTGTCGCCGACACCATCCGCCCCGAGTCCGTCGAGGCCGTGGCCCAGCTGCGCGCCCTTGGGCTCGACGTCTGGATGCTCACCGGCGACACGCGCACGACGGCGGAGGCCGTGGCCCGCCAGGTCGGCATCGAGCATGTCATCGCCGACGTGCTCCCTTCGCAGAAGGCCGAGCAGGTCGAGCGCCTCCAAGCTGAGGGCCACGTCGTCGCGATGTGCGGCGACGGCATCAACGACGCGCCCGCGCTGGCGCAGGCCGACCTCGGCATCGCGGTCGGCACTGGCACCGACGTCGCCATCGCCGCCTCGGACGTCACCCTTGTCGGCGGCGACCTGCGCGGCATCGTGTCCGCGATCGCGCTGTCCCGCCGCACCGTCACGACGATCAAGCAGGGACTGGCCTGGGCCTTCGCCTACAACGTCCTGCTCATCCCGGTGGCGGCCGGTGCGCTGTACCTCACCCGCGGCATCCTGCTCGACCCCGTCCTGGCGTCCGCGGCGATGGCGATGAGCTCGGTGAGCGTGGTGACCAACGCCCTGCGGCTGCGCACCTTCACCCGGCCCTCCGGCGCGGACGAGATCCTGCACCCGCCGGTGCGTCAGCGCGCCGGCCAGTACCTCTACCTCGCCGCGGTCGCCGTCGTCGCGCTCGCCATCGGCACGACGTTCACCTGGGCGAGCCGCACCGACACCGCCGAGCGCGGCATGAACGGCGTCCTCGCGTGGACCGAGCGCACCGGCATGCCGATGCGGCCGGCGATGAGCACGATGATGACCGCCGACATCGCGGCCCGCGACGTGGCTGAGGAGGGTGTGCGCGTCGCCGTCTCGGTCCCCGCCACAGCCAAGGCGGGTATGCCGGTCCAGGTCACCGTCCGCCTCGCTGACGCCGCGACCGGGCGGCCGCTCACCAGCCTCTCGCGCAGCCACGAGGTGTGGATGCACCTCATCGCCACGCGGGCCGACCTCGGGACGTTCGCGCACGTGCATCCCTCGCCCACGGGGCGGGCCGGTGAGCTGACGACGACCATGACGTTCCCGACCGCCGGCGACTACGTCGTCAACACCGAGTTCCGGCTGCGCGGACAGATGGGTGACCTGCACGACCGGACCGTCGTGCACGTGGCTGGGCCGATCCCGGCACCGGCGACGCTGGCCGTGAGCGGGCGCACCAAGGTCGTCGACGGCGTCTCGGTCACCCTGGAGGGCGACATGCAGACGGGACGCACCAGCGACCTGCGCTTCGTGTTCCACGACGCGCACACGGGGCGGCCGGTCGCCGACTTGCGGCCGTACCTGGCCGCGGCAGGGCACGTCGTGGTGATGCGGGCCGATGGGCAGACCTTCGCCCACGAACACGCCGACGTCCGCGACTCCGACGGTGACCCGGTGTTCGCGCTGCCTGGCCAACGGTTCGGGCCCGAGCTGGACGTGCACGCCGACTTCCCCACCCCCGGCCTCTACCAACTGTGGGGCCAGTTCCGCCTCGACAGCGGCAAGGTCATCACTGTGCCATTCACCGTG
>DASUKI010000024.1:0-10738 GCA_036278855.1 Pedococcus sp.
AGCGGCCACCACGCGGCATACGAAAGGCACTGGTCGTGACGCGCGTCTTGGTGGTCGACAACTACGACAGCTTCGTGTTCACCATCGTCGGCTACCTCCAGCAGCTGGGCGCCGAGTGCGAGGTCGTCCGCAACGACGCGGTCGCTGCCGGGGACGGGGCGGACTTCGACGGCGTGCTGGTCTCCCCCGGCCCCGGGACACCGCAGGAGGCGGGGGTGTCGCTGGCGATGATCGAGGGCTGCGCCGAGCGAGCCCAGCCGATGCTCGGGGTGTGCCTCGGGCACCAGGCCCTGGGAGTTGCGTGCGGCGCGACCGTCGGACGGGCCCCAGAGCTGCTGCACGGCAAGACGTCGCACGTCGTCCACGACGGCAGCGGGGTGCTCCAGGGGCTGGCGAGCCCGTTCACCGCCACCCGCTACCACTCGCTGACCATCGACCCGTCCACGCTCCCCGACGAGCTGGTCCCCAACGGGCACACCGGCTCGGGGGTCGTCATGGCGGTCCGCCACCGGGACCTGCCCCTTCACGGGGTGCAGTTCCACCCCGAGAGCGTGCTGACCGAGGGTGGGCACCGGATCCTGGCCAACTGGTTGGTGCTGTGCGGCATGCCCGACGCGGTGGCGCACGCGGCCGGGCTCAGCCCGCTGGTGCGCGACGCAGAGGGTGTGGCTCGGGCGGTCGCCGCGGACTGAGGCCTCCGCCTACGGCGGGGGCTCGGTGGTCGTGGTCGTCGTGGGAGGTGGCGTGGTGGTGGTCGTGGGGGGTGGCGTGGTGGTGGTCGTGGTGGTCGGGGTGGGTGTCGGCGCTTGCGCGACCGTCAGCGTGACCTGCGTGCCGTAGTCGACCTTGCTGCCGGCCTTGGCGCTCTGCTTGAGGACCGTTCCCTCGGGCTCGGTGCTCTGCGTGAACTCTGTCTTGTAGCGGAAGCCCTTGTCGCTGAGCTCGCTGACGGCATCGCTGATCTGCTTGTGGGTCACGTCCGGGACGGTCGCCAGCCCGGATGAGACCTTGAGGTTGACGGCGCTGTCGACCGGGACCGTCTCCCCGGCAGCGGGGTCGGTCTGGACGATCTTGCCCTTGTCCACCTTGGTGTCGTCGACCTGCTCGCTCTTGCCGACCTTGAGCCCGAGGTTCTCCAGCGCCACCTTCGCCTCGGCAGCGCTGTAGCCACCCAGGTCCGGGACGGTCACCGTGTCCGGTCCGGAGGACACGCTCAGCTCGACGGTCGAGTTCCGGGCGACCTGGTCACCCCCCTGCGGGTTCTGGTCGACGACCGTGCCGATCTCCTTGGCGCTCGCCACCTGGGTCACCTTGGGCACGAGCCCGGCGCTGCGCAGCTCTGCCTCGGCCGTCTCGCGCGGCTTGTCGACCACCGAAGGCACGGTGACCTTCGGCGCGCTCTCCGGCGGCCGGTCGAGCAGGCCCTTGCCGAACAGCACGATCAGCACCAGCGCGCCGATGACCGCCAGGACGAGCAGGAAGTAGGCCAGGCCGCGCCGCTTGCGTGGCTCGTCGTCGGGGTCGTGGCCGATCGCGGGCAGGCTCGCCGTGTTGCCGTGCCCCGACCCCGTGTCGTCCCACTCACCCGGCTGCTCGCGGGCTGTCGCACCGACGGGCAGCACCGTCGTCGCGGTGCCGCCCCGACCGGGGCCCTCCATCGCGACGGTGGCCTCGGACGACGCGAGGGCGGTGCCCCGGGCAGCGTCGCTGATCGGCCGCCCGAGCCGCGCCGCCTGCAGGTCGGCGCGGAAGGCGGTCGCGTCCTGGTAGCGGGCCTCCCGGTCCTTCTCGAGCGCGTGCAGCACCACCGCGTCGAGCGCAGGCTCGACCTCGGGGTTGAAGCTGGAGGGCCGCGGTGGCGCCTCGCCCACGTGCTGGTAGGCGATCGCCACGGGCGAGTCGGCCTGGAAGGGCGGGCGGCCGGTGAGCAGCTCGAAGAGCAGGCACCCGGTGGAGTACAGGTCCGAGCGCGCGTCGACCTGCTGGCCCTGGGCCTGCTCGGGGGAGAGGTACTGGGCGGTGCCGATGACGGCCTGGGTCTGGGTCATCGTGGCGTTGGCGTCCGCCATGGCCCGGGCGATGCCGAAGTCCATGACCTTGATCTCGCCGTTGCTGCCCACCATGACGTTCGCCGGCTTGATGTCGCGGTGCACGATGCCCATGCGGTGGCTGTAGGCGAGCGCGTCGAGGATGCCCTCGGTGATGTGGGCCGCCTCGGCCGGCTCCAGCGGCGATCGCTCGCCGAGGAGCTGCCGAAGGGTCTGCCCCTCGACGTACTCCATGACGATGTAGGGGATGGTCCGCGGCGTCCCGCCGAGGTCGGTCACCTCGTCCTCGCCCGAGTCGTAGACGGCGACGATCGAGGCGTGGTTGAGCCCGGCAGCGGACTGTGCCTCGCGGCGGAAGCGGTTGAGGAACGAGGAGTCCCGCGCGAGGTCCGAGCGCAGCATCTTGATCGCGACCGGACGCGACAGCCGGGTGTCGTAGCCATGGTGCACCTCGGCCATGCCGCCGCGACCGAGGAGGTCCCCGACCTCGTAGCGACCACCGAGCAGCTGCGGTGTGCTCACTTGTGCTTGCCCCCCTTGGCCTTGCCATTTCCCTTGCGGTTGGCCGGGTGTTGTTGCCCCGGTGCCAACGCCACGGCCTTCTCGGTGACGGCGGACTGAGCCGCGCGTGTGGTCGTGGTCGCGTCGGGTTGCGCCGGGCCGGTCGTGGTCGTGGACGTGGTCGACGTCGGTATGCCGCGGGGCTGGGTCCCGGTGGTGTCCGCCCGTCCGCGCGTGCCGAGCACGAGGGCGAGCGCCACCACGAGGACGACCACCGCCACGGCCGCGGCGGCCAGCACCCAGCCCGGCCGGTGACTTCCTCGGAGCTCGGTGGCGGCGACACCGGCGTGGGCGGCCACCACGGCAGGCGGGACCGCGGCGGGCGGGACCGCGGCGGGCGGGACCGCGGCAGGCGACGCGGGGTCGGGCACGCCGGGCGTGGGGGTGGGCAGGACGCTTGTCGCCTGGGCGTCGGCCGGGGCCGGATCGGCCAGACCGCCCACGACCACGGGCGCGACCGCGGAGGCGGCGCCGCGCTCGAGGTCGGCGGGCACCTCGCCGACGGGCAGGCGGAGTGCGTCGGCGAACGCCCCTGCGCCGTCGGGTCGTTCCAGGGGGCTCTTGGCCAGCGCGGCCATCACGGTGGTGCGCAACGGCTCCGGCACCGTGTCGGGCAGGGGAGGCAGCGGCTGGTTCACGTGGGCCAGGGCGGTGGTCACCATCGAGTCGCCCGAGAACGGCCGCCGACTGGTGAGCATCTCGTAGCCGACCACGGCGAGCGCGTAGACGTCGCTGAGGGGCCCGGCCGGCTGGCCCTTCGCCTGCTCGGGGGCGAGGTAGTGCGGAGTGCCGAGCACCTCGCCGGTCTGGGTCATGGGTGCCTCGCCGAGGGCGCGTGCGATGCCGAAGTCGGTGATCTTGGCATAGCCGTCGGCGTCGACGACGATGTTGGCGGGCTTGACGTCCCGGTGCACGACGCCAGCCTCGTGCGCCGCCTGCAGCGCGATGGCGGCCTGGTGCAGGATCTCGGTGACCTCGGCGGGGTCCATGGGGGCGCGCTCGCGGATGATGTCGGACAACGGCTGGCCCTCGAGCAGCTCCATGACGAGGTAGGCGGTTCCCTCGTCCTCGCCGTAGTCGTGGACGGTCCCGACGTTGGGGTGCGTCAGCCCGCCAGCGTGCCTTGCCTCGGCCCGGAACCTCTCGACGAACGTGTCGTCGCTGGTGCTCTCCGGACGCAGCAGCTTGACCGCGACCTCGCGGTCGAGGGTGTCGTCGTGCGCGCGCCAGACCTCACCCATGCCGCCGACGGCGATCCGCTCCTCCAAGCGATAGCGACCGGCCAGCACGTGGCCCTCCTCGTGGCTCATGAGCCCAACACCGCCTGCATGACTGACTTGGCGATCGGGGCGGCGACCTTGCCGCCGAACGCTTCGTTGCCGAGCTTGCCGCCGTCCTCGACCACGACCGCGACGGCCACCTTCGCGCCCTGTGCCGGCGCGAACGAGATGAACCAGGCGTGCGGGGCGAGTCCCTTGCCGTGCTGCGCGGTGCCGGTCTTGCCGGCCACGTCGACGCCGGGGATCTGGGCAGCGGTGCCGGTGCCGCTCGTCACGACGCCTTCCATCATCCGGGTGAGCGCTGCGGCCGAGTCCGGCGAGACCGCTTGGGACAGCTGGACCGGGTCGGGCTGGTCGATGACCTCCAGGTCTGAGGACAGCACGCGCCGGACCAGGTGCGGTTGCATGACCACGCCGTTGTTGGCGACGGCAGCAGAGACCATGGCCATCTGGAGCGGAGTCACCCGCACGTCGTACTGCCCGATGGCGGACTGCGCGGTCTGCGGCTCGTTGAGCTCGTCGGGCACCCTGCTGGGGGTGACCGACATGGGGATCTCGAGCTTGTCGCCGAAGCCGAACTTGGCTGCCTGCGAGCGCAGGGCGTCGGCACCCAGCTCCATCCCCAGCCAGCCGAAGGCGGTGTTGCAGGACACCACGAGCGCGTGCTTGAGGCTGGTCTTGTTGCCCGGGCCGCACGGCCGGTGGTCGTCGTTGGGCAGGTTGACCGAGGTCTGCGGCAGGTCGAGGGTGGCCGGACCGGGGATCTGGCTCTCCTCGGTGAACTTCCCCGACTCGAGCGCAGCCGCGGCGGTCACGACCTTGAACGTCGACCCCGGTGGGTAGAGGTCCCCCCCGATGGCGCGGTCGACCATCGGTCGGCCCTTGTCTGCGTTGAGCCGCTCCCAGGCCGCCTGCACCTTTTTCGTGTCGTGGCTGCTCAGCACGGACGGGTCGTATGCCGGGTGGCTGACCAGGGCGAGGATCTCGCCGTTGCTGGGGTCGAGGGCGACGACGGCGCCCCGCTGGTCCCCGAGGGCTTGCTCGGCGGCTTTCTGGGCGGCCGGGTTGATGGTGAGCTCGAGGCTGGCTCCGGTCTGCTCCTTGCCGGTGAGGATGTCGGTCACCCGCCGGTAGAAGAGCGTGTCCGAGGAGCCGGACAGCAGGTCGTTGTCGGCACCCTCGAGGCCGCCCCCGGCACCGTAGGTGAACGAGTAGTAGCCGGTCACGTGCGAGTACAGCTCGCCCTGGGGGTAGGTGCGCAGCCACTTGAGCTCGTCCTTGGTCGGCACCGACTTGGCGACCGGGGTGCCACCCACGAGGATCTGGCCGCGCTCTCGGGCGTAGTCGGCGAGCAGGGTCCGGCGGTTGCCCGGGCGCTCCTGCAGCGACTTGGACTGGAAGAACTGGATCGCGGTCGAGGACACGAGCAGCGCGCAGAAGAGGAGGGCGACGACGCCCGAGAGCCGGCGGATCGGTGCGTTCACCGCAGCGCCACCACCTCGGTGCGGGCCTCGCCAGTCGGCGAGGGACCGGTGTCCTGCTCGGCGGTGGGGCGGCGGGCGTGGTCGCTGATCCTCAGCAGCAGCGCCACGAGTGACCAGTTCGCCAGCAGCGAGGACCCGCCGTAGGACAGGAACGGCATGGTCAGGCCGGTGAGCGGGATGACCCGGGTGACGCCGCCGACCACGACGAAGCACTGCAGCGCGACCGCGAACGCCAGCCCGGAGGCGAGCAGCTTGCCGAAGCCGTCGCGCACGCCGAGGGCGGTGCGCATGCCGCGCTCCACCAGCAGGACGTAGAGCGCGAAGAGGGCGAACAGGCCGGCCAGCCCGAGCTCCTCGCCGAAGCTGGGGACGATGAAGTCGGACTCGGCGAAGTAGGTCAGGTCGGGTCGGCCGCGGCCCAGCCCCGTGCCGAGCAGGCCACCGGCTGCCATGCCCATCAGTCCCTTGGCGAGCTGGTCGGACTGTCCGCTGGCGAAGGGGTCGAGCCACAGGTGCACGCGCGCCTGCACGTGCCCGAACAGCAGGTACGCGAGGTAGGCACCGCCGGAGAACAGGGCCAGGCCGATGGCGATCCACGAGATCCGCTCGGTGGCGACGTAGAGCATCGACACGAACAGCCCGAACAGCAGCAGGGATGAGCCGAGGTCCTTCTCGAAGACCAGCACGAGCAGGGACAGCACCCACGCCACGAGGATCGGGCCGAGGTCGCGGCCACGGGGCAGGGTCAGGCCGAGCACCCGACGTCCGGCGAGCGACAGCGCGTCGCGGGTCTGCACGAGGTAGCCGGCGAAGAACACGGCGAGCGCGATCTTGGCGACCTCGCCGGGTTGGAAGGTGAACCCGCCCAGGCCTATCCAGATCCGCGAGCCGTTGACGCTGCGGCCGATGCCGGGGAGCAGCGGCAGGAGCAGCAGGATGAAGGCGGCCACCGCTGCGGTGAAGGTGTAGCGGCGCAGGACCCGGTGGTCACGCAGTACGACGAGCACCACTGCGGCGATGGCCACGGCGAGCGCGCTCCAGGTGAGCTGCCTGAGGGCCAGGCCCTCGGAGATGTCACGGCCCTTGGCGATGTCGAGCCGGTGGATCATGACCAGCCCCAGGCCGTTGAGCAGGGTCACGATCGGCAGGAGCAGCGGGTCCGCGTACGAGGCCCGCCAGCGCAGCAGCCCGTGGAAGGCCAGCGAGATCGCCAGCAGCCCGATGGTCTGCCCCACGAGGCCCGGGGGGAAGTCGCCGGACACCGACAGCCCGACGTTGACGTAGGCCAGCACGACGATCGCGACCGCCAGCAGCAGCAGCGCGAGCTCGACGTTGCGGCGGGTTCGCGGGCGGTAGCTCGAGACCGTCGTCATGGCGTGCTGGTGGTCGTGGTCGGACGCGCCGCGGTGGTCGACGTGGTCGTGCTCGAGGTCGTGGTGGTGGGCGTCGGCACGGTGGCCCCGCCAGTGGCACAGGTGCCGCCCTGGGCCTTGCGGACGGCGCACTTGCCGGCCTCGATCCGCAACTGGTCGACGAGCTCCTGGGCGGCTGCGAGCGTGTCGGTGGAGACGGTGTCGTCGACCTTGGCACGGTAGAAGTCGGGCAGGTTGTCGATCGCGACGTCCGACTCGGACTCGACGCTCGACAGGGAGATCGGCCCCAGGTTCTGGGAGACGCCACGGAAGATGGTGACCTGGCCGTCGTGGGCGCCCACGAAGTACTGGCGCTGGGACCAGTCGTACGCGGCATACGCACCGCCACCCACGACCACGAGCACGAGCAGCGCGACCAGGCCACGACGCAGCCACCGCAGGCGGCCGGAACCGGCGCCTTCCTCGGCGAGCGGCACCTCGTCCGGGTCCTCGTCCCCGGAGGCGGCGCGCGAGAGGGCGGCCGCCTTGGCGGCCGGGGTGACCGGTATCGGGCGGGTGCCCTTGGTGTGCACCGCGGCGGCACCCACGATCTGGGGGGTCGTGGAGGGCCCGCTGGACCCGGTCAGGTCGACCACGTCGCCGATGACGATCGTGACGTTGTCCGGCGCCCCCGCCTTGAGGGCGAGGTCGACCAGGCGGTCGGCAGTCTTCCCCGGCGGGTTGCCGGCGGTCACGACCTCGGTGATCGTGTCGGCCGCGACGTAGTCGGTCAGGCCGTCCGAGGCGATGAGGTAGCGGTCACCCGGCTTGGCCTCGCGCACCATGAGGTCGGGCTCGTCGTCGGACTGACCCGTGAGCACCCGGGTCACCAGGGAGCGCTGGGGATGGCCGATCGCCTCGTCCTCGGTGATCCGCCCCTCGTCCACGAGGCTCTGGACGTAGGAGTGGTCCCTGGTGATCTGGCTCAGCTTGCCGTCCCGGGCGAGGAATGCCCGCGAGTCGCCGATGTGCGCGATGACCAGCTTGTTGTTGGAACGCAGGATCGCGATGAGCGTGGTCCCCATGCCGTGCAGGCTGGGCTCGGCCCGCACCATGTCCGCGAGCTGCTCGTTGGCGGTGGCGATGCGGCGCAGCAGCGCCTTGCCGGCCTCGCTGCTGTTCGGCGCCTCGTCGTCGAGGTCGACGAGCGCGCCGATCACCGTCGAGGACGCGATGTCGCCGCCGGCGTGCCCGCCCATCCCGTCGGCCATCGCGAGCAGGCGCGGCCCGGCGTACCCCGAGTCCTGGTTCTCGGAGCGCACCATGCCCACGTCGGAGCGCGCGGCGTAGTTGAAGGCGAAGGCCATGGGGGTGCTACCGCCGCAGCTCGACGACGGTCTTGCCGATGCGCAGCGCCGAGCCGGCGTCGACCCGGGTGGGGGTCGTGAGCCGCTCGGTGCCGAGGAAGGTGCCGTTCGTCGAGCCGAGGTCCTCGACGAACCAGGTGCCATCGCGCTGGAAGATGCGGGCGTGCCGGCCGCTGGCGAAGTCGTCGTCGAGGACCAGCGCACACTCGGGGTTGCGGCCGATGACGGTGCCCGAGTCGCGCAGCGGCAGGCTCGTGCCCGCCAGCGGTCCCTGGGTGACCACCAGGGTGCGTGGCTGTCCATGGGGCTGCCGCTTCTGGGGACGCGGCTGCGCGCCAGCCGCCCGGCCACGCGGGGCGCGGGCCGGCTTGCGAGGGGTTCGGCTGGTGACGCGGGTGCCGTAGATGTCACCACGGAGCACGCCGACGACGCTGAAGACGAAGATCCACAGGAGGACGAGGAGCCCGAGCCGGATGATCGTCAGGGTCAGTTCACTCATGCGTGGCGCTCACCGCCGCCCGGCGCGGTAGATGACGGAGGTGCGCCCCACCGTGATCCGGTCCCCGTCGGACAGGCGCTGACTGCTGACGCGCTCGCTGTTGACGAACGTGCCGTTGGTCGACCCGAGGTCGCGGATGCTCGCGACGAGGTGCGGGCCGTCGTTGGTCACCCGGATCTCGCTGTGCCGACGCGAGATCCCGGGGTCGTCGAGGACGATGTCCGCCGCGTCGTCGCGGCCGAGCACCGTGATCGCCCCCATGAGCGGGTACCGCTCGCCGTCGACGTCGAGCCACGGCCGGTCGGCCGGGTTCACCCGCCGTGGCGGTGCGACCGGTGGCGCGGGGTGTCGCTGCGTGGCATCGACACCCTCGTCGGTATGCCGCGCGGGCACCGGCGGTGCGACCACGGGCGGCGGCGCGGGGCTGGGAGCCGGCCCCGCGGCATACGCGGCGGGCTCGGCCCCGCGTCCGCGCTGGGGCGCGGCTCCGGGGTGACGGGCGGTGGAGGTGCGCAGCCGGAAGACGCCCGTCTCGAGGTCGTTGGCGCTGGCGAAGGAGACCTGGAGCGGGCCGCCGGCCTGGTAGCGCTGGGACTCGGCATGCTCCTGGGCGGCGGCGATCAGCTCGTTCTCGAGCTCCTCGTCGTAGCCGGACAACCGGTCGTAGTCGGTCTCGGACAGCTCGACGGTGAACAGGTTGGGCACGATGGTGCGGCCCTGGCCCAGGACCGCGGCCCGGTCGTCCATGGCGCGGCGGATGGCGCTCGCGATCTCGACCGGCTGGACCTCGGAGCGGAAGGCGCGGGCGAAGACACCGTTGACGGCGCGCTCGAGGCGCTGCTCGACGCGGTCGAACAGTCCCACCACTTGCCTCCCAGTGTCGTGGGCACGCTCGTGCGCCCCGGATGTGTCGGGTCTGGCCACCGATCGTAACCGGCGGGCCCGGGTCGGCCCGCCACCCCGCGCCGCCGAGGCTTCGGGTGGGGCTGCGCTGGTTTGGCGAACGACGGGCCCGTGCCCCACAATGGGCGTCCACGCGCAAGTGGCGGAACGGCAGACGCGCTGCGTTCAGGTCGCAGTGTCCGAAAGGGCGTGGGGGTTCAAATCCCCCCTTGCGCACCAAAGGAAGAGGACCCCCGACGCTTGTGTCGGGGGTCCTCATCGTCTGTTCAGGCACTGTCCCCTTGCACCCCCGCCCTGGTGGGACTGCGACTTCGGCCGACCCGCAATAGCCTGAGGACGCAGGTGCAGCAGCCCCTCGAGGAGGACGTGATGAGCCAGACGAGTGATCCGGGTAGCGACGGCGCAACCGCCGGGGAGTCACCGACCGACGAGGTGGCCGAGCAGGACGACCGCGCGAGGGCTGACGACGAGCAGGCTGACGACGAGGAGGGCGACGACCGGGCCGCCGACGACGACGAGGAGGCGGCGGCCGACCAGCAGTCCGAGGCGGAGCGGCAGAAGTCCGCCGAGGAGTTCGCGGCGCAGCACGACCCCGACAAGCACGACGTGGACGCAGGTGAGGAGTTCCGCCAGCCGGGCGATTGGGTGGCGGACGACCAGGGCCCCCAGGAGTGGGATGAGGAAGGCAACCTGGTGTCAGGGGGCGGCCCGGGTTCGGAGGCTGCCCGCCAGCCAGCTGCAGCAGGGACCGGCAGCCCCGACACCTCGGACAACTCGGGCCCTGCGGCCGACTCAGGCCGTCGGGTGTCCGACCTGGGTGAGGTGCGCGATGGCGGCTACAGCGTCGGCTCTGCGGCGACGATCGACGATGGCGCCATGCCGCTGGGTCATCCCGTCAAGGGCTGGGAGGACACCAAGAGCTACCTCACGCCCGACCACCCGCGCTACGACGACGCCGAGCCGCACGTGTGGTTCACCGACCCCGATGCGGCCGAGCGAGCGGGGTTCCACCGAGCCGACTGACCCGACGCCGCTCACCCGTCACTGGGGGTAGCGCCCGCGGCGCGCCAGTCCGTGCTCGGCGTCCTCAGCCGGGCAAGCCAACGCTCGCGCGGTACTGCCACACCGCCATGACGGCAGCAGCGCCCTCGCCAACGGCCGTCGCCACCCGCTTGCCGGAACCGTGCCGCACGTCGCCGGCTGCGAACACGCCGGGGACACTGGTCTCCAGGAGCAGTGGGTCC
>DASUKI010000025.1:0-4074 GCA_036278855.1 Pedococcus sp.
GGTGAGGACGACGAGCAGCACGGCGGCGACGGGCCCGAGCACCATGGTCTCGGCGGCCAGGGAGTGCATCGCCTGGAGGGACACCCCGACCTTCTTCTTCACCAGGCCGTACATCCCGAACGAGAAGGCGAGCGCGAGGGCGATCAGTGGCACCGAGCCGGCGGCGACGCTGAGGTAGAGGCCGGCCACCGCGCCGATGCCGACCGCCACCCACTGCAGCCGGCGCAGCCGCTCGCCGAGGACGAACACCCCGAGTGCCACCGTCACGATGGGGTTGAGGAAGTAGCCCAGCGCCGCCTCCGTGGTGTGGTCGGCCAGGACCGCGGCCACGTAGACCACCCAGTTCGCGCCGATGAACAGCGCCGCGACGCTCACCCCGAGCGCGAGCCTCGGCTCGGTCCGCAACAGCCGCAGCCAGCGCAGGTCGCGGCGCGCGAGCAGGCTGACGCTGCACAGCAGCAACGTCCACAGGACCCGGTGGCTGAGGATCTCCCACGCCCCGGCCGGCCTCAGCGCGGCGAAGTAGAGCGGGAACAGACCCCAGAGGCCATAGGCCAGGAGCCCGTATGCCGCGCCGGCGCGTTCGTCGTCGCGCGGCACCTCAGGCGACGGTCCAGGTGTCGCGCCCGCGGATCAGTGCGTCGAGGTCGTCCTCGGTGGCGGTGCCACCGGCGGTGTCCACGGCCGCCGAGACCTGGGCGCGGACCTGGTCGTCGTAGGTGGGTCGTGAGACGTTGCGGAAGATCCCCATCGGCACGTGGGTCATCTGGGCGCTGTCCAGGCGCGACAGTGCGAAGGCCTGCGCGGGGCTCTGCGCCCCGGCGTCGTGGATGACGACGTCGAGCCCCTCGGCCTGCGCCTCGGGGACGAACTCCGTCACGCCACCGGCTCGACGCACCAGCACCTGCCGGTCTGCTTCGGGGCCGACGCGCACCGGCTCGCCGTCGACGAGCTGGACGATGCGGGCCTCCTGCTGGTCGCGGTCCTTGATCAGGTCGAACGCGCCGTCGTTGAAGATCGGGCAGTTCTGGTAGATCTCCACCAGGGCGGTCCCGCGGTGCTCCGCTGCCGCGCGCAGCACGGTGGTGAGGCCCTTGCGGTCGGAGTCCATGGCGCGGGCCACGAACGTCGCCTCGGCACCCAGGGCGAGCGAGACCGGGTTGAACGGCTGGTCGACCGAGCCCAGCGGCGTGGACTTGGTGATCTTGCCGACCTCGGAGGTGGGCGAGTACTGCCCCTTGGTCAGGCCGTAGATCTTGTTGTTGAACAACAGGATCGTGAGGTTGACGTTGCGGCGCAGCGCGTGGATCAGGTGGTTGCCGCCGATCGACAACGCGTCGCCGTCACCCGTGACGACCCACACCGACAGGTCGGGACGGCTGGTTGCCAGGCCGGTCGCGATCGCCGGCGCCCGACCGTGGATGGAGTGCATGCCGTAGGTGTCGAGGTAGTAGGGAAAGCGCGAGGAGCAGCCGATCCCGGAGACGAAGACGATGTTCTCCCGCTTGAGGCCGAGCTCGGGCAGGAAGCCCTGCACCGCCGCGAGGATGATGTAGTCGCCGCAGCCCGGGCACCAGCGCACCTCCTGGTCGGAGGTGAAGTCCCGCTTGCCCAGGGCTGGGTCGCCGTCGGCGAGGCGAGGCACGCCTGCCGTGCCATCCGCTCCGGTGCGGGGGTCCACGGGGGCGGAGCCCCCGGGTGTCGGCATGCCCAGATCGGCGGTGGTCACGCGCGAACCTCCTGGCTGGTCGCCGCCGCGTCGGCCGGCGCCGCCAGCGACACGATCGCGTCCGCGAGCTCGACCGTCGTGAACGGCAGCCCGCGGACCTGGGTGAAGGAATGGACGTCGACGAGGAACCGGGCCCGCAGCAGCAGCGCCAGCTGGCCGAGGTTCATCTCGGGGACGAGCACCCGGTCGTAGGCGCGGAGCACCTCGCCGGTGTTGGCGGGGAACGGGTTGAGGTGGCGCAGGTGGGCGCGCGCGACCTTGGCGCCGGTGTTGCGCACCGAGCGCACCGCGGCGGCGACCGGGCCATAGGTCGAGCCCCAGCCCAGGACGAGTACCCGGGCCTGCCCGGACGGGTCGTCGACCTCGAGGTCGGGGATGGTCTCGGCGATGCGCTCGATCTTGCCGGCCCGCAGGCGGGTCATCAGGTCGTGGTTGTCGGGGTCGTAGGAGATGTTGCCGGTGACGTCGGCCTTCTCCAGCCCACCTATGCGGTGCTCGAGCCCGGGGGTGCCGGGCACCGCCCACGGCCGGGCGAGTGTCTGCTCGTCGCGCTTGAACGGCTGGAAGACCGCCTTGCCGTCGGCGTCGGTGCCGTTGGGCTCGGTCGCGAGCTCGACGGTGAGGTCGGGCAGTCCGGCCACCGACGGGACCAGCCACGGCTCGGAGCCGTTGGCGAGGTAGCCGTCGGACATCAGGAACACCGGGGTGCGGTAGGTCGTGGCGATCCGCACCGCCTCGAGTGCGGTGTCGAAGCAGTCGGCGGGCGAGCGCGGCGCGACGATCGCCACCGGGGACTCGCCGTTGCGGCCGAACATGGCCTGCAGGAGGTCGGACTGCTCGGTCTTGGTCGGCAGCCCGGTGGACGGCCCGCCGCGCTGCACGTCGCAGATGACGAGCGGCAGCTCGAGCGCCACGCCGAGGCCGATCGCCTCGGACTTGAGCGCGACCCCCGGGCCGGAGGTGGTGGTGACGCCGATCGCCCCACCGAAGCTGGCGCCGAGCGCCGCGCCGACGCCCGCGATCTCGTCCTCGGCCTGGATCGTGGTGACGCCGTAGCGCTTCATCCCCGACAGCGTGTGCAGGATGTCGGAGGCGGGGGTGATGGGGTAGGAGCCGAGCACCAGCGGCAGCCCCGCCCGGTGGGCAGCGCTCACGAGGCCGAGCGCGAGGGCCATGTTGCCCGTGATGTTGCGGTAGGTGCCTGGCGGCATGGTCGCCGGGGCGATCTCGTAGGAGACCGCGAAGTCCTCGGTCGTCTCGCCGTAGTGCAGCCCTGCCTTGAGCGCGGCCAGGTTGGCGCCCAGGATGTCCGGCTTGGCGCCGAACTTCTTCTCGAGGAACGCCTCGGTGCCGGTCGTGGGCCGGTGGTACATCCACGACAGCAGGCCGAGCGCGAACATGTTCTTGGCACGCTCCTTGTCCTTGCGGGACAGGGCGTCGAACTCCGCGAGTGCCTCGACGGTGATGCTGGTGAGGGCGACGGGGTGCACGTGCCAGGACTCCAGGCTGCCGTCCTCGAGAGGGTTGGCGGCGTAGCCGACCTTGGAGAGGTTGCGCTTGGTGAACTCGTCGGTGTTGGCGATGATCGTCGCCCCGCGGGGCAGGTCGCGCAGGTTCGCCTTCAGCGCGGCCGGGTTCATCGCCACCAGCACGTCCGGCGCGTCGCCGGGAGTCAGCACGTCGTGGTCGGCGAAGTGCAGCTGGAAGCTCGAGACGCCCGGGAGCGTCCCCTGCGGCGCCCTGATCTCGGCCGGGAAGTTGGGCAACGTGGACAGGTCGTTGCCCAGTGCGGCGGTCTCACTGGTGAACCGGTCACCCGTCAGCTGCATGCCGTCGCCAGAGTCCCCAGCGAACCTGATCACGACTCGATCGAGCTGCTGGACGGACTTGCTGCTCATCTGCGTTCCGCCACCTGTTCTTCTACCGGAAGCCCCGCCAATGCCTTCGTCGTGGGCCTTCCTTCATGGTATGACCGCACTTCCTTCACCCTACGTCCAACCCGCCATTCGGACGGGTGGCACGTCGCCCGGGCTACTTGGCGGGAAATGTGCGCATCGCGGCATATCTGCCACTAGCCGGGACGCGCACCCCGAAGCATGCTGATGGCATGAGGACGGGCCGGTTGCTGGGGCGCACGTGGGAGTGGCTGCGCACTCTCCACGCCGAGACGCGGGAGGCGTCCGAGCGGATGTGGCTGCTGCAGCAGCCGTGGCAGGAGGAGCTGCTGCACTGGAGTGCCGACGGCCACCTGCACGGTGAGCGGCTCCCAGCCTCGAGGCGCAGCCGCAGCACCACCAGCAGCGGGTGGTGCCCCGGCCTGCGGTTCGCCAGCCACCCCTGAGCAC
>DASUKI010000026.1:0-7706 GCA_036278855.1 Pedococcus sp.
CGGTGGTGCACCAGGAAGCACCGCGAGCAGGTGAACTCGTCGGCCTGCCGGGGCAGCACGCGCACCGACAGCTCCTCGCCCGACAGGTCGGCGCCGGGCAGCTCGAAGCCCTCGGCCTGCTCGGTCTCGTCGACGTCGACGCTCGATGCGCTCTTGTCGACGCGTCGTGACTTCAGCTCCTCGATGGAGTCCTCGGAAAGCTCGTCGTCCGTCTTCCGCGGAGCGTCATAGTCAGTCGCCATGGTCGCTTTCGCACTCCTGATCTCTTGGTTCCCAAACTTCCCGGCCGTGCCGGGGAGCCCCAGACGCCGGTGTAACGCGGCAGTCCCGCGTTTTGTGCCCGTGCAGGCGGGGATCATGCCCTATCCGCGGCCCGGCGTCACCATCGGGTCCACGGACGGGTCAGGGAACGGTCTGGGTTCACCCAGATTTGACCCAGATCCGGCAACCGAGTTCGGTTTTCGGGCGTCGGTACAAGTACAGTCCTGACCCCAGCCCGACCGATGTCCCACGACCCGATGTTCCATCACCTAAGTGAGGGGTTGCGCGATGACCGAGTTCCACCACGAGATCACCCATCGCGCCGCGCGCGCGGTGCAGTCCCTGCGCGCTGCCCAGGAGTCCGGTGACGACTACCTCGTCTCGGTCCAGGAGGCCGAGCTCGAGAACCTCGCCAGGCTCGCGCAGGAGCACGGCTTGCGGGTGCCCGAGCTGTCGGACTACTCCGCAGCCTGACCCAGCGGCGGCTCGTCGCCGGCTTCCTCTGCGGCCGAGCGCACCAGCGCCGCGAGCTCCGCGTGCAGCGCGCGCGGCGCGGCAAGCACCATCGAGCTGTCGGGCGGACCGCCAGTCAGGCCCGTCACCAGACCGCCGGCCTCGGCCACGACGAGCCATGCGGCGGCCATGTCCCACGGGTTGAGACCGCGCTCGAAGTAGCAGTCGAGGGTCCCGGCGGCCACGGCGCACAGGTCGAGCGCCGCGCTCCCGATCCTGCGGATGTCGCGCAGCCGCGGGACGACGTGCAGCACGACCCGGGCCTGCCACTCACGTCGCACGGGGTCGTAGCCGAAGCCGGTCCCTGCCAGCGCCTGGGCCAGTGGCGCCGCGCCCTGCAGCTCGAGGCGGCGGGGTGCCGCGCCCGGGGCCTCCAGCCACGCGCCACCGGTGACGTGGGCATGGAACACCTCGCCGCTGGTGGGTTTGACCACGGCCCCGGCCACGGGTGTCCAGCTGCCCGGCACGGCAGGGTCGCCGACAACGGCAGCGACCGACACGGCATACGCAGCAATGCCGTAGAGGTAGTTGACCGTGCCGTCGATGGGGTCGACCACCCAGGTGATGCCGGAGCCGCCGGCGGCACCGCCTTCCTCCTCGCCGAGGAAGCCGTCCTGCGGGCGCGCCCGGCCGAGCCGTTCGCGGATCAGGTCCTGGGCTCGCTGGTCCATCTCGGTGACGATGTCGGTCGCGCTGGACTTGGTCCGTGCCACCTGGAGGTGCTCGGGCCGTTCCTCGACCACGAGACGCGCGGCCTCGCGCGCGACGTCGACCGCGATCCGCTCGAGCTCGCGCCGCTCGTGGACCTCGGGAAGGGGCAGTCCCATCAGTCGCTCCCGCACGCCGCGGGTGGGGCCACGCGCAGGTTGGGGCAGCACCCCGCGGGGCAGACCGCCGGCAGCGGCCCGTCGACGTGGGGCCACGCGGGGCAGGTCGGACTCTCGCCGCGGGCCTGCGCAGCACGCTCCTCGAGCAGGTCCACCAGCCCGGAGACGAACTCGTCGTCGGTGCCGACGGTCGGGACCCGCACGAGGCGGAGCCCGAGCCGCTCGGCAGTGGCGGCCGCCTCGGTGTCGAGGTCGTAGACGACCTCCATGTGGTCCGACACGAAGCCGACCGGGGCGAGCACCACGGTCCGCACCCCCTCCTCGGCGAGCTCCGCGAGCCGGTCGTTGACGTCGGGCTCGAGCCACGGCTGGCTCGGCGGCCCGGACCGGGAGCAGTAGACCAGCTCGCCGGTGAGCTCGGTGTCCAGCGTGGCATTCACCTCGTCCGTGATCGCCGCTGCGAGCGCGAGGTGCTGGCGCTGGTAGGTGCTCCCCTCACCGTCGCCGGGTCCGGACGTGTCGTCCATGGCCGTCGGGATGGAGTGGGTGACGAACAGCAGGCGTATGCCGCGTGTGTCGCCCCCGTCGTCCCTCACCGCCCGCACGGCGTCGGTGACCAGGCGGGCGTTCGTCCGCGCGAATCCCGGGTGGTTGAAGTAGGGCCGGATCTTGTCGACCTCGAGGTCGAGGCCCTCGTCGCGTACCTCCTGCAGCGCGCCGGCCAGGTCCTCGCGGTACTGCCGGCACGAGGAGTAGGAGGAGTAGGCGCTGGTGACGATGGTGACGAGCCGGCGCAGCCCGCGCCCGTGGGCTTCGCGGAACGCGTCGGGGGTGAACGGCGTGAAGTTGCGGTTGCCCCACAGGACCGGGGTCGTGATCCCACGCCGGTCCAGCTCGGTGTGCAGCGCGTCGATGAGGGCTCGGTTCTGGTCGTTGATCGGGCTGCGGCCGCCGAAGGCGTGGTAGTGCGCCCCGACCTGGTCGAGCCGCTCGTCGGGGATGCCTCTGCCAGCAGTGACGCGGCGCAGGAAGGGCAACACGTCCTCGGGCTTCTCCGGGCCGCCGAAGGACAGCAGGAGGATGCCGTCGTAGGGGTGCAGCGGCGCGATGTCGTCGGTCACGCGGGGTCTCCGGTTCGCAGGGGCTTGGGGGCGTTGACGTGGAGGACCACCGCGGCCATGCGCAGCCCGAAGACCAGCAGGACGCAGCCCCAGACCACCAGGGGACTGATGACGTCGAAGTGGTGCGCGGTGACGACCAGCGTGGAGCCGAGCAGTGCGGGCAGGGCGTACATCTCGCGGCGCAGCACCTCGGGGACCTGGCCGGCCAGCACGTCGCGCACCATGCCGCCGCCCACCGCGGTGATGCCCCCGACGATGACCGCGGGGACCGCGTTGGCGCCGGCCCCCAGCGCGGTGAGGGACCCGCCGACTGCGAAGACCGCCAGCCCCACGGCGTCGAGGACGCGGACGAACCGCGAGATCCGCTCCACCCCGGGGTGGTAGGCGAAGGTCACCAGACCGGCGACGATGGCGCCGGTCAGCAGCCGCCAGTCGGAGATGCCGGTGGGTGGGATGCGACCGATCAGCACGTCCCGCATGATGCCGCCCCCGAGGGCGGCCGCCGACGCGAGCACGAGCACGCCGAACAGGTCCAGCCGTTTCTTCACCGCGACCAGCCCGCCGGACAGCGCGAACGCGAACACACCCACGAGGTCGAGGACCAGCTGCAGGTGGGTGTCGAGGGTGAGCATCGCGAGACCAAAAGTACCCTCGCGGCGTGGTCGCTTTCGCCTGGAGGTCGGCAATGGCAGAGTCGGCCGCGACGAGTACACCACCAGACCGCCCCGCACGGGGCACTGCGGAGAAGGCCATGCGCGACCTGCGGCTGATCGGCGTCCACGAGGACGGCCAGCACTTGTTGCTGTCCGACTCCGACGGGGAGCGCTACCGCGTGGGCCTCGACGAGCAGCTGCGCGTGGCCGCGCGCCGCGACCGCGCCCGGTTCGGGCAGCTGCAGATCGAGCTCGACGGTGGGATGCGGCCGCGCGAGGTGCAGGCCCTGATCCGGGCCGGCCTGTCGGCCGAGGAGGTCGCCGACCGTGCCGGCTGGACGGTCGAGAAGGTCCGGCGCTACGAGGGCCCGATCCTCGCCGAGCGCGAGCACGTGGCCGGACTCGCACAGGTGGTGCGGCTGCGCGGCAGCGCGGGCAGCTCGGGCGGCGCGACCACGCTCGCGGCACGGGTGAGCCAGCGGTTGTCCGGTCGAGGCGTCGACCCCTCGACTGCCGAGTGGGACTCGGCTCGCGGGGAGCGTGGCGACTGGACCGTGCTCGTCACCTTTCCTGCGGGCGGGCGCGAGCGCCAGGCCCGGTGGAGCTTCGACGTCCGCGCCCGGACCGTGGTCGCGGCCGATGACGAGGCCAGGTGGCTCAGCGAGGAGGACTCCGGCAGCACGCTGCCCGCCCCCCACCTGGTCACGGCACCGGCCCGGCCCAGCACCGTCTACGACGTGGAGGCGGAGGGCGGCCTGTCCTCGACCGGTCAGGCGCATCACGGGCAGCCCGGTGGGGACGAGCCGCTCGACCTCATGTCGGCGATGCGCGAGCGGGCCGCCCACCGGGGTCGCACCAGGCGCCGCAAGGCTGCTCCCAGCCAGACCCCGCTCGACGAGGCGCCCCGTGAGGACGCCCTGCCGCTGGAGGACATCGCCTTCGACCCCGAGAGCATGCCCCCACCTCCCGCCGCCCGGGGCACCCACCCGAAGGACGAGCCCGCGGTGCAGGAGCCTGCGCACGACGTCGGCGACGACGTGCTGCCGAAGGGCGAGGACCACTCCGGCGAAGGTGAGTCGGGTGCGCAGGCGCCGGACGTGCAGGCATCGGATGGCAACGAGCCCCACGGCGCCCCGCCGGCCCGATCGGGCCGACAGACGCGCAAGGGCGGGCGCACCAGCGTGCCGAGCTGGGACGATGTGATGTTCGGCGCCAAGCCCCGCGACTGACATCGCCGGACTCCAGGGCCTGCGCCCGACCGACGTGCCGAACGACGACCATTTCGCGCCCCCCATCGGCGTGTCGCACCCGACACGCCCACCGCCATGACGAAATGGTCGTCCGTCGGCGCGCCCGCGGCAGGCGACTACTGCTGCGGGACCGGGCAGACGTCGAGGTCGAACGGCAGCACGTCCGGTGAGGACGCTGCCGCCCGGGCCGCCGCGGAGTTCATCCGCCGCATGAAGTGGCGCCGGCACAGCACCTCGTACTCCACGAGCGTCTCGCTGCCGGCGGCGGTGTCCCCCACCACGACCTGCTCGCCCTCGACGACCATCACGCCATCGACGACGCGAGCGTTGTGGGTGGCCCGCCGGCCACACCAGCACAGTGCCTCGACCTGCAGGACCTGCACCCTGTCGGCGAGCTCGATGAGCCGGCGCGACCCGGGAAACAGCTCGGTACGGAAGTCGGCGGTGATGCCGAAGGCGAACACGTCGACGCCCATCTCGTCGACGATCCGTGCGAGCTGCTCGACCTGGGCGGGTGTGTAGAACTGGGCCTCGTCACAGATCAGGTAGTCGACGGGGTGTCCGCTGGTGGCGTGCTCGACCACGGTCTCCCAGAAGTCGAGGTCGTCGTGGACCTCGTGGGCGGGGGTGGACAGGCCCAGTCGCGAGGAGAGGACATCGGTGCCCGCCCGGTCGAGCTTGCTGAAGATCAGCCCGCGCCGGCCCCTGGCCCGGTGGTTGTGGTCCATCTGCAGCGCCAGGGTGGACTTGCCGGAGTCCATGGTCCCGGAGAAGAAGACGAGCTCGGCCACGAGTCGACAGCCTAAGGGTTGACTCCTGCGCCACCGTGACCCTGTGCCGACTATGTGCTGTCGCGCGCGGGGAGGTGGAAGAGGGGGACAGCCGACTCGTCAGGTGTCAGGGACCCGTGCAGCCCGAGGAGGGCGAGCAGCTTGGGTCGGGCCCGGCGCGAGTCGACGATCGCGAAGTTCTCGCGCATCGCGACCACGAGGTCACCGATCCGTGCCAGGTTGGGCTCGCTCACCGGCCCGAACCACCCCTGCGCCACCGCCTGCTCCCGCGTGCGGATCCAGGCCCGCTCCCCCACCCGAGAGGTCCAGGTCGCGAGCACGTCGTCGCTCGCACCGTCCTCGCAGTACAGCTGCAACGCGCGCGGCTCCCCACCGACGTGACGGATACCTGCTGCCAGCTCGGGGTCGTGGGCGAGGTCGATGCGCAGCGCGTGCGGTGCGTCGACCATGCCGTGGTCGCCGGTGACGTAGACCGCGGTGTCGGAAGGCACGGCCCGGACCAGCCGAGCCAGCTCGCGGTCGATCCCCTCGAGCTCCTCGCCCCACTCCCACGACGCACAGCCGTGGACGTGCCCGACCTTGTCGAGGTCGCCCCAGTAGAGGAACACCAACGCCCGCCGGCTGGCGCGCACCGCCGCCAGGGATGCATCGACGCGCTCGGCCATGGTGGCGGCCTCGCGGAACCGGCCCCCGCGGACCGCCGCGCGGGTCAGGCCGGACCCGTCGAAGAAGCCCGGCCCGATACGGGTCACGTCCACGCCGTCGCGCTCGGCCATCTCGAGGACGGTGGGCTCTGGCTGCCACATGAGCGGGTCGGGACCATTCTCCCAGGACAGCTCGTTGACCAGCCGGTCCTCGCCGGGGACGAGCACTTCGTAGCCGAGCAACCCATGGGCTCCCGGCGGAAGCCCGGTGCCGAAGGTCCCCATGGACGTCGCCGTCGTGGACGGGAAGCCCGCGGTGAGCCGGTATGCCGCGGGCAACAGTGAGCGCAGGAACGGCGCGTGGCCGCCGCGTCGCCGGACCAGCTCGTAGCCCAGGCCGTCGACGAGGACGACGACCGCCCTGCGGGCGGGTCGCATCGGCACGGCGTCGGACCCGGAGTACCGGCTCACCCCCAGGCTGGCGGCTACGCCGGGCAGCACACCGGCCAGCCCGCCGCGGTCGTAGTGGGGCTCCTGCAGCCCCGCGTGGTGCATGCCTAGCGGCCGATGCTGGCCGAGAGCTCCCTGGCGAACCCGAGCGCCTGCTGCAGTGCAGCCTCCCCCTCGGCGTCGGCGCTGATCCGCAACGAGATGTCGTCGGAGGAGATGCTGCCCTCGTAGCCGTGGTCGGCCTCGCAGTCGGGGTCGCCGCAGGTCGCCGGCAGCAGGTCGACGCGGTTGACCGCGCCCCAGCCGAGGGTCAGCGTGATCTCGCGTCCCAGCGAGCCGGGGCGGTAGTGCTGTGGCTCGGCGACCACGTGGGTGAGCATCACGCCACGCACCGCGCTCAGGGGCACGCACTCGGTGGTGGCGGTGGCGGTGTCGGCGTGGTCGGGACGCTCGTCGGTGTGGTCGTCGGCGTGCGCGACCACGAGCCGCGTCGCGGTCAGCGCGAGGACGGTGATGTGGCGACGCACGGAGTCCTGGTCGAAGGTCGTCTCCTGGTGCACCAGGTGCGACACCACCTGCTCGTTGCCGAGGGCCGCCTGGACGACGTCACCGACGAGCGCCGGGTAGTAGCCGGCTCGCTCGATCGCGCGGGTGAGGTCCTCGGGCAGCGGTGCGACGGCCGTGCGCGAGGTGTCGGAGGAGGCGGTGCCCATCGGGCCATTGTGCCGCACCGGGTTGTCCGGCGCCCCGTCAGGTGAGGGTGCGCCGGCCGGAGTGTGATGGCGCCGTGCGGCGGCGCTTCACGTGAGGGGGCGCCGGCCGGAGTGTGATGGCGCCGTGCGGCGGCGCCTTCACGTGAGCGTGCGCCGGCCGGAGTGTGATGGCGCCGTGCGGCGGCGCCTTCACGTAAGGGTGCGGCGGCCGGGGTCCTTGCGCCGCGGAGCGGGTGCGAGCGTGACCTCGGCGCCGAGCACGTCGACTCCGCCGGGATGGGTGTTGACCGGGTTGAGCACGAGGCTGGCCACCTCGGGCAGGTTGTCGGCCAGCACCGACACCCGCGCCACGAGGTCCGAGAGCGCCGGCAGGTCCACCGGGGCGGCACCACGGTGGCCGTGCAGCAACGGGGCGGACCTGACCGAGGAGAGCAGATCCGAGACGTCCACGTCGGTGAGCGGCGGGATCCGGTAGCCGATGTC
>DASUKI010000027.1:0-2877 GCA_036278855.1 Pedococcus sp.
GGGTGCAGCAGCTGCTGACCGAGGACGTCGCGCGGTTCGCGAACTGGGACCAGGACGAGGCGGCTGTCTCCGGACGCTACGGCGAGCAGGATCCGGCCGTCGTCGCGGATGAGCTGGCCGAGGCGGCGGTCGCGGCGTCCCGGGCCTTCGCGGCCGTCGGCGGGGACGACTGGGACCGTCGCGGCGTCCGCAGCAACGGGTCGGAGTTCACGGTGCTGACGCTCGGGCAGTACATGCTGCACGACCTCGCGCACCACCTCGTCGACGTCGGGGTGATCCCGACCGCCGCCGGGCGGTGAGCGCCTCCGCTGCGCTCAGGCCCTGTGGGGGTGGCCGGTCAGCGCCGCCGCCCCGCCCATGACGAGGAAGATGCCCCCCGACACGTACTTCTGCCGGTCCACTGCCCGAGGGTGACGGCCAAGCCACTGCCCGATGGTCCCGGCGCCGAGCGCGTAGGCGCTGTCGAAGACGGCCCCGATCACGACGAAGATCGCGCCGAGCACCAGCACCTGCGACCAGATCGGACCCGCGTCGCGGTGCAGGAACTGCGGGAAGAAGGCCACGAAGAACACGGCGGTCTTCGGGTTGGAGATGCCGACCAGGAACGCATCGCCGAAGGCGCGCCGCGGGTTCGTCACCGGCACCCGGTCGAGGGTGAAGTGGCCCCGGCTGCGGAATTCCCGGACTGCCAGCCAGACGAGGTAGGCCGCGCCGGCGTACTTCACGACCGCGAACGCGACGACCGAGTCGCTGATCACCGCCGAGAGCCCGAACGCGGTGGCGACCACCATCATCGCCGTTGCGGTCTCGATGCCGGCCATGGAGGCCAGCGCCAGCCGGCGGCTGCCCTGACCGATGCCCCGCGAGATGAGGAACAGCATGGCTGGACCCGGGAGCAGGATCAGCGCGGTCGCCGCGAGGGCGAACGCACCGGTGGTGGAGGGCGACGGCATACCGCCAAGGATCGGGCCGGACCACGCTGCGAGGCAACGAGTAATCACGTGGCGGACGCCTCCGGCGCCCTCGGTAGTCTTGCCCGGTGATCGACATCAAGCTCCTGCGCGAGGACCCCGAGCGGGTCCGGGCCAGCCAGCGCGCCCGTGGCGAGGACGAGGGGATCGTCGACGCGATCCTGGCGGCGGAGCAGAACCGCCGCTCCTCGCTCACCGAGTTCGAGCAGCTGCGGGCCGAGCAGAAGTCGATGGGCAAGCAGGTCGCGCAGGCCCAGGGGGAGGAGAAGCAGGCGCTGCTGGCGCGCACCAAGGAGCTGGCCGCCCGCGTCAAGGCGCTGCAGGCCGACGCCGAGACCGCCGGCCAGCAGTTCGACACCCTGCTGCGCCAGGTCGGCAACGTCATCGAAGACGGTGTCCCCGCGGGTGGTGAGGACGACTACACGGTCCTTGAGACCGTCGGCACCCCACCGCAGTTCGACTTCGAGCCGCAGGACCACCTGACCCTCGGCGAAGGGCTCGGGGCCATCGACATGGCGCGCGGGGCCAAGGTCAGCGGCGCGCGCTTCTACTTCCTCACCGGGGTCGGCGCGCAGCTCGAGCTGGCGCTGCTGAACATGGGGATCGCGCAGGCCGTCGAGCACGGGTTCACGCCGATGATCACGCCCACCCTGGTCAAGGCCGAGGTCATGGCGGGAGCCGGGTTCATCGACAAGCACGCCGAGGAGGTCTACCGGGTCGAGGCCGACGACCTGTTCCTCACCGGCACGTCCGAGGTGGCGCTCGCGGGCTACCACGCCGACGAGATCCTCGACCTCAGCGACGGCCCCAAGCGGTATGCCGGGTGGTCGGCGTGCTACCGCCGCGAGGCCGGGTCCTATGGCAAGGACACCCGCGGCATCATCCGGGTCCACCAGTTCCACAAGGTCGAGATGTTCACCTACTGCCGGGTCGAGGACGCCGCTGCCGAGCACCAGCGGCTCCTCGGCTGGGAGAAGGAGATGCTCGCCAAGATCGAGGTGCCGTACCGCGTCATCGACACCGCGGCCGGCGACCTCGGCGGCCCCGCGGCGCGCAAGTACGACTCCGAGGCGTGGGTGCCCACCCAGGGCCGCTACCGCGAGCTCACCTCGACGTCGAACTGCACGACCTACCAGGCCCGGCGACTCGGCATCCGCGAGCGCGACCCCAGCGGCGGCGGCACGCGCACGGTCGCCACCCTCAACGGCACCCTCGCCACGACGCGCTGGCTGGTCGCCATCCTCGAGAACCACCAGCAGGCCGACGGCTCGGTGGTGGTCCCGCAGGCGCTGCGCCCCTACGTCGGTCTCGAGGTCCTCAAGCCGGTCTGAGCCGCCCGCGCGCCGTGCCCTAGGTTTTGGGGCATGAGCCCCACGCGCCTCGTCGCCCTCGACGTCGACGGGACGACCATCAACCACGCCGGCGAGCTCTCCGCTGCGGTTCGGGACACCGTGCGCGAGGTGGCCGCCGCCGGCCACCACGTCGTGATCGCCACGGGGCGCTCCATCGTGGCCACCACCGACATCCTCGACGCCTTGGGCATCGAGCACGGATATGCCGTGTGCTCCAACGGGGCGGTCTCCCTCGAGCTGGACCCGACGGAGGACAAGGGCTACCGCATCGTCGAGGCGGTCACCTTCGACCCCGCCCCGGCGTTGAACCTCCTGCACGCCGAGTGGCCGGAGGCGGTTGTCGCCGTCGAGGAGCTCGGGGTCGGCTTCAAGCTCAGCGCACCCTTTCCGGACGGCGAGCTCACCGGCGAGCTGACCGTGGTCCCCTGGGAGGAGCTGGTCGCCGAGCCGGTGACCCGCGTGACCTTCCGGGCCCCCAACGGCACGGCCGAGGACTTCCTCGCCCTCACCGAGCGGATCGGCCTGCACGGGGTGAACTACGCGGTCGGGTTCAC
>DASUKI010000028.1:0-2216 GCA_036278855.1 Pedococcus sp.
GACGTGCGTGACATTTTTCGCCCCTTCGGCGCTGAAGGAGTGAGATGAGCACGGTGCGAAGAGCAGTCGCAGCAGGCGGTCGTCGGAGGAAGTCCCGCGACGCCCTCACGTCGCGCCCTGAAGTCGAGCGTCTGCTGACAGCGGCGAGCGCACCGGCTAGCCCCCGTGAGCTGGCCGGCGAGCACGCTGCAGTCGACCTCTTCCACCGTGCTCATCGCGACCCCACCCCCACGCCCTGGAGTGATCGGATGAGCCCAGCCCCCTCCGCCCGCACCGGCCTCAAGGCCGCCCTCGCCAGCGCCGGAGCAGTCGCGCTGCTGTCCTCCGGGGTCGCGATGGCCGCGTCCGGACACGCCCCCTGGTCCCCCGACACCGTCCGGCACGCCGGCGGAGCCGCCTCGAGTCACACGGCCGACCCGAGCCACCCGGCGCACCCCACCCATCCCGCCCACCCGTCCGGCGGGCCGGTTGACGGGTCCTCGGTGGCTTCGGGGCCGAACGCGCACGCCTTCGGCGGCCTGTGCCGGGCCTACACCTCGGGCAACAAGGCCGAGCACGGCAAGGCCCTCGAGAGTCCGGCGTTCACGGCCCTCGTCACCGCCGCCGGCGGGCTCGACAACGTGACGGCGTTCTGCGGCACCGTGACCAGCGGCCCCTCCGGCTCGCACCCGGCCCACCCGACCCAGGGGGCGTCACCCACGCACCCGGTGCACCCGACTCATCCGACGCATCCCAGCCACCCGACGCAAGGCTCGCAGCCCCCGCATCCGACGCATCCCAGCCACCCCACGCAGGGCTCGACCTCCACGCATCCGACCCACCCGACGCACCCCAGCCACCCGACTCACCAGCCGCACGGCTGATCCGACTCGGCTGCTGTCCGGCCCGGGTGGGGCGTGGCCGGGCAGCAGAGCCGGGTCGCGCCCTGGCTCCGCCCGGCTCAGCCAGGCTCAGTCCGCGAGCGCGCTGATGGCCTCCGCCATCGCCAGGGTGCGCTGTGCGCTCTCGACGTGGAGGTTCTCCACCATCCGGCCCCGGTAGGTGACCACGCCCGAACCCTGCCCTTCCTCCCAGGCACGGAGGACGCCGCGGGCGTCCTTCACCTCCTCCGCGCTCGGTGCGTACGCCGCGTTGGCACCCGCCACCTGGCCCGGATGGATCAGGGTCTTTCCCTCGAACCCCATCTCCCGGCCCTGGCGGCACTCGGCCAGGAAGCCCTCGTTGTCCTTCACGTCGTTGTACACCCCGTCCAGGATCGACCTGCCGGTCGTACGCGCGGCGAGCAGGGCCAGGCCCAGCCCGGTCATCAGGGGGTGGCGACCCGCGACGTGCGCGGCGTACAGCTCCTTGGCGAGGTCGTTGGTCCCCATCACGAGCACCGTGAGCCGATCGCTGGCGGCGGCGATCTCCTCGCACCGCAGGATGGCGACCGGGGACTCGATCATCGCCCAGAGCTTGGTGTGGTGAGGGGCGCTGAAGGCCGCCATCTCGTCGGCCAGCTCTCGCACCTCGTCGGCGCTGCTCACCTTCGGTACGACGATGGCATCCGGCGCGGCATCACAGGCGGCGCGCAGGTCGTCGTGATGCCACTTGGTGTCGGCCCCGTTGATGCGGATCGCCACCTCGCGGCGGCCGTACCCACCGCTGTCGGCGGCCTCGCAGGCCGCCAGCCGTGCGGCCGGTTTGGCCTCGGGAGCGACGGCGTCCTCGAGGTCGAGGATCAGGCCGTCGCACGGGATCGACTTCGCCTTCTCCAGGGTCCGCTCGTTGGAGGCAGGCAGGTACAGCACCGAGCGGCGCGGGCGGTAGGACTCCGTCATGCCCCGGCACCGGCGTAGAGCTGCGCGAGAGCGGGGTCGCGCGCGGCGAGCTGCTCGGCGAGCTCGACGAGCACGAGGCACTGCTTGAGGGAGGCGTCGTCCTCCATCTTCCCGTCCAGCATGACGGCGCCGGTGCCGTCGCCCCCGTTCTCCTGCAGGGCAGCGACGACCCGGCGCGCGTGGGCGATGTCCTCCACGCTGGGCGAGAACACCCGCTGGGCGATCTCGATCTGCGCAGGATGCAGGCTCCAGGCACCGACACAGCCCAGGAGGTAGGCGTTGCGGAACTGGTCCTCGCAGGCGACCACGTCGGCGATGTCGCCGAACGGGCCGTAGTACGGGTAGATCCCGTGCGCGGCGCACGCGTCGACCATGCGGGCGATCGTGTAGTGCCAC
>DASUKI010000029.1:0-11521 GCA_036278855.1 Pedococcus sp.
CGGCATCAACCTGCTGCGCGAGGGCCTCGACCTGCCCGAGGTGTCGCTCGTGAGCATCCTCGACGCCGACAAGGAGGGCTTCCTGCGCTCGGCGCGCTCGCTCATCCAGACCATCGGCCGCGCCGCCCGCAACGTGTCCGGGCAGGTGCACATGTACGCCGACTCCGTCACGCCCTCGATGCGCGAGGCGATCGACGAGACGCAGCGTCGGCGTGAGAAGCAGATCGCCTACAACAAGGAGGCGGGAGTCGACCCGCAGCCGCTGCGCAAGAAGATCGCCGACATCACCGACATGTTGCAGCGTGAGGACGCCGACACCGCCAGCCTGATGGGCTCCGGCCGCACGCAGTCGCGCGGGAAGGCCGGTGGGGGCGGCCGGGGCGGGCGTGGAGCGCTGCAGGCCGACGCCGGCGTGGCCGCCGACCGGCTGCGCGACCTGCCTGCCAACGACCTGGCCAACCTGATCCAGGAGCTGTCCGCCCAGATGCACCAGGCCGCGGCAGACCTCCACTTCGAGCTCGCGGCGCGGCTGCGTGACGAGATCGGCGACCTCAAGAAGGAGCTGCGCCAGATGTCGGCGGCCACCAGCTAACCGGTCGGCTGTCGGTTTCCGTCAATTGTCCGAGGCCACGCACGGGTCGGCTCTGCGAGGGTGAGCGGTGATGCCCACCGCGTTCGAGCCCTACGTGCCGGCCATGCTTCCTGCCTGGGCCGCCCAGGACCCGGGGCTGTCGTCGCGGCTCCTCCGGGGCAGCCTGGTCATGTTCGACATCAGCGGCTTCACCCGCTTGACGGAGCGCCTCGCGGCTCGTGGCCGGGCAGGGGCTGAGGAGCTCAGCGACATCCTCGACGCCGTCTTCGGGACGCTGGTCGAACACGCGCTCGCCGAGGGCTGCGACCTGCTCAAGTGGGGCGGCGACGCCGTGCTCCTGCTGGCCGAGGGACCGGACGCGCCGGCCCGCGCGTGCCGGGCGGCGCTGCGGATGCGTGCCGCCATCGGCAAGGTCGGCCACCTGAGGACCAGCGTCGGGCCCGTCGTGCTCCGTGCGTCCTGCGGGGTGGTGACGGGGGAGGTGGCCCTCGTCCTCGCGGGCGACCCAGCGCTGCACCGCGAGCTGATGGTGGTCGGCCCGGCGGCGACCGCGGTGGCGACCATCGAGGGCGTGGCCACGGCGGGCCAGGTCCTCGTGGACGAAGCGACCGCACGGGCCCTGGACCCGGACCTGGTGGGCGAGCGGATCGGGCCGGGATGGCTGCTGACGGGCGTGCCGCACCTGGCGTCGGCCGACGGGACGGACGTCGTCGGTGCCGGCCTGCACAGCCCGGGCCTGAACGGCGACGGCCCCGACCAGGAGGTGCTCGGCCAGCTGCTGCCGCCGCAGCTGCGGGTGCACCTCACCCGTGGCGCCCACGAGCCGGAGCACCGGGTGGTCACCGCGGCGTTCCTGCGGTTCGAGGCGACCGACGGGCTGCTCGAGCGTGGCGGCGTCGACGTGCTGGCGCGTGGCGTGGACGAGCTGGTCCGCAACGCTCAGGACGCCACCCACCGCCACGGGGTGTCCTTCCACGAGACCGACATCGACGTCGACGGCGGCAAGATCATGCTCGTTGCCGGCGCGCCGCTCAGCTCGGGCGACGACCTCGACCACATGCTCGCCACGGTGCGGCTCGTCGTCGACCGCGCGACGACGGTGCCCGTGCGCGCCGGTGTCGCCCAGGGGCGGGTCTTCACCGGTGACCTCGGACCGGTCGCACGCCGGACGTACTCGGTCAAGGGCGGTGCCGTGAACCTGGCGGCGCGGTTGGCGGCGAGGACAGCCAGCGGGCAGATCCGCCTCCCCGTCGAGCTGCTCGAGCACAGCCGGCTCAACTGGCAGGTCTCCGACCTGGCTGCCCTGCGGCTGAAGGGGATTGCCGATGCCGTTCCCACCGCGGCACTCGGGGTTGCGACCTCGTCGGCCGCCGGCTCGCCGGACACCGTCATGGTGGGCAGGGAGCGCGAGCTCGGGCTCATCCGTGCGGCCCTGGAGAGGCTGGGCGACCTCGATGGCGGCTCGGTCGTCGTCCTGGGGGAGCCCGGCATGGGCAAGACACGGCTGGTCGCCGAGGTGGTGAGCGAGGCTGCGGACTTCCCAGTCCTGCGGGCCGAGTGCGGCCACAGCGGGGCGGCCGCCCCCTACGCCACGGTGCGCACCCTCCTGGCCGAGGCCTTCGGGATCACCGGCCTGTCCAATGCGACCCGAGGCGTCGCGCGGATCCGGGAGGTGGTGGGGGCGCTGGCCCCGGAGCTGGTGGACCAGCTGCCGCTGCTGGGTGCCGTCTTCGACGTGACCGTGTCCCAGGGCGGGTCAGACCTGCGCGCCCTCGGTGAGGAGTTCCGAAGCGAGGCACTGCACCGCCTGGTGGTCGACCTCCTGCGCGCGGTCGTCCTGAGCCCGACCGTCATCGTCATCGAGGACACCCACCTGATGGACGCCGACAGCGGGCGAGTCCTTGACCACCTCGTGGCCCACGCCGAGGACCGTCCCTGGCTGCTGGTCACCACCCGGCGGGACGCACCCGAGGGGTGGACGCCGGCGGTCGGCGAGCGCATCAGGCTGTTGCCGCTCGACGGCGGGCAGTCGGACACTATGGCCGAGATGCTCGTGCCGGACCACCCGTTGCCCCCGGCGCTCGCGCACCAGCTCGCCGTCCGTGCAGGCGGCCACCCGCTGTTCCTGCGCGAGCTGGTCCTCGCGGCATCACGCGGGGACCAGCTCGACGACCTGCCACTGACGGTCGAGGAGCTCGTGTCGGTGCAGATCGACGCCCTGCCGGCGGCTCCGCGCGCCCTCCTGCGGAGGGCCGCCGTGCTCGGGGTCAGCTTCACCAACCAGCTGCTCGAGGAGGTGGCCACGGACGGTGGCGTGGCGACCCCGGCGGACCTCCCACACCAGATGGAGGCCCTCGCCGGCTTCATCGTCCCCAGCGGCGGGCGCAAGTGGCAGTTTCGCCACACGGTCCACCGCGAGGCCGCGTATGCCGGGTTGCCCGTGAAGGTGCGTGCGCGCCTGCACGCCCGCGTGGGCGACGTCCTCGCCCGGTCGCCGCGCAACCTGGCCCGTCACCCCGAGGTCCTGGCGCACCACTACTTCGCCGCCGGGCGGTTCGACGACGCGTGGGGGTGCGCCCGCAGGGCGGGGCGCAAGGCGCTCGACCGGGCTGCGCCGGAGGCCGCGGCCGAGGCGTTCGCCAGGGCCGCCGAGTCGGCGGCACGGGCCGCTTCGGTGGGAGTGGAGGAACAGGCGCTGGACCTCGAGTCGTGGGGTGACGCGCTGTTCCTCTGTGGCCGCTCCGGCGAGGCCGACCGCGCGTACGCCCATGCCCGCCGGCTCCAGTCCACGGCGCCCCTGCGCCTGGCGGACCTTGCCCTCAAGCTGGCGAAGGTCGCGCAGCGACAGGGACGCTATGCCGTCGCCCTGCGCCGCACCACGACCGGGCTCCGGGACGTCGCCGACCTCGGCGGCGACGACGCACTCGCCAGCCGGGCGCGGCTGCTCGCTCGGCGCAGCGTCGTCCAGATGAGCCAGGGGCGCTACGCCGAGGCCGGGCAGTGCGCCGAACAGGCGGTCCGGATCGCGACGAGGGCTGGCCAGCAGGACTCGTTGGCGCAGGCCCACCTCGTGCTCCACGGGGTCGAGGTGTTCACCGGCGCCCACAGCGGTGTGGACCACGGCGCGCTGGCGCTGGCCCTCTACGAGTCGCTCGGTGACGTCGCCGGCCAGGCCCACGCGCAGAACAACCTCGCGATGCGGATGCTCATGGCGGGCGACTGGTCGGACGCCCTGGACACCTTCGGCCTGGCGTCGGCCAGCTTCGAGAAGGTGGGGGACGCCGCGAACGCCGCCAACGCGGCATACAACAGCGCCGACCTCCTGAACCGCCAGGGCAAGGCACAGGAGGCGCTGACCCGCCTCGCGCGGGTGGCTCGCGTCGCGCAGGCCGTCGACGACGAGGAGCTCTCGGCGCTGGTCCTGCGCGAGCAGGGCCGGGCCAACACCAGGTCCGGGGAGCTCGAGCAGGGGATGGCCCAGCTGGCCGCAGCGGTGGAGCAGTTCACCGCCCTGCGCGAGCCGCACGAGGTGTGCGAGACCGACATCGCGGTCGCCGAGGCCCACCTGTTGGCCGGGAACCCGCGGCAGGCGCTGACCCTCGTGGAGGGCGCGATCCAGACGGCGTCACGGCTGGGGGCGGCCACGCTGCTGCCCTCGGCGCTACGGGTGCGCGCCAGCGCCCAGGTCGAGCTGGGCGACCCCGACGGTGCCCGGTACTCGGTGGAGAGGGGCCTGGCGAGCGGGGCGGAGTCCGAGCTGGCGCACGAGCGCGGGTTCCTGCTGGCGGTGGCCGCACGGCTGGGTGATCTCGGGGCCGCCGAGGAGGCGACAGCGGCGCTCGACCGACTCGGTGTCGTCCGGGCGCCGCTGCCGTGGCTGACCGGGTCAGGTCACGGGTAGCTGCCCCGGATGTCGTGGACGAACAGGATGTAGGTGTAGACGTCGCCGGCGTTGTCCTTGGTGGACTGCACGGGGTCGACGCAGGCGTCCTGGTCGGCGCCGAGCACACCCTTGGCCGGGCAGTCCGCGAGGGTCGTGAAGGCGCCGGTGTCGGTCAGGTCGACGGTCACCGGGAACTTGCCCACCCCGCCGTTGCCGCACAGGGACTTGTCGCACGCGAGGATGAGGGTGGCTGGGTCGGCGCGGGTGTAGAGCGGGTTGCCGTTGGCGTCCTTGAGGTTGACCGATGCCGTGACGAGCTCGGCGGTGCTGCCGCCGCTGGTGCGGCAGGCCAGGATCTGGTCGCACGAGCCGACCGACATGAGCACGGCACCGTTGCCGCCGTTGTCGAGCAACAGGAACCCGCAGACCGGCATGTCCGGCGTCGGCCCGGGACACCCGGGGTCCGTGACGTCGAGCGCCTGGTGCGGGTTGGCCTGGACGTTGACCGCGCTGTGGGCGACGTTGACCGTGACGCTGGTCGGGTCGAGCGTGATGCCGGACGTCGCGGTCGCCGTGAGCGTGACGCCGTTCGCGAAGACGGAGTAGAGCGCGCCGGTGATCGTGGCTCGTGAGGTGTTCTTCGCGATGGTGCCGGTGACCACGCCGGACAGCGTGCCGGGCCCACCGGTCGAGCCCAACCGCACGCCGGTGTCCCTGTTGACCACCATGGGGAGCCCGTCGAGGTCGCGGGCTTCCACCACGACGGTCATCGGCCGCGCGGCGACGGCCCCCGCGAGACCGGTGCCCGCGTCGTTGACCGAGATGACGGCAAGGGAACCCTTGACCGCCCCGGCAGAGGCCGAGCTCGTGACCAGGCCGGTCAGGGCGAGCATGCAGGTCACGGCCAGGACGGCCATCCGCGCCAGCCGGGCGCGTGGGAGACTGCGGGAATTCTTGGACATGGGGACCTCGCGTTGGGAGAAGGGCTCGTCCATCGTGCCCCGACCCATCGGCTCTGCGGCTCCCTCCGATGTCCTAGCCCGCCCGGGGGAGGAGCCGCGATATCGTCGGATCATGGGGCGGCTGGGCGGCGACGCACTGCGCACCCACTGCCTCGGCAAGCCCGGGGCGTGGGAGGACCAGCCGTGGGAGGGCGACCACGTCGCCAAGGTCGGCGACAAGATCTTCGCCTTCATGGGCGGCGACAGCGTCGGCGTCAAGTGCGGGGCCACCCGGGACGAGGCCGACGAGTGGGTGGCGCAGTACCCCGACGACGCCGCGAAGATGGCCTACATCGGACGCTCGGGGTGGAACACACTGCGCATCGGCGGCGCCATCCCCGACGAGGAGGTCCTCGAGGCCGTCGACGCCTCCTACGACCTGGTCGTCGCCAAGCTGCCCAGGTCGAAGCGGCCCTCCTAGGGCCGGGCCCGACCGGCGCCCGGTGGCCCGTCAGTGGTTGCGCAGGGCCTTGATCAGCTCGTCCTTGGACATGTCCGACCGGCCCTCGATGTCGAGCTCCCCGGCCCGGTCCTGAAGGTCGTCGACGGTCCAGTCCTCGTAGTCGCCGTGCTCGCCACCCTTGCTGCTGACGCTGGAGCGGCCCTCCTTGGCGGCGGCGTTGCTGATCCGGGCGGCCTTCTCCTTCGACGCACCGTCCTCGCGCAGCTCCTCGTAGAGGTCCTTGTCCTTGATGCTCGGCCCGGGGTCCTTCTCACCTGGCATGGCGTTCCTTTCGTCGGGTCCCTTCCTTCCTACGCCGCCGCACAGCGGTCCGCCACTTGGTCGGTTGGGCGGTACCGGGGCCGCCGCCCTACCATTGGAGGCACGGAGGGCGGGCCCCCTCCGGGTAGTGTCTTTTTGTACATCGGAGGGCGGGCCCCCTCCGGGTAGTGTTTTTCTTGTACATCGGAGGGGAGTATCCCCACGCGGTGTCCTCGTCATCACGGCCGAAGCCACGTCGCTGACCCAGCCACGCGGCATACGGCCCGGGGACCCGGTCCGCACCACCACGGGGCGGGAGAGACCTCCGGCCACGCACGTGACCGGAAGGAACCACCCCTGTGACCCAACTCGTCTCCACCACCGCGACCCAGATGGAAGTCGCGCCGTGGGTCTGGTACCTCACCATCGGCCTCATGGTCGCGGCCCTGGCCTTCGACGTGCTGGTCGTCGCGCGCCGCCCGCACGTGCCCTCCACCAGGGAGGTCACGGTCGCCCTCGTGGGCTACGTCGGCGCCGCGGTGCTCTTCGGGCTGGGCGTCTGGTGGTTCACCCACGACCAGGCAGGGGGGAAGTTCGCGGGTGAGTACTTCGCCGGCTGGCTGACCGAGTACTCCCTGTCGATCGACAACCTGTTCATCTTCCTGCTGATCATGGCCCGGTTCGGGGTCCCGCAGAAGCTGCAGCAGTCGGCGCTGCTCATCGGCATCGTCATCGCGATCGTGCTGCGTGGCATCTTCATCGCTGTCGGCGCCGCGGCGATCAACAACTTCTCGTGGGTCTTCTACCTGTTCGGCGCGTTCCTCGTCTACACCGCCGTCAAGCTCGCCAAGGAGGGCGAGGGCGACGACGACGAGTACGAGGAGAACCGGTTCATGAAGTGGGTGGAGCGGCGGTTCCCGGCGACCAACCAGTACCACGGCGCCAAGCTGTTCACCCGGGAGAACGGTCTCAAGGTGGCCACCCCTATGTTCATCGTCATCATGGCGCTGGGCACGACGGACCTGCTCTTCGCGCTCGACTCCATCCCGGCCATCTACGGCCTCACCAAGGAGCCCTACCTCGTCCTCACGGCGAACCTGTTCGCGCTCATGGGACTGCGGCAGCTGTACTTCCTCATCGGGGGACTGCTCAGGAAGCTCGTCTACCTCAGCATCGGCCTGGCCGTCCTGCTCGGGTTCATCGGCGTCAAGCTGATCCTGCACGCGATGCACGAGAACGAGCTGTCCTTCATCAACGGTGGCCACCACATCGAGTGGGCGCCCGACGTGCCGATCTCGGTGTCCCTCGGGGCGATCGTCCTCATCCTCGGGGTCACGACGGTCGCGAGCCTGTGGAAGTCGCGTCGGGACGCGCGGCTCGAGACGGCCGAATCGGGCTCGGGCTCCTCGGGCTCAGCCTCCTGACGCAGCCGGGTCCCGCTGCTGGCCGGCGCCCATGACCAGGGCGCTGGCCAGCACCACCAGCGCCATGCCGACCAGCTGCGTGGCGGTGAGCCGCTGGTGCAGCACGAGCAGCCCCGCCAGTGCCGCGACCGCCGGCTCGAGGCTGAGCAGGATGCCGAAGACGTTGGCGCGCAGGTGCCGCAGCGCAGCGAGCTCGAACGAGTAGGGGAGCACCGAGGAGAGCACGGCGATGCCGAGTCCCTTGGCGATGTCGACGCCGGTCCACGTGTCGACGGTGGGCAACCCGAACGGCAGGACGAGCAGCAGTGCCACGCCCATGGCGAGGGCGAGCCCGTCGAGGCGGGGGAACAGCCGACCGGTGCGTCCGCTGGCGATGATGTATGCCGACCAGCAGGCGCCCGCGAGCGCGGCCAGTCCCAGCCCGGTCCAGTCGAGCTCGGGGAGCGGCACCGACAGCGCCCGGGAGATGAGCACCACCCCGAACCCCGCAGCCACCACGGCAGCCAGGTCGCGGGTGCGGCGCGACAGCACGGTGGCCAGCGTGAGCGGGCCGAGGAACTCGATGGTCACCGCCACCCCGATCGGCAGGTGCGCCAGGCTTGCGTAGAACGCGAGGTTCATCAACGCCAGGGCCGCGCCGAAGCCGACCACGGTCAGCCATGCCCTGGCGCTGTGGCCTCGCAGCCTCGGCCGGGCGACGGCGGCGAGGATGGTCGCGGCGAACACGAGCCGCAGGGTCACCGAGCCGGCCGCCCCGATGTGGGGGACGAGGGTTGCCGCCAGCGCGCCGCCGAACTGCACCGAGACGACCGCCGCCACGACGAGCGCGATCGGCGGCACCACGGGTCGGCTCGACGGCATGGGCGAGACTCTAGTGAGACGGGCGACCCCGCATGCATCGGCAGGTAACCGCAGGTCAGGGCGGTGAAACACCCGAAGTCAGTGATCCGGCCTAGTCCCGATTGACTATTGCCGCCCCGCTTTTTGATCTCATACGTTTGACCGGTCGCGGGGCGAACGGACTCCCCACAGGGGGTGAGGGATTCCGTCCGCGGGGTTGTGAGGGATGAGATGGCTGCAGTTCTTGATGACTTCCAGCACTCTGCTGGGGGAGAGATCGACACGGTGCGCGCACTGCTGCACGACTTGCGGCAGCCGCTGGCCGCGATCCTGTTGCTGGCCGGTACCGACGGCGGTGACACCGGTCGCAAGCTGGACGGGATCGCGGGGCAGGCGCGCTGGCTGGCCGAGCTGGTCGAGGCGTCGCTCAGCGACGCCGCGACCGACGAGGTGACCGCCACCAACGTGGCCGGGCTGGCCGAGTCGGCGGTGGAGCGGGCGCAGGCGACGGCTGACTGCGAGGTCAGCCTGGAGGTCGAGGACGCGGTGCCTGCATGGGCGCGGCCCGTGGCGCTGAGCCGGGCGTTGGCGTGCGTCCTGGACAACGCGGTGCGCGCGGCTGGGCCGGGGGGCCACGTCGACGTCAGCGTCCACACGGGTTCGGACGGGGTGCACCTGACGGTGTCCGACGACGGTCCTGGGCTCGGCCGCGTCACATCGCGAACTTCGTTGGGGCTGACCACGACTCGGGCCATGGTGGCTGCGTGCAACGGGTCGTTCCAGCTGCTCGCGGGTGACCACGGCGGCGCCGTCGCCGAGATCCGCCTCGCCCAGGCCGGCCTGCGAGCGGTGGCGTCATGAGGATCGTCGTCTGCGACGACCACCTGCTCCTCCTGGAGGCGCTCGGGCTCGCCCTGGGTGCCAAGGGTCACGAGGTCGTGGGCCTCGCGGGACACCCTGACAAGGCGGTCGCACTGGTCGAGGAGCACCACCCCGACGTCTGCCTGCTCGACGTCAACTTCCCTGACGGGACGAGCCTCGGCGCGATCCAGCGGATCCGCGAGCTGTCACCTCAGACCAAGGTGGTCATGCTCTCCGCGGAGGCGGACCACGCCGTGGTCGGCCGCGCCATCGCCGAGGGTGCCTCCGGGTACGTCGGCAAGGAGAAGCCGATCATCGAGATCGTCGAGATGCTCGACCGCGCGGTGCGCGGCCAGCTGGCCGTCGAGCCGTCGCTGCTCCAGCGCGCGCTGCGGCCGCACAAGCCGGCCGACGACCCGCTCTGGGCGCTGCAGTTCCTCACCGACCGCGAGTGGCAGGTGATGCGCTGCATCATGGACGGGCAGACGACCGAGGAGATGGCGGACAGCCTGGGCGTCCAGCGCAGCACGGCGCGCACCCACGTGCAGAACCTGCTCACCAAGCTCGGGGTGCACTCCCGGCTGCAGGCTGCCGCGCTCATGTCGGCGCACGGCTCGCAGGAGTCGTGGCCGGTGCACCTGCGCTGACCGGGCGCGTCGGGCGGGCGGTCCCTCGTTTGACGTAGGACGCGCTCCGACTGCGGCCGGGTGACCGTCGGGCGCGCGGTCGCCATTGTGGAGGCCATGTCGCCTCCGTTGCGGGTCCTCATCGTGGACGACCACGAGGTGTTCGTCGACGCGCTCGCGATGTGCCTGGGGGACTACCCGGACCTCGAAGTGGTGGGCACCTCCACGTCGGCCGACCGCGGACTGGCGATGCTCGAGCAGCTCGACTGCGACGTGGTGGTCCTCGACCTCGTGCTCGGGGGAGAGGACGGCCTGTCCATGGCCCGGGAGGCACTGCGTCGGCGCCCGCGGCTCGGGATCGTCGTGGCCACCGGTGCGGAGGCGGGTGAGCAGGTGGTCGAGGCCGTGCAGCTCGGGGTGCGTGGCTGGGTCTCCAAGACGGTCACCGCGGACTCACTCGTGGCGGCGATCCGTGGGGTGGCAAGGGGAGAGACGCACCTGCCCGCGGACCTGCTCGCGAACGTCCTCGTGTCGTTGTCCCGCGGGCAGCGGGCGGTGCTCGAGCACGTCCAGGGCATCTCGGACCTGACCAGTCGCGAGCTCGAGGTCCTCGGCTGCCTCGTCGAGGGGATGAGCCGGACCGAGATCGGTGACCTGCTGCACGTGTCGCCGAACACGGTTCGCACCCACGTGCAGAGCATCCTGCACAAGCTGAAGGTGCACTCGGCGCTCGCGGCGGTGGCGATCGCCCGGCGCGCGGGCATCACCGGGGCGAGCCTGGAGGTCCCGGCGAGCTGAGGCGCCGCGGCTCAGGTACCGCGGCTCAGGTACCGCGGCTCAGGCACCGCGGCTCAGGCACCGCGCGGCAGCGACGGCAGCTCTGCGTCCTGTGCGTGCACGCCGTCCGGGATCCGCCGGGCCAGCCAGAGCAGCAGGCCGGCCCGCGCGCCGGTGACGGGCGTGGTGCCGTCACCGACGGTCCAGGTGTCACCCTCGTCGCTGGTGAGCCGCAGGGCAGGCGGATGCCGGCCGAGCTCCAGCCGCGACACCGCGTCGTCCACGAACCGGCACAACAGGTCTCCGTCGACGTCGGCGAAGCCGAACCCCGCGTCGAGGTCCACGTGGTGGTAGACGACCTCGCGCAGCCGGGTGAAGGGCAGTCGTGTCGACCGCACCCTGTAGCCGCCGCGCAGCTCGACCTCGTCGGCCGCGAGCGGCCCGGCGAGCGCCTCCAGCCTGGGGACCAGCGCCGCGGCCGTGTCGGCCAGGTCCTCGGCGAGGGCGTCGACCCCTCGGTGCGCGCCCGCCTCGATCGCCCGGTCGCGGCCGTCGGTACCACCCGGGTACATCTCCAGGGGTGTCCCGGTCACCGCCCAGTCGGCCAGCCGGCCGATGGCCTCGGCGTTGCGCGCGAGGTGGGTGACCACGTGGCCGCGGCTCCACCCCTCACACAGCGAGGCCGCGGCAGTGTCGGTCAGGGAGCGTGCGGTGCCGAGCAGCCGCGTGGTCTGCTCGGCGAGGAGGGCGAGGTCGTCGTCGAGGCGGTCGAGGCGATCGAGGCGGTCGGGGCCGCGGTCGTCGCTCATGAGTC
>DASUKI010000030.1:0-16552 GCA_036278855.1 Pedococcus sp.
GGTGTTGGCGTCCACCTCTGCGCGGTGCTCGTCGTCCTCGAGGCGGTCCTCACCCTCGAGGTGGGCGTGCACCTCGGCCTCGACGACACCGTCCGGCACGGGGATCTCGACGCTCTCGAGCAGCTGCTCGAGCACCTTGTCGCGGGCCTGGACACCCTGCTCGAACTTCTTGGCGCGCTCCGCCTGCTCGGCCACGTCGGCGCGCAGCTCCTCGAGGGTGTCGAACTCGGAGGCAAGCTGGGCGAAGTCGTCGTCGAGGTCGGGCAGCTCGCGCACCTTGACCGACTGGACCGTGACGACGACGTCGGCGTCCTCGCCCTCGCGGTCGCCTCCCGCCAGAGGGGCGGTGAAGCTCTTGGTCTCGCCGGCCGTCATGCCCACGAGCGCCTCATCCATGCCGTCGAGCATGTTCGCCGAGCCGACCTCGTACGAGACGCCCTTGACGGAGTCGATCTCGTCGTCGCCGATCCTGGCGTCGAGGTCGATGGAGACGAAGTCACCCTGCTCCACGGCCCGGTCGACGCCCTTGAGGGTGCCGAAGCGCTCGCGCAGCGAGGTGAGCCGCTCCTCGACGTCCGCGTCGGACGCCTGGGCCTCGTCGACCTCGACGGTGATGCCGCTGAAGTCCTCGGGCAGCGTGACCTCGGGCCGCACGTCGACCTCGACGGTGAACTTGAGGTCCTGGCCGTCCTCGGCCGGGACGTCGGTCACGTCGACGTCGGGCTGCCCGATCGGGCGCACCTTGTTCTCCTCGACGGCTTGGCCGTAGAACTGCGGCAACGCGTCGTTCACCGCTTCCTGCAGGACGGCTCCGCGACCGACACGCTGGTCGATGATGCGGCTGGGGACCTTGCCCTTGCGGAAGCCCGGCACCTGGATCTGGCTCCCGATCGTCTTGTATGCCGCGTCGAGGCTCGGCTTGAGCTCCTCGAACGGGACCTCGACGGTCAGCTTGACCCGGGTCGGGTTGAGGGTCTCGACGGCGCTCTTCACTAGGGGGTACTCCAGAGTCGGTGTGGCAACGGAAGGGGCCCGTCGCTCCGGCAGCGGGCGACCGGGCCAATCACCCATCCTAGCTGCCGGGTTCGGTTGCGCCGAATGCCGGACCCGTGGGCGACACGCGGGCGCTCCTCCCTGTGGCAGCCTGCGGCGTCGCTCCGTGGGGGTGATGTCCGGAAAGCACCGCCGACACGTCTTCCGCCGCCGGTGCGAGCTCGGTAGCGTCCGCCGGATCCGCACAGAGCCGACGATCCAAGGGGAAACGAATGCGCACCTCCACCTCAGTCCGCCTGGGAGTCCTGACCGCCGCAGTCGCAGTCGTGCTGCTCGGTGGTGGGTCGGCGGCCTCCTCCACGACTGCGGCCGCCGCACCATCACCGGCTGTGGCCGACTGCCAGGGCGGTTCGCTCGCCGACCAGGCACGGGTCGAGGAGGGCGCCACCGCCAAGGAGCCGGCGCTCTACAGCAAGAACGAGGCGAAGGCCTACGGCGTGCTCCAGGACCGGCCGACGCTGCCCGACGGCAGCGTGACCATTCCGACGGTCTTCCACATGGTGTCCGACCATGCGAACAGTCCTGCGGAGAAGGCGCGGTGGGAGTCCATGATCTCCGCGCAGCTCCAGGTCCTCAACGACTCGTACTCCGGCAACACCGCACCGGATGCCGCGGACACGCCGTTCCGGTTCGACCTGGTCGACACCACCTGGACGGTCAACCCCGACTGGTACACCGTCGTGCCCGGGAAGAACGAGCGTGACATGAAGCAGGCGCTCTACACCGGTGACGCCCAGACGCTCAACGTCTACGCGGGGAACATCGGGGGTGGGCTGCTCGGCTGGTCCTACTTCCCGAAGGGCTACAACCACGGACGCGACTTCATCGACGGCGTCGTCATGCTCGACGAGTCGATGCCCGGCGGCGTCGACCCGGACACCGGGCAGCCGTGGAAGTACGGGCTGGGCGACACCCTGACCCACGAGGTCGGCCACTGGCTGATGCTCGAGCACACCTTCAACCACGGGTGCTCGGCCTCCGGCGACTACGTCGCCGACACCCCCCGCGAGGCGCAGCCGCAGTTCGACTGCCCGACCGGCGCAGACACCTGCACCGCGCCCGGGCTCGACCCGATCCACAACTTCATGGACTACACGCAGGACTCATGCATGGACATGTTCACGCAGGGGCAGGCGGACCGGATGAGCGACGCCTGGTTGCAGTTCCGGGCCGGCGGCGGCAAGCACTGACGCTGCGGATCCCGTCGACAAAACGGCGGTTGCGCCGCCGACCCCGCAGAAGTTTCTGCCGGGTTCTGGAGCGCAACCGCCGTTTTGCAGGGGCCGACCCGGCACCGGCCCCGCTGCGAGCGGGTGACGAGAATCGAACTCGCGTAGCCAGTTTGGAAGACTGGGGCTCTACCATTGAGCTACACCCGCGCGGACCTGCGAGACGGCCCGCGAGGGGGTCCGCAGATCCGAGGCGTTAGCCTAATGCCCGCGTTCGGGTCGGCCGAAATCGGCTCGAGCGACGGGGTATGGCGCAGGTTGGTAGCGCGTCCGCTTTGGGAGCGGAAGGCCGCCGGTTCAAATCCGGCTACCCCGACACGACAGAGCAGCCCCGACGACGTCGAGGGCTGCTCTCGTGTTGTCCGGAGGCGAATCGGTGCGGCGCCGCGCGGGTGCCGGCCACGCGGGGCCAGCCACGCGGCATACGAGGCGTCTCCACAAGCCCGCTGTGGTGACTTTTCAACGTTTCGGACTCAGGCTTCGCAAACCATTGACACCGGACAAATCGGGATGGTTGGGTGACCGCAACTGAGGGGGCCTCGGCGGCCCCGGCCACCTGGAGGAGTCCCGATGAGATCAGCGCGCCCAGCCCTTCGTCCCTTCGCCGCCACCGCCTCCGCGGTCGCGCTGGCTGCCGCCCTGCTCGTCGCCCCCGGCAGCGCCGAGGCGGCCAAGGCCCCGGTCATCTTCAAGGTCGCCACGAGCTCGACGATCGACACGTTCAACCCGTTCATCTCGATCTACCTCACGCCGACCGGGATCAACCGGATGGTCTACGAGAACCTCGTGCAGTACTCCGCGAAGGACTCCTCCCCCGTGCCCGGCCTCGCGGAGAAGTGGGACACCAGCCCCGACGGGAAGGTCTGGACCTTCCACATCCGCAAGGGCATGAAGTGGTCCGACGGGCAGCCGATCACCAGCGCCGACCCGCAGTGGACCTACACGCAGATGATGACCAACCCCGACATGGGCACCGCCAACGGCTCACTCGTCACCAACTTCGAGAAGGTCGACGCCCCCGACCCGGACACCCTGGTCATCACCATGAAGGACCCGCAGGCACCCAACCCCGGGCTCGAGATCCCCGTGGTGCCCAAGCACGTCTGGGAGAAGGTCACCGACCCGGTGAAGTACGCCAACGACGCCAACGTGGTCGGCTCCGGCCCCTACGTCCTGGAGAAGTTCACACCCAGCCAGTCGGTCGTCCTCAAGGCGAACCCCAACTTCTGGAAGGGCAAGCCCAAGCTCGACGGCGTCACCTACGTGATCTACAAGAACAGCGACGCCTCGGTGCAGGCCCTCAAGACCGGTGAGGTCGACATGGTCGGCCGCCTCGAGGTCGCCCAGTTCGACGCCCTCAAGGGGCAGAAGGGCATCACCACCAACTCCGGCCACGGGCGCCGCTTCACCGGCCTCGGCCTGAACCCCGGCGCGCGCACCCAGGACGGCAAGCAGGTCGGCGACGGCAACCCGGTGCTGAAGGACAAGCTGGTGCGGCAGGCGATCCGCCAGGCCATCAACATCCCCGAGCTGCTCGACAAGACCTTCCAGGGCCACGGCACCCTCGCGACCTCGTTCATCCCCGCCGTCTACCCGCAGTGGCAGTGGAAGGACGAGTCCAAGCTCGTCAAGTACGACCCGGCCGCCGCCAACGCCAAGCTCGACCAGGCCGGCTACAAGAAGGGCGCCGACGGCATCCGGCTCGACAAGTCCGGCAAGCCGATCACGCTGCGGCTGCTGGGCGACAACTCCGACTCCAGCGACAAGCAGAAGGCGGACTTCATCGTCCCCTGGCTCAAGGCGATCGGGATCAACGTCAAGCTGGTCATGACCGACGGCGACACCATCTCCGCCGACAGCACCGCAGGCAAGTACGACATGTACTTCACCGCCTGGAGCCTGGGCTCCGACCCCGACTACCAGCTCGGTATCAACACCTGTGACGCCCTGCCCACCAAGACCGACGGCACCGGCTCGACGTCGATGGACTACTGGTGCGACCCGGAGTTCGACCGGCTCTTCAAGGCGCAGCACGCCGAGCTCGACCAGGCCAAGCGCCAGGAGATCGTCAAGCAGATGCAGGCGATCCACTACGACGCTGCCCCGTCGATCGACTTCTGGTATCCCGACTCGCTCGACGCCTACCGTTCCGACCGGTTCACCAACCTGACCAAGCAGCCGGAGAAGGACGGCGTGCTCACCGGTCAGTCCGGCTACTGGGCGCTGTGGACCGCCGAGCCGGTCGGCGCCACGGAGGCGGGTGCCGGTGGTGGCGGCATGGGCACCGGCGGGTGGATCGGCCTCGGAGCGCTCGCCGTGCTGCTGATCGGTGGAGGCACGTGGGCGGCCCGCCGCCGCACCGCGACCGCCGACGAGCGTGAGTGAGGCCTGACCGCGCGGGAGGGCCGCGCCGATGACCGAGACACTCATCGAGCAGGACGTCGCGGCCGCTGACGCCGACCGCGACGTCCGGGGGGCCTCGAGCTTCTGGCGGTACGCCGCGCGCAAGGTCGGCGGCGCGTGCGTCAGCATCGTCATGGTCGTGGTCCTGGGGTTCTTCGCCTTCCGGGTGCTGCCCGGCGACCCGGTGCGGTCCATGACCCGCGGCCGCATCATGTCGCCCGAGCAGCTCGCCACGCTCAAGCGCCAGTTCGGGCTCGACCAGTCGCTGCTCGCCCAGTTCTGGATCTACCTGCGAGACCTCCCCCGGGGTGAGCTCGGGACCTCCTACGTCTACCGCAGGCCTGTGTCGGAGCTCATCGCCGAGCACGTCGGCGCGACCCTGCTGCTGACCGGGGTCGCGCTCACCATCGCGGTGACCCTGGGCCTGTGGATCGGGCAGCGGTCCGCGTGGCAGCGCGGCACGTGGTTCGACCGGGTCAACACGGGGACCGCGCTGGTGCTGTGGTCCGTGCCGACGTTCTGGCTCGGCCTGATCCTGCTGCTCGTCTTCGGCGGCACCCTCCACTGGCTGCCGACCGGCGGCCTCAAGACGGCCGGCACGACGGCAACGGGGCTGCCGCTGGTCCTCGACGTGGCCCGCCACCTGGTCATGCCGGTCGTGACCCTGGTGGCGGTCACCTACGCGCAGTACCTGCTCGTGATGCGCGCCTCGCTGCTCGAGGAGATGCACGCCGACTACCTGGTGACGGCGCGGGCCAAGGGGCTACGCGAGGACCTCGTCCGCCGGCGCCATGCCGTCCCCAACGCGCTGCTGCCCACGGTGACCCTCGTGTTCCTCCACGTCGGGACCCTCATCGCCGGTGCCGTCACCACGGAGGCGGTGTTCTCCTGGCCCGGTCTGGGCTACCTCACCTATGCCGCGCTGAGCGGTCCGGACCTGCCGCTCCTGCAGGGCACCTTCGTCGTCTTCTCCGGGATCGTCATCGTCATGAACCTGCTCGCGGACCTGGTCTACCGGTTCCTCGACCCGCGGGTGCGTTCGGCATGAGCGGCCGGGTGGGCGGGGTGCGGGAGGACGCGACGCAGCTCGGTATGCCGCCTGCTCGCCGCCGCGGCGCGGCTGCGGCGCGGCGCCGGGCCAGGGCGGTGCAGGTGTGGCGCGAGTTCCGCACGAGCCGCAGCGGCGTCGTGGGGCTGTCGTTCCTCGGCCTGATCGTCCTGCTGGCCGTCCTCGCGCCGGTCATCGCCCCGGCCCGCCTGCTCGACGTCACCCAGATCGACAACCCGATCAACCACCCACCGACGTGGCGGCTGCCGCTCGGCACCGACCCGTCCGGCCGCTCGGTGCTGGTGAGCCTGCTCTGGGGCTCGCGGGTGTCGCTGCTGGTCGGGGTGGTCGCCACCGTGATCTCCATGGTCATCGGCACCGTCATGGGCACGGCCGCCGGCCACTTCCGCGGCTGGGCCAGCGAGGGGCTGCTCCGCGTCGTCGACTTCTTCCTGGTGCTGCCGTCGCTGCTGCTGGCGATGGTGCTCTCCAGCGTCCTGCACCGCGGCGTGTGGACGATCATCCTGGCGATCGGGGTCACGTCGTGGGCGAGCACCGCCCGGCTCGTGCGCGCCCAGACGCTCACCATCGAGGCGCGCCCCTACATCGAGCGGGCCTGGGCCCTGGGCGCCGGCCACGCCCACGTCATCGGCCGACACGTCCTGCCCGCGGTGCTGCCACTGGTCATGGCCAACACCACGCTCACGGTCGGCTCGGCGATCATCGCCGAGTCCACCCTGTCCTTCCTCGGCCTCGGCGACCCGACCAACCCGTCGTGGGGCACGATGCTCAAGCTCGCCCTCGACTCGGGGGCCGCGACCGGCGGCTTCTGGTGGTTCGTCCTGCCACCGGGGGTGGCCATCGTCCTCGTGGTGCTGTGCTTCACCCTCGTCGGCCGTGCCCTCGAGTCCGTCATCAACCCGACCCTGCGGAACCGCTGATGCCGGAGCTCGAGTTCGACGGCGTCAGTGTCACCTACACCTCCGGCGGTGACCGGGGCCCCGTCCACGCAGTCAAGGAGGTGTCGCTCACCGTGCGCGCCGGCGGGTCGCTCGGCATCGCCGGCGAGTCCGGCTCGGGCAAGTCGACGCTCGCCATGGCGGTGCTGCGCCTGCTCCCGCGCAGCGCGAAGGTCACCGGCCGGGTCCTGCTCGACGGGCGCGACGTGCTCGAGCTGTCGTGGGGCAGGCTGCGCGCATTGCGGTGGAGCGAGGCCGCGATCGTGTTCCAGGGCGCCATGCACTCGCTCAACCCGGTGCGCCGCATCGGGACGCAGATTGCCGAGGCACTCGAACTGCACGTCAAGGAGTCGTACGCCACCGAGGAGGCCCGCGAGAAGCGGGTCCTGGACCTGCTGGCCCAGGTGGACCTCGCACCGGCGAAGGCGCGCGCCTACCCGCACGAGCTCTCCGGCGGCCAGCGCCAGCGGGCAATGATCGCGATGGCGCTGGCCTGCGACCCGGACCTGGTCGTGGCGGACGAGCCCACCACCGCGCTCGACGTCGTCGTCCAGGACCAGGTCCTGGCCGTCCTGCGCGAGCAGGTCGCGGCTCGCGGGATCTCCTTGGTGTTCATCAGCCACGACCTGTCCGTGCTCGCCTCGACGTGCGAGCGGATCGCGGTGATGCGCGACGGCCTCGTCGTCGAGGAGGGGCCGAGCCACGACGTCGTGACCCGCCCCACCCATCCCTACACCGAGCAGCTGGCCCGCGCCTTCCCCACCATCGGCGACCCGGGGTCGCGGATGCGGCCCGCGACCCGCGTGGTCGAGCCGCCGACCGGACCGGTCCCGGAGGGGGAACCCACCACCGAACCGTCCCGGGCCGTTCCGGGCGCGACTCCCGGGCGTGCGGACGGGGCCGTCGCGCCCGTCCTCGAGGCTCGGGACCTCACGGTCCGCTTCCACTCCCGCGATGGCGGCCTCACTGCCGTCGACAACGTGAGTCTCGCCTGCCACCGCAGCGAGATCGTGGCCCTGGTCGGGCAGTCCGGCTCCGGCAAGACCACCCTCGCGCGCACCCTGCTCGGCCTGCACCCGGCCGACGCCGGACAGGTCCTGTTCGAGGGGCGGCCACTCGCGCACAGCCCCAAGGGACTGCGGGCCTTCCGGCGCAGCGTCCAGCTCGTGCTCCAGGACCCCAGCAGCGCGCTCAACCCGAAGCACACGGTCTACGAGTCGGTGGCCGAGGGCCTGCGCATCCACCACAGCACCGGCAACGAGCGGGCCCGGGTTGAGGCGGCGCTCGAGCGGGCCGAGCTGCGCCCACCGGGGCAGTTCCTGCAGGCCCTCCCCCATGAGCTGTCCGGCGGACAGCGGCAGCGGGTCGTCATCGCGGGCGCGCTCGCGCTCGAGCCGCAGTTCCTCGTGGCGGACGAGCCGGTCGCCTCACTCGACGCGTCGGTTCGGGGGGAGATCCTCGCCCTGCTCCTTCGGCTCAAGCGCAACCTCGGCCTCGGCGCCCTCGTGATCACCCACGACCTCGGGCTGGCGTGGAACATCGCCGACCGGGTGCTGGTGATGTACCGCGGCCGGCTCGTCGAGGCCGGCACCGTCGAGCAGGTGCTCCTGGACCCGCAGGACGCCTACACCAAGACGCTGCTGGCCGCGGTCCCCCGCATCAGCTGAGCCGCTGGACGAGGGTCGCCCGGAACTCCGTGACCGACCGGCCCGCCGCCAGCCCCTTGGCCTCGAAGCCGTCGACCGGCCGCCACGGCGGCCGCTCCCCCTCGGTGACCACGAACCGCCCGTGCGCGGTGAGCTCCGCCCTGGCGTGGGCGGCATACCCGTCGTGGTCGGTGGCGACCAGCAGGCAACCGCCGGGCTGCAGCCGCGAGGCGACCAGGTCCAGGCTGGGACGCGCCACGAACCGCCGCTTGGCGTGCCGCGCCTTGGGCCACGGGTCCGGGAAGAACAGGTGGACCGCCGCGAGCGAGGAGGGCCCGAGCCGCTCGGCGAGCAACGCCACGGCGTCACCCTGGTGCACCCACAGGTTGGTCAGGCCCTCCCGCTCCGCGGCCGCGAGCATGCGAGCCAGGGCAGGGGTGAACACGTCGACGGCGAGCACGTCGTGCCCGGGCTGCAGCGCGGCATACGCGATGGCGGCGGCCCCGTGCCCGCACCCGACCTCGAGCACGAGCGGTGCGTCGCGGCCGAACGCCTCGCGCGGGACCAGCGGTCCGTCCGGGATCGCGTGGCGCGGCGCCAACACCGACATCCGCTGCTGGTTGAGCGGGGAGAGCCTCCCGCGGCGCGCCCCGTACGTGCGCACCGCGGTGCGCGGCTGCGCCGTCTCCACGCGGCAACGGTAGGGCATTGCGGCCCGACTCCCGGTCGGACCGCGGTCGACGACGGGGCCGCTTCGTCCTAGATTGGGCGGGTCCGCGGCCCCTGGGCCGGCGTCATCACAGTTGAGAGGCTCAAGCACATGGGCATGTTCGACAACATCAAGGACAAGGCACAGGACCTCGTCGACAGCCAGGGCGACAAGGTCGGGGAGGGCCTGGACAAGGCCGGTGACTTCGTCGACGACAAGACCGGGGGCAAGTACTCCGAGCAGATCGACCAGGGCGCGGACAGGGCCAAGGACGCCCTCGACGGGCTCGACGGCCAGGACGACGACATCTCCTGACCGTCACGGTTCGAGCAGAAGGGGTGCCACCACGGCGGTGGCACCCCTTCCTCGCGTCTGGGCGCCGAGTCCGGCAGGCGAGACCCGCTCGATAACTGTCCGTTATGCCATCCATAATGGACAGATGGCGCGCATCTCCCGCTTCCCCAACATCGTCGACGACGTCTCCGTGCGGCTGATCGCCGGTGTCGTGCTGCTGCTCGGGACGGTTGCCCTCGCCGCCCACCAGTGGTGGCTCTATGCCGTGCTGGCCGTGGACTTCGTCCTGCGCGCCGGATGGGGTCCGTCCGCGAGCCCGCTCGCCCTGGTCGTGAAGCGGGTGCGGCCACACGTGCACGTGGCCGCCCGGTACACCGCCGGCCCGCCGAAGCGGTTCGCGGCGGCGGTGGGGGCGGTCCTCACGACGGCGGCCACCGTGCTGTGGCTGACCGGCGCCAGCGTGCCCGTCGTGGTCATCGGGGCGGTGATGGTCATCTTCCCCGCGCTCGAGGCGCTCGCCGGGATCTGCGTGGGCTGCCTCGTCTTCGGCTGGCTGATGCGGGTCGGGATCATCCCGGAGTCGGTCTGTCTCGACTGCGCCAACATCTCCCGGCGGGCAGCCGACCGCCAGGCCGCAGCGGCCCACGCCCGGTAGCGGCCCCGGGGGGCCTCGGACTGCCAGGTCGAAAGCGCACGACACGCCGACGACTCGCCGTGGCGGTTCAGCGCGTCCCGCGCTCTCGACGGCCGTCCGCCGACGACGGTGTCCGACCGCGTGGGCGTCAGCGCCGCCAGATGAGCACGGCAGCGCGGTCGTCCGTCTCCCCCGCGCGCGCCGCCGCACACATCTTGGCGGCCATGCCCTCGAAGCCCTTGCCGATCATCCGTTCCGCGGTGCCCAGCATCCGGTCGATGCCGTCGCGCAGGTCGCGGTTGCGCGTCTCGATGACGCCGTCGGTGTAGAGGAGCAGCGCGTCACCGCGCCCCAGCTGGCCACGCACGCGCGGGAAGGCGAGCCGGGACGTGACACCGAGCACCGGCCCCTCGTCCCCTTCCAGGACCTCCCACCGGCCCGACCCGGCCGAGAACCGCACGGCCGGTGGGTGCCCGGCAGAACCAAGGCTGAACTCACCCGTCTCGAGGTCGACCATCGCGTGCGCTGCGGTCGCGAACCCCTCGTCCCAGTGCTGGCGCATCAGGTAGCTGTTGGCCGCCGGCAGGAACTCCTCGACCGGCAGCGAGCCCAGCAGGCCCCCGAACGCGCCCGAGAGCAGCAGCGACCGCGTCCCGGCCGCCATGCCCTTGCCCGAGACGTCGACCAGCGCCAGCTCGAGCAGGTCGGAGTGCTGGCTGGTGACCAGGAAGTCGCCCGAGAACGAGTCGCCGTAGGCGGACAGGACCGACAGCTCGGCGCCCCAGTCCGGTGGCAGCACAGGCAGCTCACCCTGGGTGCGCAGCCGGTCCCGGAGGTCGACGAGCATCGTCTCCCCCAGGTTGCCCTGGACACCGAGCCTGGCCCGCGACGTGGCCACCCAGAACATCACCACCATGATCGCGACCAGCACGATGTAGGCGCCCAGGAACGCCGGCTTCCCCAGGTCCGCGACCAGCCCCACCCAGCCCGCCACCAGCAGCAGGAACGCGTCGAGCACCAGCAGGGCGCGTGGAGCGAGGAAGAGCCCGGCGATGACGGCCATGGGGTTGAAGGTGCCCCAGGGAACCTGCATCGGCCATCGCGAGATGAGGAAGCCGGCGACCACGGTCAGCACCATGAGCGCGAGGGCCATGGCAGGCTGCCCGAAATGGGCCAGGCGGCCTCGGCCACGCTGCACCCGGGTCGTGAGGGACCGGCGCGCGAGCGCGGACCGATCGACTTCCACGTGTCAAGGTTCCTTCGGCAAGACGGGTCGCGTGCGCCCGGTGAGCTGGAGTGGGACTGGCCCCTCAGTCCGGCGCAAGCCTAACCGCAGGACCGTCCGATCTCGCGCAGAACCCCCGAAATCATGGGTGCGCCTGTGGCAACGTCCCGTTGGCCTCGTAGGCGGTCACCATGTCGAGCCGGCGCTGGTGGCGCGGCTCGGCGGAGAACGGGGTGGCGAGGAAGGTGCGCACCATTGCCTTGGCCTCCTCGGGAGCCTGCATCCGCGCACCGATCGAGATCACCTGCGCGTTGTTGTGCTGGCGGGCCAGGCTGGCGAGCTCCTCGTTGTAGCACAGCGCCGCGCGGATGCCCTTGACCTTGTTGGCCGCCATCTGCTCGCCGTTGCCCGACCCGCCGAGCACGACGCCGAGCGAATCGGGGTCGGCCGCGACGGCCTCGGCGGCCCGCAGCACGAACACCGGGTAGTCGTCCTGCGCGTCGAAGGTGTGCGGTCCGTGGTTGGTCACCTCGTGCCCCTCCTCCTCCAGGAAGGCGACCAGCTCGCCCAACAGCTCGTATGCCGCGTGGTCACCGCCGATGTGGACGCGCATGTGGGTGGAGCTCCTAGGTGAAGATGGGACCGACCGTGCGGCTGCGCTTGAGCTCGAAGAACCCGGGGGTGCCGGCAACCAGCACGCAGCCGTCCCACAGTCTGCCAGCCGCCTCACCCTTGGGCGCGGGGGACACGACCGGGCCGAAGAAGGCCTGCCCGGCGACCGAGATGACCGGGGTGCCGACCTCGTCGCCGACCAGGTCGATGGCCCGCCGGTGGCTCGCCCGCAGCACGGCGTCGTTGGCGTCGCTGTCGGCGAACCCCGCGAGGGAGGTGTCCAGGCCGACCTCCTCGAGGGCGGGGACCAGGACCTTCCCGTAGTCCTTCTCACCGCCGAGGTGGATCCGCTCACCCATCGCGTCGTAGAGCGGCTTGACCACCTTGTCGCCGTACTCCAGCGCGGCGGCGGTGATGACGCGGACGGGTCCCCAGCCGCGGTCCATCATGGCGCGGTAGTCCGCGGGCAGGTCGCGTCCCTCGTTGAGGACGGACAGGCTCATCACCGACCAGGTGACCTCGACGTCGCGGACGCGTTCGACCTCCATCATCCAGCGGGACGTCATCCACGCCCAGGGACACAACGGGTCGAACCAGAACTCTGCACTCATGGGGGGCATACCAGCCACAACACGGGCAGGTCCCCAAATCCTTCCCCCGACACGTGCACGCACCTGCCGAGCGGGTCACCGCCCTTCCCGGGCGCCCACCGTCACCGTGCGAGGATGACCACGACCCCACCCTGACCATCCCGCACCACCACCGCAGGAGCCGTCTGTGCCTGGCAAGAACCTGACCCGCGACGAGGCCACCACCCGCGCCGCCCTCGTCGACGTCGAGCACTACGAGGTCGCGCTCGACCTGACCACCTCCGAGCGGACCTTCCGGTCAACCACGACGGTGACCTTCACCAGCCGGGAACCCGGTGCGGGGACCTTCGTCGACCTGCTGGCACCGTCGGTGCAGGCGATCACCCTCAACGGCGAGGCGCTGGACCCGGGTGCCCACTACGACGGCACGCGGATCGCGATCCCGACCACCGCCGGACGCAACACGCTGACGGTCGACGCCACCGCGGCATACATGAACACCGGAGAGGGGCTGCACCGCTTCGTCGACCCGGTCGACGACGAGGTGTACCTCTACTCGCAGTTCGAGGTGGCCGACTGTCGGCGGATGTTCGCCGTGTTCGAGCAGCCCGACCTCAAGGCGACCTACGCGTTCACGGTGACCGCCCCCGACCACTGGCAGGTGGTGTCCAACTCCCCCAGCCCCGAGCCGGTGCCGGTGCGCGACGGCGTGGCGCGGTGGGCGTTCGAGGCCACCCCGAGGGTGTCCTGCTACATCACCGCGCTGGTTGCCGGGCCCTACGCCGTGGTGCGCGACGAGGTCCAGACCCGCGGTGGCACCGTCCCGCTCGGCGTGTTCTGCCGCCAGTCGCTGCTGCCGCACCTCGACGCCGAGGAGATCTTCGACTGCACGAAGCGCGGGTTCGCCTTCTTCGAGGAGGAGTTCGACTGCGCCTACCCGTTCGCCAAGTACGACCAGCTGTTCACGCCCGAGTACAACATGGGCGCGATGGAGAACGCCGGGGCAGTCACCATCAGCGAGACCTACGTGTTCCGGTCCAAGGTGGCCGAGGCCAAGGTGGAGCGGCGCGCGCTGACCATCCTGCACGAGCTGGCGCACATGTGGTTCGGCGACCTCGTGACCATGCGCTGGTGGGACGACCTGTGGCTCAACGAGTCCTTCGCCGAGTGGGCCTCCACCACCTGCCAGACGGAGGCGACCCGCTGGGAGAGCGCGTGGACGACGTTCGGCACCTCGGAGAAGGCGTGGGCCTACGGCCAGGACCAGCTGACCACCACCCACCCGATCGTGGCCCCCATCCGCGACCTCGAGGACGTCGAGGTCAACTTCGACGGCATCACCTACGCCAAGGGCGCCTCCGTCCTCAAGCAGCTGGTCGCCTACGTCGGCCGCGAGCCGTTCCGCGACGGCCTGCGGGCCTACTTCGCCAAGCACGCCTGGGGCAACACCACCCTGCACGACCTGCTCCACGAACTCGAGCAGACATCCGGTCGGGACCTCGGGACCTGGGCCAAGGTGTGGCTGGAGACGGCGGGCGTCAACACGCTGCGACCGGTCGTCGAGACCGATGACCGGGGACTGGTCGTCAAGGCGGTCATCGAGCAGACCCACGCCGATGGCTTCGACACGCTGCGTCCGCACCGGCTCGCCGTCGGGCTGTACGCCGTGCAGGACGGCGCCCTGGTGCGCACCGACCGCCTCGAGCTCGACGTCGACGGCCCGAGCACCGAGCTGCCGCAGCTGGTGGGCCGACCCGCCACTGACCTGCTGCTGGTCAACGACGACGACCTCGCGTACGCAAAGATCCGGCTCGACGAACGGTCGCTGGCAACCGCCCTCGCCCACCCGCGGGGCTTCGAGGGCAGCCTGCCCCGCGCGCTGGTCCTCGGCGCCGCGTGGGACATGACCCGCGACGCCGAGATGCCGGGGCGCGACTTCGTGCGGCTGGTGCTCGCCAGCCTGCCCGGCGAGACCGACTCCACCCTGCTCAAGGTCCTGCTCGAGCAGCTGCGCGTCACCCTTCGGCTCTACGTCGCGCCCGGCCACCGCGCCGAGGCGCTGCGGCAGGCCGTTGCCGGGCTGCGCGGACTCGTCGAGGCCGCCGAGGCCGGCAGCGACGCCCAGCTTCAGCTCGTGCAGGCGTATGCCGGGCTGCAGACCGGAGGCGCCGACGCGGACTTCGTCCGTGGCCTGCTCGAGGGGACGTCGGTGCTCGACGGGCTGGCGGTCGACACGGAGATGCGGTGGGCCCTGCTCATCTCCCTCGCTGCCAGTGGGTCGGCGACCGAGGCCGAGGTCGACGCCGAGCGGGCCCGCGACAACACCTCGACCGGGCGGGAGCGGGCCGCGCAGGCCCTGGCCTCGATGCCCACGGCAGAGAAGAAGGAGGCGGCCTGGCGGCGCGCCGTCCTGGAGGACGGCCTGCCCAACTCGGTGATCGAGGCCGTGGGTGGCGGCTTCGTCCGGGCCGACGACCTGTCGCTGCTCGAGCCGTACGTCGCGAAGTACCACGAGATGCTCGACGTCGTCGGGGACAGGGACTCCCACGCCATCATGGAGATCCTGGTGACCATGTTCTACCCCCGCACCCTGGCGAGCCAGGAGCTGCACGACGCCACGCAGCACTGGCTGGACACCAACCCCGACGCCCACCCGGCACTGCGCCGGCTCGTGGCCGAGAACCGCGACCCGGTCGCCCGGGCGCTGAAGGCCCAGGCGCGCGACGCCGAGGCTGACGGGGCCGTGGAGCAGGCCACCACCGATGCCTGAGCTCGCCCAGCAGCTCCTGCACGACCTGTCCGAGCTCACGCCCCAGCGGACGTGGGACTGGTTCCTCGGCCAGCCGGTGAAGATCGTGGTCACCATCGTCGCAGCGGTGCTGCTGCGCTGGGTCCTGCTGCGCTTCATCGGCCGCACGGTGAAGGCGACCCTCGCGCGCGCCGACGCCCGCAGGTCGCAGGAACCGGGTCGGGCGAGCCGGGTCATCGCCCAGGCGACCGGCGCAGCCCATGAGCGTCACCGCCAGCGGACGCTCACCATGGGCTCGCTGCTGCGCAGCATCGTCACCTTCGTGGTCGCCCTCATCACCGTGCTGACCGTCATGCAGATCGTCCACATCCCGCTCGGCCCCCTGCTCGCGTCGGCGGGAGTGGGTGGGGTGGCGCTCGGCTTCGGCGCGCAGAGCCTGGTCAAGGACTTCCTGTCCGGGATCTTCATGATCTTCGAGGACCAGTACGGCGTGGGCGACGTCATCGACACGGGAGAGGCCACGGGTACCGTCGAGGAGGTCAGCCTGCGCGTCACCCGGCTGCGCGACGGGACCGGGGTGGTCTGGTACATCCGCAACGGCGAGATCGTCCGGATCGGCAACAAGAGCCAGGGCTGGGCGACCGCCCTGGTGGACATCCCCGTCGCCTACTCGGAGAACCTCGAGCGCGTCCTCCCGCTCATCCGCTCGGTCGTGCACAAGCTCGACGAGTCGCCGGACTGGCAGGACAAGCTGCTCGAGGAGCCCAACGTCGTCGGGGTGGAGTCGATGACCGGGACCAGCGTCACCATCCGGGTCGTCGCCAAGACCGCGCCGCAGGAGCAGTACGGCGTCTCGCGTGAGATCCGCGAGCGGGTCAAGGCCGCCTTCGACGAGCAGGGCATCAAGGCGCCGGCCTTCACCCCGTTCGGCCCGCCGGCCCGCTGACCGGTCCCGTTTGCGAGACTGACCGCGTGAGTATGCCGGGTGCGAAGGAGAGCTTCTACGACCAGGTCGGGGGGCACGAGACCTTCCAGAAGCTGGTCCACGAGTTCTACGTGGGCGTGGCGGGCGACCCCCCGCTGCGCGCCATGTACCCCGAGGAGGACCTCGGTCCGGCCGAGGACCGGCTGCGGATGTTCCTCGAGCAGTACTGGGGCGGCCCCACCACGTACTCCCAGCGCCGCGGCCACCCGCGGCTGCGGATGCGCCACCACCCCTTCAAGGTGACGCCGGCCCAGCGTGACCGTTGGTTGAGACACATGATGGCGGCGGTGGACACGCTCGAGCTGGCCCCCGCGAACGCCCTGCTGCTGCGTGACTACCTGGAGCGGGCGGCATACAGCATGGTCAACTCCCTCGACGAGGACTGACGCCGGCCCCGGGTCCGGACCGTTCGATTT
>DASUKI010000031.1:0-4986 GCA_036278855.1 Pedococcus sp.
TTCGGGTTCTACGTAATCGAGGTGGAGACGGGATTTGAACCCGTGTACGCGGCTTTGCAGGCCGCTGCCTCGCCTCTCGGCCACTCCACCGTGAAGGCGGTCAAACCCTCCGAGCGGATGACCGGGCTCGAACCGGCGACCTCAACCTTGGCAAGGTTGCGCTCTACCAACTGAGCTACATCCGCATGCATGCGCTATTGGTGTCGAACGGGTGTTTCACCCGCTGCGCGTGCGGACAGGACATTATCCGATCTTGCTCGCGCGCTCCAAATCGGCCCGCCGGCCGCGGCTGCTGGCTGGCTCTGTCCCGTCAGGGGTGTCCGCGTCCGGGCCTTCGGGCGCCGACGGTGGCATCGGCGTGAGCGGCTTTCCAGCCTCCTTGCGTGCACGCTTCACTGATGCCGCCAGCCCCTCCCCGGCCTCTGGAACCCGCTCGTCCTCGTGGCCGGTCTCGGGCTCCCCGCGTCGTTCGGCGACCCGCTCCTTGACCCACGCCACGGTCCGCGCCCTCAGCGACGGCTGCTCCTCCACCGGCCACAGGTGGCGCACCGCGGCGTTGAGCGCCGCGCCGATCAGCACGGCGATGGCAAGGAAGTACAGGAAGATCAGCAGCACGATCGGCGTCGCGAGCGGCCCGTAGATCGAGGTCGACTGGGTGGTCACCGAGGCCGACACGGTGCCGCGCAGGATGAAGGAGGCAACGACCCAGATCACCAGGGTGAGGATTCCTCCGGGCACATCCCTGAGCCAGGGGCTGCGCCGGGGAGTCGAGATGTGGAACAGGCTAGTGATGCTCACCACCGCGAGTACGGTGACGACCGGCCAGTAGAGAAGGGCCAGCACGTCGAAGTCACGCGGCAGCAGGTCCTTGAGCCAGGTCGGACCGATGACCACCAAGGGAATGACGACTATCCCGACGAGCAGCGACAGGAAGTACAGGGTGAGGGAGAGCGCCCGGGTCCGCACGATCCCCCGCTCGCCTGACTGCCCGTACATGATCGAGATGGTGTCGACGAAGACATTCAACGCCCGCGACCCCGACCAGATGGACAACAGGAAGCCCACCGAGATCAGGTCGAACCGTCCGTCCTTCAACACGTCCTGGGTCGTGGGCAGCACGATCCGGTCGACGATCTCGGTCGTGAGGAAGTTCGCTGCCCAGTCCTGGATGCCGTTGGTGATCTTGGTGACGGTCTCGGGCCCGAGCCACTTCCCGATGTACCCCACCCCACCGAACAGCCCCAGCACCAGCGGCGGCAGCGACAGCAGCATGAAGAACCCGGCCTCCGAGGCCAGCCCGGTCACCCGATAGCGCAGGCACACGCGGATCGTCTCGACGGTCAGGCGGGCGACCTGGAGCGCACCGGGCACCCGGAGCAGCTCGCGCCTCACCCTCGCCTTGAGACTCACAGTCGCAACGGTATCCCGCACTAGTGTGCATTCGTGCCCACCCACACCGTGACCAACCAGGTCCCGCCCCTGCCCGAGACCAACACGCTCACCACCCAGCCCGCGCTCGAGGAGGGCCTGCGCCGCTGGGCCGACGACGCGGCATACGAGGAAGTGAAGACGCTCGGCGCACGCGCCGGCAGCGACGAGGCACGCACCTGGGCGGTGCAGGCCAACGAGTCCGAGCCGCGGCTGCGCACCCACTCCCCCACCGGCCAGCGGGTGGACGAGGTCGAGTTCCACCCCGCCTGGCACCAGCTCATGGACGTCGCTGTCTCGGCCGGGCTCACCGCCGGGCCGTGGACCCGGCCGGCGGGCACCGGTGCCCACGTGCGGCGTGCCGCCGGGTTCATCGCGTGGTCCGAGAACGAGCAGGGGCACCTGTGCCCCGTGTCGATGACGTATGCCGCGGCGCCGGCCCTCGCGGCCAACCCCACCCTCGCGTCGCGCTGGGTTCCACTGCTCGCCTCGCGCGCCTACGAATTCGGCCTGCGGCCGCTCGCCGACAAGGATGGGGCCATCGCCGGCATGGGGATGACCGAGAAGCAGGGCGGCTCGGACGTGCGCGCCAACACCACGCGCGCCGTCGCCACGCCCGACGGGCCGGTCCAGGGCGGTGACACCTACCGGCTGACCGGTCACAAATGGTTCTGCTCGGCGCCGATGAGTGACGCGTTCCTCATGCTCGCGCAGACCGACGCCGGCGTCGGCTGCTTCCTGGTGCCCCGCGTGCTCGACGACGGCACCCGCAACTCCTTTGCGCTGCAACGCCTCAAGGACAAGCTCGGCAACCGCTCCAACGCCTCCGCCGAGGTGGAGCTCGACGGCACCTGGGCCTCCCGCGTCGGCGACGAGGGGCGCGGCATCCGCACCATCATCGACATGGTGTCGGCGACCAGGCTCGACTGCATCCTCGGTTCCGCCTCGACCATGCGCGGCGCCCTGGTGCGGGCGGTCCACCACGCGCGGCACCGCTCGGCGTTCGGCGCCGCGCTGGTCGAGCAGCCGCTGATGCAGAACGTCCTGGCCGACCTCGCCCTCGAGGTCGAGGCGGCCACGACGCTCGCGCTGCGGCTCGCCCACGCCGTCGACGAGGGCGACACCGCGCTGTCGCGCCTCGGCGTGGCCGTCGGCAAGTACTGGGTGTGCAAGCGGACCTCACCGATGGTCGCCGAGGCGCTGGAGTGCCTGGGCGGCAACGGGTACGTCGAGGAGAACGGCCTCGCACGGCTCTACCGCGAGGCGCCGCTCAACTCGATCTGGGAGGGCTCGGGCAACGTCAACGCGCTCGACGTGCTGCGCGCCGTCACCCGCGAGCCCATGGCCGTGGAGGCGTTCCGCAAGGAGGTCCAGCTCGGCGGGGGGCACAACGCCACGCTCGACCGTGCCATCGACGAGGTCGAGGACGTGGTCCGGTATGCCGCGGGCCCCGGTGCCGCCGTCGGCGCACGTCGCGTCGTGGAGCACCTCGCAAGGACGCTGCAGGCCTCACTGCTCGTCCGGTACGCCCCGGACGAGGTGGCCGACGCGTTCGTGGCGAGCCGGCTTGGTGGCACCCACGGAGCGACCTTCGGCACCCTCGACGCGGGCCTCGCCACGTCCAGCGCCCGTCGGATCGTCGACCGCGCCTGGGCCGGCTGACCGGTCCCTACTGCTCGATCACGGAGAGGACGTTGCCGGCCGGGTCCGTGAACCAGGCGATGAGCGGTCCGCCGCCGCGGAACACCCCCTTGGCGTCGGTCGCGGCCGGGGTGCCCTCGTACTTCTCGAACCGCACGCCCTTGACGGTGAGCTCGTCCACGGCTGCCTCCACGTCGGGCACGGGGAAGTTGAGGATCGTGAAGGTCGCCGGCTCGTGGTTCGGCTTGGGGTAGGCGATGGCGCGGTGCCCTCCGCCGAGGGAAATGGTGAGGATGCCGTGGTCCTCGGATACCTCGAGCCCGAGGGTGTCGGCATAGAAGGCGCGAGCCGCCTGCGTGTCGTCCACCGAGAAGCCGCTGAACGCCGGTGAGTCCTTGAGCATGACCGCTCCTGTCCGTTGTGGTCCCACGCGCTATGACTGCGGCGGCGCCGTGTTCTCATCGCTCAGGTGGCGGCGAGCCGCTCCTTCTCGGCGTCGACGTCGAAGTCGACGCTTGGCCACTGCGGGTTCATCGCCTCGAGGTGCTCGAGCACGAGGTTCTGCACGGCAAGGCGGGCGTACCACTTGCGGTCGGCCGGCACGACGTACCAGGGCGCGACCTCGGTGGAGCACTTGTCGAGGAGGGCCTGGTACGCCTCCATGTAGACCGGCCAGAGCTCGCGCTCATCGACGTCGCCCGGGTTGTACTTCCAGTGCTTGTCCGGCCGGTCGAGCCGCTCCATCAGCCGACCCCTCTGCTCCGTGGACGAGATGTGCAGCATGACCTTGACGATGGTGGTCCCGGAGTCGGCGACCTTGGCCTCGAAGTTGTTGATCTGGGCGTAGCGACGTGACCACTCCGCCTTCGGGACGAGGTCGTGCACCCTGACGATCAGCACGTCCTCGTACTGCGAGCGGTCGAACACCCCGATCTGACCCGGGTGCGGGAGGGCATTGCGGATCCGCCACAGGAAGGGGTGCTTCCTCTCCTCGGCCGTCGGTGCCTTGAAGGCGGTGTACCGCACCCCCTGCGGGTCCATGTGCCCGACGACGTGGCGCATGATGCCCCCCTTGCCGGAGGTGTCCATGCCCTGCACCACGAGCAGGAGAGAGCGCTTCCCACCCTCCTTGGCCTCCGCGTAGAGCCGCTCCTGCCAGTCGCCGAACTCGTCGGCCCGCGCGTCGAGAGCCTTCTGCCCGTCGGCCTTGTCGCCCTTGAACGCTGGCGTCGACCGGGGGTCGAGCTCGGCGAGGACGAAGCCGTCCCCGGCTCTCAGTGACTCGCTGAACGACTGCGGCGCCGCCTGCTTCTTGGAGCTCTTGCCGGACTTCTTCTTCCCCTTGGCCATCTCCGCATCCTGTCAGCGCTCATCCCCGCGCGCGAGGGCAGTGAGGCGGGACAGTGCGCGGTAGTACTTCTTCCGGTAGCCCCCAGCGAGCAGCTCCGGGGTGAACAGCTCCGCCAGGGGCAGCCCGCTCGCGAACAGCGGGACCTTCTCGTCGTAGAGCCGGTCGGCGAGCACGACCAGTCGCAGGGCCACCACCTGGTCGGACACCGGGCGCACGTGGGTCCAGCCCACGGCGGTGACCCCGTCGAGCATCTCGCGGTAGCGACTTGGGTGGACCGTGGCCAGGTGCCTCGCGACGTCGACGAAGTGGTCGAGCAGGCCGCCCTCGCGGTCGACGGAGGCGGTCACCTCTGCCTCGGTGAGGGCCGGCGGACTGTCCAGCCGGTCGCGGTGTCGGTAGTCCGGTCCGCCGATGGTGAGCACCTCGAACCGGGAGGAAAGCGCCTGGATCTCGCGCAGGAAGTCCTCTGCGGCGAAGCGGCCCTGCCCCAGCGCGTCCGGCAGCGTGTTGGACGTCGCCGCCAGGGACACCCCGGCGTCCGCGAGCCGCCCGAGCAGCGTCGCCAT
>DASUKI010000032.1:0-3461 GCA_036278855.1 Pedococcus sp.
CAGCAGCGCCGGGAACAGCAGCTCCTGCGCGCCGATCGCATCCATCTCCTCGCGCACGATGGCCTCGACGCGGCGTAGCACCTTCAGGCCCAGCGGCAGCCAGGTGTAGATGCCGGGGCTGACCCGGCGGATGTAGCCGGCCCGCACCAGCAGCTTGTGGCTGGGCAGCTCGGCGTCGGCCGGGTCCTCGCGGAGGGTCCGCAGGAACAGGGACGACATGCGCAGGGCCACGAGGGACTCCTTTGGTTGGGGGGCGGCGACCTGAGGATATCTGCCCGTATGCCGCGTCCTCACCGCAGTTTGCCCCTCAGCTCCCCGCGGCCCTTGCTTGCGTCTGCGAAGTTGCCCACCAGCGCGGCAACTTCGCAGACGCAAGCAAGCCGGTGGGAGGATGCCAGCCATGACGCGCATCGAGACGGTCGAGGAGCTGGTCGACCTGCTGGGCGAGCCGCTGCCGAGGGTGCGGGACAAGGTGCGTGCGACCCTGCACGACCTCGACCGCGAGTGGATCGCCGCGGCCCCGTTCTGCCTCGTCGCGACCTCGGGTCCGGACGGGACCTGTGACGTCTCCCCCAAGGGCGACCCGGCCGGCTTCGTCAGGGTGCTCGACGACACGACCCTCGCCGTGCCCGAGCGCAAGGGCAACAAGCGGGCCGACGGCTACCGCAACATCCTCGCCAACCCCCACGTCGGGCTGTTGTTCGTCGTGCCCGGCCGCGGCGACACGCTGCGGGTCAACGGACGGGCCCACCTGGTGAGTGATGCCCCCTGGTTCGACGACCTGGTGGTCAAGGGCCATCGCCCGGTGCTGGCCACCGTCGTCGAGGTCGAGCAGGTCTTCTACCACTGCGCCAAGGCGTTCATGCGCAGCCAGCTGTGGCACCCGGAGACCTGGGACCCGCTGGCCGTCGGGTCGCGCCCGCAGATCGCCAAGGCGCTCGAGCGGCCGCAGGACACCATCGAGGAGCTCGAGCGCTACTACGGCGAGCAGTACTCCACCGGGCTCTACTGACGCTGGCCGCTCCCAGCGAACGCCGCTACCGAGCGCGGCCGGCGGCACGCAGGGCGGCCCGGATGAGCGGCAGCTGCATCGGCAGCCGGGCGAGCGTCCCCGCGAAGGTGGCCCGCGCTGCGACCGTCCCCTTGCGCGCCGCTCGCTTTCCGTGGCCCACGCTCATCTGCACGTTCCCCGGGAACACGGCGAGCAGCAGGGCGGCACTGGCCCACCCGGCATACCGCCTGGTGCGGGGGTGCAGCAGCCCGGCCGCGCACACCAGCTCCGCCACACCCGACGCGTAGACGATCTCGCGGCGACGCGGCAGCGCCCGCGGCACCAGCGGCTCGAACACCTCGGGCTTGACCAGGTGGGTGGTGCCGGAGGTGAGGAACAGCGCGGCCAGCCCAGCGATGTCCCTGGTCAGTGGCGCGACGGTGCGATCCATGACGACATCGTGCCAAGGCGCCTGCCGCGGCGCCTGCCGAGCCGCGCACTCAGGCGTGGCCCCGGGCACACCAGGCGGTGGCGCTGATGTCGAACGGCGCGGTCGGCAGCACCTTGCGGCACTGCTCCCGCAACGCCTCCCGGCCTGCATCGTCGAGGCCGGCCACGTGGTCACCCGCCGGGCCGACGCCGAGCGTGTACGGCTCCCACCACTCCTCGAACGTGTCGTAGTGCACAGCGACCGTCAGCTCGCCACTCTCCACAACCTGCAGCCCTGCGGCCGTGGCGATCTCGGCCAGCTCCCCCTCGCGCGTCCCCTGTTGCCCCCGCTCCTCCGGTGCCCCGGCTGACCGGCCGCGGACCGCCCTGAGGAAGTCGCTCATCGGAGCCCGGCCGCCGCTCACGTCCCACACGCTCACGGCGACCACGCCACCGGGCACCGTCACCCGCGCCATCTCGCGCAACCCCGCCACCGGGTCGGTCATGAAGTGCACCACCAGCTGGGCGAGCGCGGCGTCCACGGCGTCGTCCGCGACAGGAATGGCCTCCGCCGGTCCCTGGAGCACCTCGATGCCGGGGCACCGCTCCCGCAGCGCGGCGACGAACGGCGGTGAGGGGTCCAGGGCACGCACGTTCGCCGCCCCGACCCGCTCGACCAGCCGCGCGGTGAGGGCACCGGGCCCGGCGCCGACGTCGAGCACCCGGTGGCCTGGCTGGACACCCGCCCAGTCGACGAACTGTTCGGCCAAGGGCTCGGAGTACCTGCCCATGAAGCGCCCGTAGGCGTCCGCTGCCAGGAAGGCCACGGCAGAACGTTACGCCCGAGCCCGCCTCAGAGCAGCACGGTCGAGAAGGTTCCGACGTCCTCGAAGCCGACGTGCCGGTAGGTCGCGCGCGCCGCCTCGTTGAAGTCGTTGACGTAGAGGGTGACCCACTTCGCCCGGGTCGCCATCACCTGCTCGACGACCGCCGCCATGAGCGGCACGGCCAGCCCCTTCCCGCGCAGCTGGGGCTCGAGCCAGACGCCCTGGAGCTGGGCGCAGCCGAGCGCCACCGAGCCCACGTCGGCCTTGAAGATGACGCGACCGTCCTCGATGACCACCCAGGTGTGCCCGCGGTCGATCAAGGACAGCAGGGCGGAGCGGTACGCGGCCCCACTGCCGGAGTACGGCGCGTAGCCGATCTCGGCCTCGAACATGTGCGCTGCGGCGGGCATGACGAGCTCGACCTCGTCGGCACGCGCCGGCCGCACGCGCGGGTCGAGCTCGATGCCCAGCTCCGAGGGCCGGGTGTGGCTGCTCATGAGCGGCTGGTCGGTGCGCACCGCGCGGGCGGGGCCCCACGCCACCGCGAGCTGGCGCCACAGCTCGGCCACCTGGTCTGCCGGCCCGAGGATCGAGGCGCAGTGCCGCCGCCACCGCCGCACGCGGTCGGCGTAGAACCCGATCGCGGCCTCGTCGGCCTCCACCGGCACGAGGTTCGCGCTGGACCAGCACAGCGAGCTCAGCCGGCCGTCGACCTTGTGGCCCAACAGGGTCCCCGGCTGGCTCACCAGCACGCCCTCGAGGATGCGCGCGGCGACGAACACGTTCGCGGGCAGGTCTCGGGCGCAGAGCTCCAGCGCACCGTCGCGGTCGGAGGGCGACAGCGCGTGCACGGGGTTTCGCGTGCGCAGCACGCGGTCAGCCTAAGTGCAAAGCCTGCGGTATGCCGCGTGTTCGGCTCAGTGCCGACCGTCGACGTAGCGCGTGGTCAGCCGATCGTGACGCTCGGCGCTGCGGCGGTCTCGCCGTCGACTGGCTCACCCATCTCCTCGGCGATCCGCATGGCCTCCTCGATGAGGGTCTCGACGATCTGCGACTCGGGGACGGTCTTGATGACCTCGCCCTTGACGAAGATCTGGCCCTTGCCGTTGCCGGAGGCGACACCGAGGTCGGCCTCCCGAGCCTCGCCGGGGCCGTTGACGACGCAGCCCATGACCGCGACCCGCAGCGGGACCTCCATCCCGTCGAGGCCGGCC
>DASUKI010000033.1:0-3052 GCA_036278855.1 Pedococcus sp.
CGCCTCAAGCGTGACGGGCAGGGACTCGTCGCCGCGATCGTCCAGCAGCACGACAGCGGCGAGGTCCTGATGCTGGGCTGGATGGACGACGAGGCGCTGCGCCGCACCCTCACCGAGGGGCGCGTCACCTTCTGGTCGCGCAGCCGTGGCGAGTACTGGCGCAAGGGCGACACCAGCGGCCACGTCCAGCACGTCCACTCCGTGGCGCTCGACTGCGACGGCGACGCGCTGCTGGTGCGCGTGGACCAGGTGGGCGCGGCGTGCCACACGGGGGACCGCACCTGTTTCGATGCCGGTGACCTCGGCGCGCAGGGGTATGCCGGTGGGTGACCTCGGCCCCGACCTCGCCTTCGGCGCGACCTGGCCAAGCCTGGAGACGTTCCAGGTCCTCGCCAAGGACCGGCGGGTCATCCCCGTGGTGCGCCGGCTGATGGCCGACGCCGAGACCCCGGTGGGGGTCTATCGCAAGCTCGCCAAGGACGCGCCCGGCACCTTCCTGCTCGAGTCCGCCGAGCACGGGGGCGTCTGGTCGCGCTACTCGATCGTCGGCGCGCGGAGCCGGGCAACGCTCACCGAGCGCGACGGCGAGGCGCACTGGCTGGGGGAGCCGCCCGCCGGGGTGCCCACCAACGGCTCGCCGCTCGACGCGCTGCGCGACACCGTGGCCGCGCTGGCCACCGAGCCCGTCGACGGGTTGCCGCCGCTGACCGGAGGCATGGTCGGCGCCATCACCTACGACGCGGTGCGCCGTTGGGAGCGGGTGCCCTCGACCGCACCGGACGTGCTGCAGCTGCCGGAGATCTCGATGATGCTCGCCACCGACCTGGCCGTCCTCGACCACGCCGACGGCTCGCTGCTGCTGGTCGCCAACGCGGTCAACTACGACGCCACCGATGACCGGGTGGAGCAGGCGTGGGCCGAGGCGGTGGCCCGGCTGGACGCGATGACCACCGACCTGGCGGCACCGGCGGACAGCACGGTCGCCACCGTGGACCGGTCCGTCTTCGACGCCGCCCTGGGCGAGGTCGACAGCAACTTCACCGCCGACGGGTTCGAGGAGCTGGTCGAGGACGCCAAGGAGGCGATCCGCGCCGGTGAGGTCTTCCAGGTCGTTGTCTCCCAACGCTTCTCCACCCCCTGTCCGGCCGACGCGCTCGACGTCTACCGCGCGCTGCGCACCACCAATCCCAGCCCCTACATGTACCTGCTGCGCCTCCCGCTCCAGGACGGGACGGCATACGACGTCGTGGGGTCGTCACCGGAGGCGCTGGTCAAGGTGACGGGCCGGCGGGCCATCACCCACCCCATCGCCGGCTCGCGACCGCGTGGCAAGTCCCCGGAGGAGGACCAGACCCTCGCGGAGGACCTGCTCGCCGACCCCAAGGAGCGCGCCGAGCACGTCATGCTGGTCGACCTCGGACGCAACGACCTGCAGCGCGTCTGTGCGGCGGGCACCGTCGACGTCGTCGAGTTCATGAACGTGCGGCGCTACTCCCACGTCACGCACCTCGAGTCCACGGTCGTCGGCGACCTGCGGCCGGAGTGCACGGCCTACGACGTCCTGGCCGCGACCTTCCCGGCGGGCACCCTGTCCGGCGCCCCGAAGCCCCGGGCGCTGAGCCTCATCGAGGGCTACGAGCCCAGCCGACGCGGCGTCTACGGCGGTGTCGTGGGGTACCTCGACTTCCACGGTGACCTCGACATGGCGATCGCGATCCGCACTGCCGTCATCAAGGACGGCGTCGCCCACGTCCAGGCCGGCGCCGGCATCGTCGCCGACTCGGCCCCGACGGCGGAGTACGCCGAGACCGTCAACAAGGCGGCCGCCGCCCTGCGCGCCGTCGCGACGGCGGCCGCCATGCGGACCGTCCAGTGAGGACCCCCAAGTGAGGACCGTCCAGTGAGCCGGATCCGCCCGACCTCCAAGGTGTTCGTGGTCCTGGTGGCCCTGCTCGGCGCGGCCATCCTGCTGGTCAGCGGCTCGCGGACCTGGGTCACCGGCACCGTCGACGACGCGGTCCTGGGCGCGAGCCGGGTGGCCGGCACCGGCCGTGAGGTCGCCTCCGGGGTGGTCGCCCTCGCCCTGGCCGCAGGAGCGGCAGCCCTCGCCAGCACGACGGCGGGCCGCGTGGCGCGGCGCGTCACGCTCGTGGTGCTCACCGCCTCGGCCGTCGCGGCCGGATGGCTCGCCGCCCGCGTCGCGCTCGACCCGGAGGGAGCGCTCGGTTCGGTCGCCGCCCGCGCGGCGGGTCGGACGGGCAGCCTGGAGACGCACGCCGGCGCCACGGCCTGGCCGTGGCTCGCCCTGGCCGCCTGCGTGCTGCTCCTCCTGGCCGCGGTCGGCGGCTGGCTCGGTGCCGGGCGCTGGCGCGGACTCGGCGCGCGCTACGAGTCCCCGAGCACCACCACCGGGGCCCGTGGGCAGCGCGTCGGCAGCGACTGGGACCGGCTCGACGCCGGCGAGGACCCCACGCTTCGCGACGACTCGCAACCGACCTGACTAAGGTTGGCCCAGCACCCGCACCAGCCCGAGCAGCAGGAGCCCATCGCCCATGGCACAGCACGAAGACTTCGCAGACCACGCAGACGGCCACGGCCACAGCGTTGCCGCGTGGACGGCCGTGGCCGTCATCCTCGTGGGAGCGTTGGTCATGGCGCTGGCCGTCGCGTTCCCGCACCTGGTCTGGTTCGTCATCGGTGCGGTCATCGCGGTGCTGGGCGCGATCATCGGCAAGGTGATGGCCATGGCCGGCTTCGGCGCGAAGACCACGAGCGGCACGGACGCTCCGGAGTCGGGCAGGCCGGAGCTCGGCACCAAGTGACCGATGGTGCTGGCCGCGCCGACGAGCCCGTCCGCACGGTCCCCCGTGCGGACGCCGCTGCTGCTCGGCGCCGGAGGTGCCGCCCTGGTCGCCGCCCTGCTGCTGCGCGACCCGCACCACAGCGGCTCCTGGGGCTACTGCCCCTTCCTGCTCGTGACCGGCCAGCCCTGTCCCGCATGCGGCGGCCTGCGCGCGACGCGTGACCTGCTGACCGGCGACTGGGCGGCCGC
>DASUKI010000034.1:0-4352 GCA_036278855.1 Pedococcus sp.
GGTGTCCGCTGCGGTCACGACCAGCAGCTGCGGCGCGAGCTCGCCGGTCGGCCAGCCGAACGCCCAGGACCAGAACCCACCCCGGAGGTTTGACAAGGGCGGCCGGAGGGCGTTCGCGGTGAGGGCCGCCATCACCACCCGGCGTCGGAGGAAGGACACGTCGGGATGCTACGCACGCGGGGTAGCGGTCCCGGCTTCGGGGACGGGTGTCCCGGGACGTCGGGACGCGTGCCTCTCGCGTCTGGGAACGCGGACGCCGAGGGTGGTCTCACGAGCCGAGAGCAGGGGGACCGAGATGGAGCGACTGACCGAACGCGAGCGCGAGGTGCTGACACTGATCGCGATGGGGATGTGCAACCGCGAGATCGCCGGCGAGCTGTTCCTCAGCACGGCCACGGTGAAGACCCACGTGGCGCGGGTGCTCCGCAAGCTCGGACTGCGCGACCGCACCCAGGCCGTGGTCGCGGCGTACGACCTCGGGATCGTGCGGCCACGCCAGAGCGCCCCCTCCCCGTTGGTGCTGCTGGCCTGGGCCTAGCCTGGAGTAGCTGGCCCAGCGTGAGCGCCCCGACGACCTGGGGCGACGTACAAGGTGACGATTTCATGAAGGTCTCTAGCCAGGAGCGACGTCCGGCCGATATGTTCGCGCACGAAACATAAACCGGTACGGCGTGCGCCGTACCGCCGGACTGGAAGGCGCAGCCGAATGCGCAGGACCACAGCTTCGATTGGAATCCTCGGAGTCGCGGCGGCACTCAGCCTCACCGCGTGCGGCTCGAGCAACAGCAGCAGCCCCACCGCCGGTGGCTCCAGCGCGAGCGGCGGTGTCACCGCCGCATGCAGCCTGGACAACCCACCACAGAGCGCCGCCGAGCTGCCCAAGACCGTCGACCTCGGCAAGACCAGCGGCAAGGTCGGCGTGATCCTCCCCGACACGACGTCGTCGACCCGTTACACGCAGTACGACGCGCCGCTGTTGACCAAGGCGCTCACGGACGCCGGCATCACGCCCGACGTGCAGAACGCGCAAGGCGACAAGAACAAGTTCGCCTCGATCGCCCAGAGCATGATCGGTGAGGGCGTGAAGGTGCTCATCATCGACTCGATCGACGCGGCCTCGGGTGCCGGTGTCGAGAAGGCCGCCGACAAGGCCGGGGTCAAGGTCATCGACTACGACCGCGTGAACCTCGGCGGCACCGCGCCCTACTACGTGTCCTTCGACAACGAGGACGTTGGCAAACTGCAGGCGAAGACCCTGCTCGACTGCCTCAAGGCCCAGGGCATCGACAGCCCGAAGATAATCATGATGGACGGCGGCACCGACGTCGACAACAACGCGGTGCTGTTCAAGAAGGGCGCCCATGAGGTGCTCGACAGCAGCGGCGCCGACATTGTCGGCGAGGCCGTGGTCAAAGGCTGGCTGGTGGCCAATGCAGCGCCTGCGTTCTCCGGTGCGCTGACCGCCGCCGGTGGCCAGGTGGACGGCGTGCTCGCCGCGAACGACGACATCGCCAACGCGGTGATCGGTGTGCTGAAGACCAACCAACTGAACGGCAAGGTCGTCGTGACCGGCCAGGACTCCGGTACGGAGGGTCTGCAGAATATCGTGACGGGCCAGCAGAGCATGACGATCTTCAAGAACGTCAAGCTCGAGGCGAACGCGGCGGCCCAACTGGCGATTGCCCTGATCTCCGGCAAGGACCCGGCCGCCGCCGGCATGACGTTGAACAAGTTCGACGACCCGCAGGCGCCGGGCCACAACATCCAGGCGCTGCTGCTGCCGTCGCAGGTGATCACCCAGGCCAACGTCAGCGACGTGATCAAGGCCGGGGCCCTGACGGCCGCGGAGATCTGCAAGGGCATCGAATCCCAGTGCGCGGACCTCAACATCCAGTAACCCGTCAGTAGTGACGAGAACCCAGTCGGCGGTCCAGTACGCCGGACCGCCGACTGCTCGCACGCAACCCGCTGAGGTGACCCGGTGACCGATCCGATCCTGTCCGCCCGCAAGCTCAACAAGAGCTTCGGACCCGTCCATGTGCTGCACGACGTCGACCTCGACGTCTACCCAGGCCAGGTCACCGCGCTGGTGGGTGACAACGGTGCCGGCAAGTCCACGCTGGTCAAGTGTTTCGCGGGCATCAACTCCATCGACAGCGGTGAGGTCGTGTTCGAGGGCAAGCCCGTTACGCTGCACGACCCCCGCGACGCGACCGCGCTCGGGATCGAGTTCGTGTACCAGGACCTCGCGCTCGCCGACAACCTCGACATCACCCAGAACATGTTCCTGGGGCGCGAGATCACGACGGTACGGTCCCTCCTTGCCGACGGCGAGATGGAGCGGCAGGCACGCAACACCCTGGAGAGCCTGTCGGTGCGCACCGTCTCGTCAGTGCGTCAGCTGGTCGCGAGCCTGTCCGGAGGTCAGCGTCAGACCGTGGCGATCGCCAAGGCCGTGCTCTGGAACAGCAAGGTCGTCTTCCTCGACGAGCCGACCGCCGCCCTCGGGGTCGCGCAGACCCGGCAGGTCCTCGACCTGGTCCGGCGGCTCGCCGACCAGGGCCGCGGCGTCGTCCTGATCTCCCACAACATGAACGACGTGATGGAGGTGGCCGACCGGGTCGTCGCCCTCTACCTGGGCCGTGTCGCGGCGGAGGTCCAGAAGTCCGAGAGCAGCACGACCCAGATCGTGGAGCTGATCACGTCCGGCCGAAGCGGCACTCTCGGCCTGGCCGCGGCCACCGCCGACGAGAGCATCTGAGGGAGGAGGGCCATGTCCGACAACACCCCCGAGACCAGCGTCGCCGCTGGCAACCTGCCGAGCGGCGACCGAGCCGGCGCCTTCTCGCTGGACGTCGAGGAGCGCTCCATCGGCGACGGGATCCGCGCCTGGGTGACCAGGCTCCGCACCGGCGACCCCGGTGCCGTCCCGTCACTCCTCGGCCTGGTCGTGCTCGCGATAATCTTCGACCAGGTCAGCGACCGCTTCCTGTCGAAGAACAACATCGGCAACATCCCCGGCCAGGGCGCCTACATCGCGGTGATCGGCCTGGGCTTGGTGTTCGTGCTGCTCCTGGGCGAGATCGACCTCTCGGCCGGCACCGCGGGCGGCACCTGTGCCGCCCTGGCCGCCGTCGCGATCTTCAACGGGAAGCTGCACGGCGTCCTGCCCGGACTGCTCTGGTGGTGCCTCGTGGTCGGCCTGCTGCTCACGATCGCCCTCGCCATCTGGCTCAAGGCCTGGTCGGCCGCGGCGGTGGTGGCCGTGGGCTGGGTCCTGGTCGCGACCAACCTGACCCAGCACCTCTTCCTGGCGCTGGTCGCGGCCGTGTGCATCGGCGCGGCCATCGGTGTTCTTAACGGCTACCTGGTCGCCAAGGTCGGCATCCCGAGCTTCGTGGTGACCCTGGCCCTCTTCCTGGCCTGGCAGGGCGTGACCCAATTCGCGCTCAGCGGGCAGCCGATCCAGACCGCCAACTACGACCTCTGGTTCAACCTGGCCTTCGGCACCCTGACCGTGACCTGGAGCTGGGTCTTCACGCTCGTCCTGGTCGGCTGCTATCTCGCCTACTCTGTGCTCACCTCGGTCAATGCCCAGCGCAAGAACCTCGCCCACGACAGCCTCAGACTGGTGCTGGTGCGAGGAGCCGTGCTCACGGTGGTCGCGGTCGCGGTCACGGCGTTCTTCACGGAGAATCGCGCCGCCCAAGCCGGCGTCTCGAAGCGTGGCATTCCGGAGCCCGCGGTGATCCTGGTCGTGTTGATGATCCTGTGCAGCTTCGCGCTGTCCAAGACGACGTGGGGCCGCCACCTCTACGCCACCGGCGGCAACGCCGAGGCCGCCCGCCGTGCCGGTATCGACGTCGTCCACATCAAGGTGACCGCCTTCGTCCTGTGCTCGGCGTTCGGCGCCCTCGGTGGGATCATGCTCGCCTCGTCACAGTCGTCGGCGTCCCTCGACCTGGGCTCGGGCAACGTGCTGCTGTTCGCGGTGGCGGCCGCGGTCATCGGCGGAACTTCGCTGTTCGGTGGCCGTGGCAAGCCCCGCGACGCGATCTTCGGTGCGCTCGTGATCGCGATCATCCCCAACGGCCTGAGCCTCAAGCCGAGCATCAACCCGCAATGGCAGTCGGTGATCACCGGGGTCGTGCTGCTGCTGGCGGCGGCGATCGACGCGGTCTCGCGTCGACGGGCGGCGAGGTCCTGATCCGACCGTGCGGGTACGACGAGGCGCGGGCGCGGTGCGCCCGGACGACATCAGGCAGCACAACCTGTCGCTGCTGCTCGGGCACGTGCATCGCGACGGGGCCCTGACCCGCGCCGAGCTCACCCAGCGCCTCCACCTGAGCCGC
>DASUKI010000035.1:0-7094 GCA_036278855.1 Pedococcus sp.
GACGGGACACCGGACCGTGTCCGGGGATGGTCCTGGGCTTGCCCGGGGGCTGCGAGGTCACTGCAGATGCTGTCGCCACGTGCGCCATTATTGCCACATTCGCCACGCGGCACACCCGCGACCCCCCGAAGGGTATGTCGCGGGCCGAAATTGGCCGCCGGTAGCATCGTCGCCATGACCGCTTCGCACGCCACCGCCACCGGGTCCGGCGCCGCCGAAGACCCCTCCGGGTCGTCCTCGTCGCACCCGATCTCGGTGCTGCTGTACAGCGACGACATCACCACCCGCGACGCCGTCCGGGTCAACGTCGGCCGGCGCCCCGCCCGTGACGTCGAGGTGACCTCGTGGCGCGAGTGCGCCACCGCCCCAGCGGTGATCGAGGCGGTCGAGACCTCCAGGTTCGACGTGCTGGTCCTCGACGGCGAGTCGGCGCCCGTCGGGGGCCTCGGCCTGTGCCGCCAGCTCAAGAGCGAGATCTTCGAGTGCCCGCCCATCCTGGTGCTGACCGGCCGTCCCCAGGACGGCTGGCTGGCCACGTGGTCGCTCGCCGACCTCGCGGTCCCACACCCGCTCGACCCGATCGCCCTCGCGAACGCGGTCGCCGAGCTGGGTCGGCGCGGGCACGCGCACCCCTCCTGAGCTGATGACCACCCCGGTGGCGGACGAGCCCACCTGGCCGGACCTGCTTGCCAGCCTGCTGCGGGGCGAGGACCTGTCCACCGACCAGGCTGCGTGGGCCATGGACCGGGTCATGTCGGGGGAGGCCTCACCGGTGCAGCTGGCCGGCTTCCTCATCGCGCTGCGGGCCAAGGGCGAGAGCGTCGACGAGCTGCGCGGCCTGGCCGACATGATGCTGGCGCACGCCAACCGCATCGAGGTGCCCGGGCCGAGCCTCGACATCGTCGGCACCGGCGCCGACCGTGCCCACACCGTCAACATCTCGACCATGGCCGCCATCGTCAGCGCCGCGTGCGGCCTGAGGGTCGTCAAGCACGGCAACCGTGCCGCGTCCTCGTCCTCCGGCTCGGCTGACGTGCTCGAGGCGTTGGGCGTCAGCCTGACCCTCGAGCCGGCTCGGGTCGCGCAGGTCGTCGAGGAGGCCGGCATCACCGTCTGCTTCGCCCAGGCCTTCCACCCGGCCATGCGGCACGCGGCGCAGGCACGCGCGGGTCTTGGGGTCGGGACCGCGTTCAACGTCCTCGGCCCGCTCACCAACCCCGCGCAGCCGACGTACGCCGCGATCGGCGTGGCGGACGCCCGACTGGCGCCGGTCCTGGCGGGCGTCTTCGCCGGCCGCGGCAAGGACGCCGCCGTGTTCCGTGGCGACGACGGGCTCGACGAGCTCACGCTCAGCACCACCTCGACCATCTGGTGGGTGCGGCGCGGCTCGGTGACCCAGTGGACGCTGGACCCGGGCGACGTGGGCCTGCAGCACAGTCCCGTCGAGTCGCTGCGGGGCGCCGACGCCGAGCACAACGCCGCGGTGGCGCGCGACCTGTTCGCCGGCCAGCACGGCCCGGTGCGCGACGCCGTGGTGCTCAACGCCGGGATCGCCCTGGCGGTCGCCGCCGACGACGACGGTGAGGGTGAGGAGGGCTTCCGGCGGGCCGTGCGGCGTGGGATGGACCGCGCCGAGGAGGCGCTGGACTCGGGGGCGGTGGCCCGCCGGCTCGAGGCGTGGGTCACCGCGACCCAGCGCACGGACCCGGCCCCGGCACAGCCCTAGCTCATCGACGCGAGCCAGCTGACGGCCTGCCGGGCATCGGCCCGGCGCTGCTCGTAGCGCGCTCCCAGCGCGAGCAGCGCGACGCCGGTGGCTCCGAGCGTCAGGTAGCGGGGCAGGTGCAGCGTCATCGGGCCGAGCTCGCTCAGGGCGACGACCGCAGCCGCGACGGCGCCGAGGACGACCAGCGCCTGCCAGCGGCGCCAGGCGCCCAGGGCCAGCACGGTCGCCGCGACGACGACGGTGACCAGCGGCCGGACCAGGCCGTCGTCGCCAATGGTGAGCAGGGCAGGGGGCAGCAGGCCGACCGCCAGCCCGGGCCCGGACGTCAGCCAGGAGCGACCGTCCAGCTCGCGCCGGCTCCACAGCCCGGCCGCCAGCAGGAGGACCGCCAGCGGGACGGTGTAGGCCTCGACCGTTCCCACGTCGGCGTGTGCCAGCTCGATCCAGGCGCCAACGGTCAGGCCGGCGACACCGAAGGCGACGACCGCGCGGCGGTGCGGCAGGGCGGCATACGCCACTGCCACCAGCCCGTATGCCGCGGCGAGACCGGCGGCTGCGTGCGGCCAGTCGCGCACGACGGCGTCGCAGACCGCCACGAACGCCACGACCGCGGCGGCGCCGGCGAGCACCGGCTCATCGGTGTGGCGCAGGCGCCACACCGCCAGCGTGACGAGCAGGGCCGCTTCCGCGGCCACCGCGGCCAGCTGCACGCCGGGGCTCGCCAGTCCACCCGCCAGCCACAGCGCCCAGCCGCCCGTCGCCGCCGCGACCCCGGCAGCGACGGCGCGCGCCGGTGGACGGAGCACCGCCACCGCGACGGCCGGCCCGGCGACCGCGACGAGGGCGGCCACTGCCACCAGCTCGGGCAGCTGGTTGCCGAGGGCCAGCCCCAGGGCGAGCAGCGCGGCGAGCGCAGACACCGCACCCACGGTCCGCTCCTCCGCCCGGCCGGCGCGGGCGAGCGCCACGCCCGCCAGCAGGACGGCCACCACCGACAGGGCGAGGCTGCGCACCGTCGGGGTCGACATCGACCCTGCCTCGCCGACCGCGCCCACCAGGGCGAGCGCCGAGACACCCGCGGCTGCGGCACGCCACCCAGGCCGCAGGACAGCGGTGCTCGCGGCGGTGACCGACACGGCCAGCAACGCGACCACGGTGGCCGGCCGCGAGTCGAGCTCGGCAGCAGAGGCGACGAGCAGCAGCAGCCCCGCACCGCACTGGGCCTCGGCCCACCACTGCCCCAGGGACCTGCCGAAGGGGCGCAGCCACACCAGGGCGACCGCCCCTGCCGCACCCAGGCAGGCGAGCACCGCCGTGCCTGCGGCACCCACCTGCTGGGACAGGCCGAGCACGGCCGCCGGGGCCGCCGCGGTGGCGACCAGCGCGACCGCCCCGGGCGCCCGCCAGTCGCCGGAGGCCGGTCGAGCGACCCAGTCGGTCCGGACGGCCGCCGTCGACCCGGACCGGGTGGCGCGGACGGACAGCACCCGCCGGACGACCGCCACGCCGCTGGCTGCGATGACTGCGAGCAGCGCGACGCTGATCAGTCCGTCGCGGCTGGGGCCGTGCCCGGGATCCGGACGGTAGGCGCCAAGTGCCCCGACGGCGGCCACGAGCCCGGCCACGGCGAACCACAGGGCCGCCGGGCCGCTCGCGGCACGCCGAACCAGGCCGAGGGAGGCGGGCAGGCGCAGGTGCAGGGCGCCGAAGACTCCGGCGCCGGCCAGGGCAAGGGCCGCGACAGCGGGGCCGCTGTCGTCGGTGAGGGCCACGACGCCCACCCAGGCGGTCGAGGCCGCGCTGAGGGCGAGCAGCGCGAACCCGGCGACCCGGTGGTCACGACGGTGCAGCCAGGCCAGGACCACCGCGATGAGCAGGCCACTGGCGATCGTGTACCACCGCGCGTCGGCCCGGTCGAGGCCGAGCAGCCCGAAGCGCCGGGCCGCGGTGGCGTCGAGCAGCATCAGGCCACCGGTCACGAGGGCGAGGGCCTCGGCGCTGTTCGCGAGCCGCCGACGCGACAGGAGCAGGGCGGCCCAGGCGGCCAGCGCGGTCAACCCGCCCATCACGACCACCTGCCCGTACCGGCCGATGAGGAACCACGCCACCGCCAGCGCGATGGACGCGGCGACGAGGACGAGCAGGACCCCGACACCCAGCAGCGTCTGCTGGGTGGTCCAGCGCGGGCGCGGCGGCGCGGCTGGGGTGACGTCCGCCCTGGGAGTCGCGACGGGGCCGGAGGTGCTGGGCTCGGGGCGGGCGCCCGAGGTGCGCAGCTCGGTGAGCAGGCCCGCACGCTCGCGGCGCAGGGCAGCCAGCGACTGGTCGACCTCCCACAGGCGGGCGGCCGCGGGACCGGTCAGGGGAAGCCCGCAGGAGGGGCAGCGGGCCGGGTTGGGGGGCAGCGGGAGCCCGCAGTCGGGACAGGGAATCGTCGGCATCTCGTCCTCCACGGCAACGGGCGCGCATGCGCTGGTGGAGTCGAGTCTGGCGCCAGCGGCCGACCGCGCGGATCCGTTCGGCTACTCAGGTCGGTCGATCGGGGGAGGGTTCAGGCGTCGTCGAGGCCGAGGCTGAAGGCTGCGTCGAGGTCGTGCTTGGAGTAGGTGCGGAACGCGATGTGGGTGTTGGTGCCGGTGACGCCCTGCACCTTGTTGAGGCGGTCGGCGATCACGTCGTTGAGCTGCTCGTGCTCCTTGACCCGGATCAGCGCGATGAGGTCGGCGTCGCCGGCGACGGAGTAGACCTCGCTCACCCCGTCGAGCTCGGCGATGGCCTGGGCCACCTCGGGGATGCGGTCGACCTGGGCGTTGACGAGGACGATGGCGGAGATCACAGGGAAACAGTAACGGCACGGGCGGGACGCGGGGATGATGTGTCGGTGGACCACGAGCTGGACTGGGCGCGCCACGAGTCGGGGGGCAGTGTGGTCTCGGTGCTGCTCCTGGTCGGTGCCTGTGCCGCGTCAGGCGTGGTCGGCTGGACGTTCGTCGAGCCCACGCGGCTGCCTCTCGGCCCCGCGGTGGTGGTGCCGGCTGCGCTGCTGCTCCTCGTCGGCTCGGTGAACGTGGTGCACCGGCTGCCGCACCACAATCGCAGGATCCCCCTACGGGTTCTTGCTCCGGTCTTCCGAACCGGGGTCGGCGCTGCGCTGGGCGTCCTGGCCCTGACGGGGCTCGCGGCAGCGGTGACCGGACTGGCCATGGGTGGACCCGGCAGGCCCGGCGCATCGCGTGTGGGCTGCCCCTATCCGCTCGAGAGCCGCGGGCGGGTGGTGGCCTGCGCCACGCCTGCGGAGTACCGGGTGACCGCGCTGGGCGACGAGCGGTTTGCCGCGGGCCTGGTCCTCGTGGCTTTCGCGGTGCAGCTGGCCGTGGCCGTCGCACCCCGCGAGCTGGCTCCCGCTGGCCGGCTCTAGGACGCCGCGACGAACCCGGCCACCTCACGGCGGGCGACCTCGTGCGGCTCGAGCTCGGCTCGCGCACCGCCGGCACCTCCGACGGGGCAGGTCCACTCGCCCTCGAGGTCGACGATGCGCACGCCGGGAGCCTCGAGCCAGCGCAGGACCTTCTCGGTCTCCTCAGGGGTGGCGGCGGGTGCCGGCCAGGGCGCGGGCAGCACCACCTCGGCACTGTCGCGCAGCGCCTGGACGTAGGGCATGGGGTCGGCACCACGCGGCGACACCGTGGTTGCCGCGAGCCGCCCGTGGCGCACGCACACCAGCTCCCAACCGCCCACCGCGGCGGGCTTGGCGGCGATGATCTCCGCACAGGCCGCCAACGGCGCGATCCGCTGGACCCGGGCGATCCCGCGCACCAGCGCGAGCAGCCGGTCGCGCACGGTGCCGGCGTCCTCGAACCGCTCCTGCTCGGCCAGGGTGCCCATGCGGGTGCGCAGTGCCGTCACCACGCTGCGGGAGTCGCCGCTGAGGGCGCGCACGGCGTCGGCCACGACCACGGCGTAGTCCTCGACGCTCTGCGCGCCGGTGCACGGCGCCCCGCACCGGCCCATGTCGGCCAGGGCACAGGAGCCGACCCGTCGGTTCGGCGACAAGCGCTGCACGCACTGCCGCAACGGGATGACCTCGTGGACGGCTGCGACCGCGGCCTCGGCCGAGGCGCGGCTGCCGAACGGCCCGATGTAGCGGGCTCCGTCGGCGCGCACCTCACGCACGATCGACAGCCGCGGGAAGGCCTCGACCGTGAGCTTGACCCAGGTGGCCCGCTCGGGCGACTTGGAGCGGCGGTTGTAGTGCGGCTTGTGCTCCGCGATCAGCCGCAGCTCGCGGACCTCGGCCTCGAGGGCGGTCGCGCAGACGACGGGGGTCACGCTCTCGGCGAGCCCGACCATCTCGGCCATCCGGCTGCGCTGCTCGGAGGCGGTGAAGTAGCTGCGCACGCGCCCACGGATGTTGACCGACGTGCCGACGTAGAGGACCCGGCCCTGGCCGTCCTTGAAGAGGTAGACCCCCGGCTCGCTGGGCAGGCCGTCGGCGAGCCACCGCTTGCGGCGCTGGGCCGGCGTCACCCGGGAGGTGTAGCTGGACAGCTCCTCGAGGGTCCGGACGCCGAGGTTGCCGACCCGCTCGAGCAGGCCGTGCAGCACGTGCACGGTCGCGCGCGCGTCGTGCAACGCGCGGTGGTCGGGCGTGGTGGGGGAGCCGAACAGCGCGGCGAGGCTCGACAGCTTGTGGTTGCGGGCCTCGTCGCGGGTGACCAGCTGCCGGGCCAGGTGGACGGTGTCGAGCACGGGGAACCCGGGCCAGCCCAGGCCCTGGGCGGCGGTCGCGGCCTTGAGGAAGCCGATGTCGAACCCCGCGTTGTGTGCCACCAGCACGGCGCCCTGGGCGAACTCGAGGAACGCGGGCAGCGCCGACTCGATCGGCGGTGCCTGGGCCACCATCGCGGTGGTGATGCCCGTGAGGGTCTGGATGAACGCCGGGATGGGCAGGTGGGGGTTGACCAGGGTCTGGAACTCGCCGAGCACCTCGCCGCCGCGCACCTTGACCGCCCCGACCTCGGTGATCGCCGAGTCCTGGGGGCTGCCGCCGGTGGTCTCGAGGTCGACGACGACGAACGTGACACCGGCCAGCGCCGTGCCCAGGTCGTCGAACGTGCCCTGCACCGCCTGCATGGACCCGACGGTAGGCCGCGGGTGTGACAGCGTCCGGCAGGCGCACCGGCGCCGGGGTGCGTGACCAGCTGCCCGGTATGCCGCGTGGGCCCGGCTGTCGGTGCCGTCTCGTAGCGTCGTGGACAGCTGGAGGACGGATGTCCCGAGAAGAGAGGTGACCGCGATGATCATCGACTGCCAGAGCTGCCCGGTGCGCGACACGCACTGCGCCGACTGCATGGTCACGGCGCTGCTC
>DASUKI010000036.1:0-3117 GCA_036278855.1 Pedococcus sp.
AGCCGACCGGTGCCTCCCACGATGGTGATCATGGCGTCCGGTCCGCGTGGGTGAGCTCCGCGACCGCGGCGTCGACGCCCGTCTCGACGCCCTCGTCGTCGGTCGGCTCGAGGTAGAACCGGTTGGCACGCACCAGGTCGCCCTCTTGCCGGCCGACGGTCATGATCATCACCCCTCGGAAGAGGTGGCGGCTACCGTCGAGGCGGGTGCCGGACATCTCCCACTCGGTCCACCACTCGTCCCCGCGACCGGGGACGGCATCCCTGAGGGTCGCGCGGATGTCGGGGATGAGGGCGAAGAACTGCTCCCAGTTGCGCCGCACCTGGCCGGGGCCGGTGAAGCTGCGCGAGGGGTGGTTCGGCATGACGAGCCGGTAGTCGTCGGCGAAGCAGGCGACGAGGCCGTCCAGGTCGTGGGCGTCGGTGGCGGTCACCAGGCGTTGCAGCGTCGGTGGCAGCCCAAGTGGATCGGGCATGGTGACCTCGGGTGGAGAGTAATTCGATACAGTGATGTGTATCTGAACTGGAAGGATCCTCCGCATGGGTCGTGACGTCAAGGGCTCGGGGGCTGCGGCCGGCTCGAGAACGGCGGTCGGCTCGCCGCCTCCGGCGGGGCGGCGCTACGACGCGAGCGGTCGCCGGCGGGCATCGGCCCAGCGGCGCCTGGAGGTGCTCGCCGCCGCGCGTTCCCGGTTCCTGGCCGACGGGTACGTCGCCACCACCGTCGCGCAGGTCGCCGAGGACGCAGGGGTCAGTGCCGAGCTGGTCTACAAGTCGTTCGGGTCCAAGGCCGGCCTGGCCCGCGCAGTGTGGGACCGCGCCCTGCTGGGGCAGCAGCGCCGGCCTGCGGAGGCCCGGTCGGACGAGGTGTCGGCGGCTGCCAGCGACCCGCGGGTGATCCTGCGCAGCTGGGCCGTCCTGTCGGCCGAGGTGAGCGAGGTCGGCGCGCCACTGCACGCCATGATGCGCGCCGCGGCACAGGTCGACGAAGGTGCCGCGGTGCTCTTCGAGGAGGTGGAGCAGGCCCGGGCGAAGCGCATGACGCACAACGCGGCATACCTGCTCGACGGCGGCCACGTGCGCCCCGGGCTGACACCCGCCCAGGTGCGCGACGTCCTCATGCACGCCGCCGGTGAGCTCTACGACGCATTCGTGCTGGGTCGTGGTTGGGACCGCGACGCCTACGTCGAGGTCACCTACCGCTTCCTCGAGGGCGCCCTGCTGCCCTAGGGAGCCCTACCCGGTGCCCTCCTGCCCGCGCCGGCGCAGGTAGCGCTCGAACTCGCGGGCGATCGCGTCGCCACTCGCCTCGGGCAGGTCGGCGGTGTCCTGCGCCTCCTCGAGGGTCTGGACGTACTCCGCCACCTCCTCGTCGGTGTCGGCGAGCTCGTTGATGCCGCGCTCCCAGGCACGGGCCCCCTCGGCCAGGTCGCCGTGTGGGATCGGGACGTCGAGGAGCTCCTCGAGGCGGGACACCAGGGCCAGCGTCGCCTTCGGGGAGGGGGAGTGGCCGGCGTAGTGCGGCACCGCCGCCCAGCACGAGATGGACTGCAGGCCGGACTGGGTCGCGGCGTCCGCCAGCACCCCGACGATGCCGGTGGGGCCCTCGTAACGGCTGGGCTCGAGGTCGAAGCGGTGCAGCACGTCCTCGTCATCGGACGTGGCGGTGACCGGGATGGGCCGGGTGTGCGCGACGTCCGCCATGAGGGCGCCAAGGGTGAACACGGCGGTGGCGCCCACCTGCTGCGCGAACTCCATCAGCTCGATGGTGAACGCGCGCCACCGGAAGGACGGTTCGATGCCCTGCACCAGCACCACGTCGCGGTCCATCCCCTCGGGGTGCGCCACCAGGATCCGGGTCGTGCGCCAGTGGATGCGACGGCGGCCCTCGTCGACGACGACGCGCGGCCGGTTCACCTGGAAGTCGTAGTAGTCCTCGGGGTCGAGCGCGGCGATCGCCTCCGCGTCCCACACCTCGACGAGGTGGTCGACGGCCGCGGTGGCGGCCTCGCCCGCGTCGTTCCATCCCTCGAAGGCGGCGATCACGACCGGGTTGTCCAGCTCCGGCACGTCCTCGAGCTCGATCACCAAGGTCCTCCTCGTCGCCGTGCTGCAGATCGGGGCGCAGCCCGGCCGGCCGCGTCCATTCCCAGCCTACGCACGCCACCTCCCGGACGTGGGGACGCGCCGTACACTCGCGACCGTGACCGCCCTGCCCGCCGCCGTCTTCTGGGACATGGATGGGACCCTGGTCGACACGGAGCCCTACTGGATCAACGCCGAGCACTCGATCGTCGAGGAGGCCGGCGGCGTCTGGAACGACGAGTACGCCCACCAGCTGGTCGGCAACGACCTCATGGTCTCGGCACAGTTCATCCGGGACAACAGCCCGGTCGAGCTCCAGCCCGTGCAGATCATCGAGGAGCTGCTCACCCGCGTGGTGGCGCAGGTGCGCGACCACGTTCCTTGGCGGCCGGGCGCCGTGGAGCTGCTGGCCGCCCTGCGGGAGGCGGGGGTTCCGAGCGCCCTGGTGACCATGTCGTGGCGCGCGCTCGCCGACGCCGTCGTCGCGGCCCTCCCGTCGGGAGCGTTCGACGCCGTGATCACCGGGGACGAGGTCGAGCACGGCAAGCCGCACCCGGAGCCGTACCTCGCCGCGGCGCGGGCGCTCGGGGTCGAGCTCGCGCAGAGCATCGCCATCGAGGACTCGCCGACCGGAGTCCGTTCGGCCGTGGCCGCCGGGGTGCCCACCCTTGCGGTGCCCCACGTGGTGCCGGTCCCCGTGACTCGGGGAGCCATCCAGGTGCCGAGCCTGGTCGGGATCACCCCGGCCGACCTGCTGCGGTTCTTCGACGGGGCACGGGCGCCTCAGTCGTCGGCCGGCACGGCTTGACCCGAGGCGACCGGGTCCAACGCCAGCTCGGCGGCGTTGTCGGGCAGCGGTGGGGGAGTGCCGCCCCACGCCGGGCACAGGTGTCGGTAGTCGCACCAGTCGCACAGTCGCGAGGTCTTCGGCCGCCAGTCGCCGTTGCGGGCGGCGCGCTCGATCGCCGCCCACACCGCCTTGAGGTTGCGCTCGAGCCCGAGCAGGTCGTGCTCGTCGGGGGTGTAGCGGACC
>DASUKI010000037.1:0-3705 GCA_036278855.1 Pedococcus sp.
CCATCTGCCACCTGGTCGGCGCCATCCTTCGCGGACTTGGCACCAGCCGAGAGCTGGCTCGTGCCGCCCTTGAGCTTGTTCGCTCCGTCTGCGAGCTGGGCGGCGCCTGGCGCGGCCTCACCGGCGAGGCCGGCGTTGAGCTGGGTAGCGCCGTCGCGCAGCTTGATCAGCCCGGCGAGCAGGTCGCCAGCACCGTCGCGCAGCTTGAGCAGGTTCGCGTCGATCTCGGTGGCGCCAGCTGTCAGCGTTGCGCCGGTCTCGGCGCCGCCCTTGTAGGACTCCGCTCCACCCTTGAACGAGGGGCTGTCCAGCGGGCTCACCGGCAGGGCCGAGATGCTCGCCTTCGGGATGACCCCGTCGGAGATCTTGGCCTGGTACCCGAAGGTGGCCTCCGGCTTTCCGATCGGGCCGAACAGCGTCATCGTGAACGACATCTTGGTGCCGCCGTGGCCATCACCGGCCATGTTGGCCTCGTCCGACTGCACGTCGGTGAAGTTCGAGGGCAGGACGGTGGAGAGCGAGCCCACCATGGGGATGACGACGTCCTCTGACGCGGTGGCGGTCTTGCCGGTGCCGTCGTTGAACGACACGTCCTGCGGCTGCCCGGTCACGTTTCGGACGGTGTACTGCACCTTGAGCAGGCCGCTCTTGCCGACCACGTCGCCGGGCTTCACCGCCTTGCCGTCGAGCGTGTACTTCACCTCGACCTCGAGGGGCAGCTTCTTCGTGTAGTCGCTGACCGCGCGCAGCCGCTTCTCACCGTCCACCTGGTAGGTGCCGACCATGTTGCCGCCCTTGACCTCGAACCCGCCGAAGCCGTCAAGGTTGCGCAGCCCCTTGGACTCCACGGGGTTCGACAGGTCGACTGTGCCCTTGCCCTGCATGGCCACCTGCTCGTACACGCGAGCCACGTCGAGATTCCCGGTGGCGTCCAGGTAGGCCTGCACGGTCTCGGTGTTCGACACGACCACGTCGCCGCTCGAGGCGGCCAACGCAGGCCCGGCAGCGAGGACCGCCGCCGCGGGGGCGACGAAGAACGCCGCACCAGCCAGCTTCACGGACTTCCTGATCACTTGTTGTCTCCTGCCACGAGGCCGTCGATGCCGACCGTCTCCACGTCGTCGTTGCGCGTCTGGGAGCCGCGCGAGAACCAGTCCCACGTGCTACGGCTGTCGCTCTCTCCCTCTCCTTGGGGGATCAGCGAGGCGGCCAGGTAGCCGAGCGCCACCGCCAGGAGCACCGTCGTGCCAGCAGCCGGGGACTCCTTCAAGAACTGCGAGGGTGCGTTGGTGTAGGTCTCCTCGTACGCTCCTACGATCGCGGCGGCCCCGATCAGGGCGCTCCACAAGGGCAGCCTGCCCATGCTCACGGCACACGCGATGCCAACGATCGCAACCACGATGAACGCGGCAACCGCTCGCCCACTGGCAGAGTCCGGCAGGACTGCGGCCCGCAGTGCGAACCCGATCCAGGCCACGACGAAACCGAGCAGGAAGCCACCCAGCTTCCCCAGCGGCGGCTGGTGGGGGACGAGGCCGAGGACTCCGCCGAGCGCCGCACCCAGCAGCGCCACATGCTGCAGGTCGAGCCCGAACAACTGCCCCAGTCCGATGATCAGGGCCGCGAACCCGGCCAACACGAGACCGACAAACAGGCCTCTGCGCATGTGCACCTCACACGGGAATGCACCCGTCGTCAGGGGGGCGGGTGCGTGGTTACCGGAGAGTATGGGGCATGCCGAGCCGCTCATGCACGCTTCGAGGTCGAATTCCCGCAAGTCGCCCATAACGCATCAGCCGTTTGGTCTGTTTGCCCCATCTACGGTGCGGTGGCACGCCACAGCGGAGACTCGGCAACGCCACGCTTGCGGCCAACAGATCTCGCTCAGTGGGCGGCGTCGTGCCAGGACCGGCCGACCCCGACGCTCACGTCGAGCGGCACGTCCATCTCGACCGCGCCGCCCATCTCGCGGCGCACCAGCTCCTCGACCGCCTCGCGCTCCCCCGGTGCAATCTCGATGACGAGCTCGTCGTGCACCTGCAGCAGCTGGCGCGACGTCAGCCCAGCCTCGCGCAGTCCGTGCTCGACCCGCAGCATCGCGACCTTGATGATGTCGGCGGCCGAGCCCTGGATCGGCGCGTTGAGCGCCATCCGTTCGGCCATCTCACGACGCTGCCGGTTGTCGGAGGTGAGGTCCGGCAGGTAACGGCGGCGCCCCAGCATCGTCTCGGTGTACCCGGTCGCACGCGCCTGGGCCACGATGTCGCGCAGGTAGTCCCGCACCCCGCCGAACCGGGCGAAGTACTCATCCATCAGCCCCTGCGCCTCGCCGGTCGAGATCGTCAGCTGCTTCGACAGCCCGAACGCCGACAACCCGTAGGCCAGGCCGTAGGACATCGCCTTGACCTTCGAGCGCATCTCGAGCGTCACATCCTCCGGCGACACCGAGAAGACCCGCGACCCCACGAACCGGTGCAGGTCCTCCCCCGAGCGGAACGCGGTGATCAGCCCCTCGTCGCCGGAGAGGTGCGCCATGATCCGCATCTCGATCTGGCTGTAGTCCGCCGACATCAGCGACTCGAAACCCTCCCCCACGACGAACACCTCGCGGATCCGGCGCCCTTCCTCGGTGCGGATCGGGATGTTCTGCAGGTTGGGGTCGGTCGAGGACAGCCGCCCGGTCGCCGCGATGGTCTGCTGGTAGGTGGTGTGGATCCGGCCGTCGTCGGCCACCGACTTGATCAGCCCCTCGACGGTCACCCGCAGCCGGGTCGCGTCGCGGTGGCGCAGCATCGCCTCGAGGAACGGGTGCTCGGTCTTGACGTAGAGGTCCGAGAGCGCGTCGGCGTCGGTGGTGTACCCGGTCTTGGTGCGCCGCGTCTTCGGCAGCCCCAACGTCTCGAACAACACGACCTGCAGCTGCTTGGGCGAGCCGAGGTTGATCTCCTCCCCGCCGATCGCGTCGTAGGCGTCCTCCTGGGCCTGGCGCACCTTGGCGGCGAAGTCCTTCTCGAGCTCGGTCAGCTGGTCCACGTCGACCGCGATGCCGGTGCGCTCCATGCCCGCCAGGACGTACTCCAGCGGCAGCTCGACCTCCTGCTGCAGTGCCGCGCCGCCCGTGGCATCCAGCTGGGTCTCGAGCGAGGCGGCCAGGTCGAGCACCGCCCGCGCCCGCACCATCGCGTCCCGGGCGCCACCGAGTTCCTCGTCGCCGAAGTCGAGCAGCCCCTGCCCGGTGTCCTCCGTCTCGGCGCGCAGCTCGCGCCCGAGGTGCCGCAGCACGAGGTCGGCGAGGTCGTAGGACCGCTGGTCGGGCCGCACGAGGTAGGCCGCGAGCGCCGTGTCGGTCGCGACGCCCTGCAGCTCCCACCCGCGCGCGGCGAACGCGAGCATCGGCCCCTTCGCGTCGTGGAGCACCTTGGGCCGCTTCGCGTCCCCCAGCCAGGCCCCGACCGCCGCCTCTCCCTTGGGGTCCAGCGTCGTGACGTCGAGGTATGCCGCGGCGTCGCCGTCGGTGGCCAACGCCAGGGCGGTGAGGTCCCCGGTCCCTCGACCCCACTGCCCCACGAGGTGGACGCCGACGCGGACTCCCGCCGCGGCATACTCCTCCAACCACCCGGCCACGTCGTCGGGTGAGAGCACCGACCCCTCGAGCTCGAACCCGTGCTCGGCCTCCTCCGCCGGCGCCTGGAGGTACTCGAAGAG
>DASUKI010000038.1:0-5680 GCA_036278855.1 Pedococcus sp.
GGTCGTGGACCCCGACGTCAAGGCGACCTACGCCGTGGACCAGAGCGTCGGGGCGCAGGCGCCGGACCACTTCGAGGTGGTCCGCGCCCGCGGTCTCGACGACGTGGTGGAGGTGATGCGCTGGGCCCACGAGACGCGAACTCCGGTGGTGCCGCAGGGGGCACGCAGCTCGCTCACCGGCGCATCCGTGGCGATCGAGGGCGGCGTCGTCCTCAACCTCGAGGCCATGGCCCAGGTGGACACGATCGACCCGCTGGAGGGGATCGCGGTCGTCGGCCCGGGCATCCTCAACAAGGCGCTCAAGGACGCGGTCGCCGAGCAGGCCCTGTTCTACCCACCCGACCCGGCCAGCTCGGCGTTCTGCACCATCGGCGGCAACGTGGCGACCAACGCGGGGGGTCTGTGCTGCGTGAAGTACGGCGTCACGGCGAACTACGTCCAGGCGCTGCAGGTGGTCCTGCCCGGGGGCGAGGTCATCCGTACCGGCCACCGCACCGCGAAGGGTGTGGCCGGCCTCGACCTGACCGGCCTGTTCGTCGGCTCGGAGGGCACGCTCGGGGTGGTCACCGAGGTCACCGCCCGGCTCATCCCCGCACCCGACCCGGCGCTCACCGCGCTCGCGACGTTCGACTCCCTCGACGCCGCCAGCCGCGCCATCGTCGCCCTGCGCGGCGAGCGACACCGGCCCAGCCTCGTCGAGCTGCTGGACCGCGCAGCCATCGCCGCGATCCAGGCGCTGGCGGACTACGGGTTCCCGCAGGACTGCGCGGCCGTCATCCTCGTGCAGTCCGACCGACCGGACCACACGGGCGACGACGTGCAGCGGTATGCCGCGTTGCTCACCGAGGCGGGTGCCGTGGACGTCGCGACGGCGGACGACCCGGACGAGGCCGACCTGCTGCTCGCCGGTCGCCGCGCGCTGAGCCCCGCGCTGGAGGCCAAGGGGCCGCGGTACCTCGAGGACGTGTGCGTGCCGGTCGGGCGCCTCACCGAGCTGATCGGGCAGGGCCAGGCGATCGCGGCCCGGCACGGGCTGGAGGTGGTCATGGCCGGCCACGCCGGGGACGGCAACCTGCACCCGTCGATCTTCTTCGACCCCGCGGTCGAGGGGAGCCAAGCGCTCGCGAAGCAGGCGTTCACCGAGATCGTGGAGGCCGCGCTGGGCATGGGCGGCACGATCACCGGCGAGCACGGGGTGGGGACGCTCAAGGCGCCGTGGCTGCCGCTCGAGCTGGGTGCGGCGGAGATCGAGCGGCAGCGGGGCATCAAGGCGCTGTTCGACCCGCGCGGCATCCTCAACCCCGGCCGCGTCTACACCTCCTGACCCGCCGCGTCTGGAGCGGCGGCTGGTAGAAACGGGGCATGAGCCCGATCGAGCTGGAGCGCCAGGGAGCCTGGCTGACCCGAGAGGAGCTCGACGCCGCCAGGGAACGGCTGCCGATCCTCTACGTCGACGCCGTGCCGGTGCGGGTCGACGACCGCGGCACGGTCACTGACGTCGGCCTGCTCCTGCGCGCCTCCTCGGACGGCTCGATCAACCGCGAGCTCGTGGGCGGGAGGGTGCTCTACCACGAGCGGATCCGCGACGCAGTCATCCGACACGTCGAGAAGGACCTCGGCCCGATGGCCCTCCCCCAGGTGCCGGCCAGTCCCATCCCGTTCACCGTGGCCGAGTACTTCCCGACCCCAGGGGTGACGCCCTACCACGACCCACGCCAGCACGCGGTCTCGCTCGCCTTCGTCGTGCCGGTCGCTGGCGACGCCCAGCCGCAGCAGGACGCCCTCGACCTGGCCTGGCTCAGTCCCCACGAGGCGGTTGACCCCAGCCTGCTGGAGGAGATGGAACGCGGCCACGGCGTCCTGCTCCGCCAGGCCATGGCGCACCTGGGTCACGCAGTGTGACGCTGCCCCAAGCAAACGGGACGAACCTCGGCCGAACGGCTGAGGCGACGCTGACTGTTCTGGGGAGACACTGGTTTGGTGTCGGGGGAAATCGCCACCTCCCTCCTTGGCGCCCAAGAGGGCGGCGAGGCGAGTTTCGCGAGCCTCTACGAGCTCACCAACCCGGCCCTCGTCCGGTACCTCCGCGTGGTCAGCGACGCCGACCCCACGAACCTCGCCCTGACGACCTGGACCACCCTGCTGCGTCGGCTGCCCACGAGCGCGGCGGACGAGAACGCCTGGCTCGAGCTCGTGGTGGGCGCGGCCCGGCTCACGGTGGAGGACGCCCGCCAGCGCGAGTCGTGGAGCCACCTGGTCGACCCCACCGACCACCTGCCGCCCATGGCTCTCGCCGACCTGGAGGTGGCTGGAGCGGCCGACGGCCCCGCCGACTCGACTGTCGCAGTCGGCGCACCCGGCCCAGCGCAAGGCATTGGCGCGGCGCCGGCCGCGACGGCTCCTGACGAGGTCCCCGACCGTGTGGACAGCACGATCGCCGCACTGCGGGCGTGCCCGCCGGACGAGGCCGACCTGCTGGCGATGCGCGCCACGGCCTGGCTCAACCGCGAGGCGATCTGCCGGCTGACGGGCCGCGACGCAGCGAGCGTGCGGACGGGCCTGGACCAGGCACTCGAGCACGTGGGCCTTCCCCTGTTCACGCTGGTGAAGGCGCTGCGTGCACCGGCGCGTCCGGACGAGCTCGCCGACTTGCCGGTGGTCCTCCACCTGTTCGCCAACGAGCCGGCGCAGCGGCGAGTCGCTGCGGTGGGGACCGTTGCCGCGTCGGCAGCGGCCGTGGGGGCGGTGGGCCAGCCGTCCGCCCTCAACCTCCTGGACGTCCCAGCGGCTCACGCGTCGAGCGCGGCCGGCCATTCCGCCGGCACCACTGCGGGCGCGGCGAGCCACCTCGGGTGGGTCGGTGCCACCGCCGCGGCGGCGGCCATTGCCGTGGGTGGCGTGGGGGCGGCCTGGAACGGCCTGCTTCCCGACCTGTTCGGCGGTCACGGGCACCAGGGGGCCCCGAGCGCCGCTGGCCCGGCGCGCACCGGTCCGCCCGCCGGTGGAGACGCCGGGCAACCGGAGCCACCGACCACCGGGCGACAGCCAGTGACGCCTCCACAACCACCTGCCGTCACCAAGCCCGAGCCCGGGGCCGGACAGACGGCCACCGGTGCGCAGGGCACGGTCTCGCTCGGGAGGGTGCAGCTCGCCGTGCAGGTCGTCAGCGTCCCGGGCAACGCCCCGGGCCCCGGGGCAGTCGTGACCGACACGCCGCCGGCGGGGCCGCCGAAGGGGCCGGCGACACCGCCGCCCACCCAGGAGCCCTCCACTCCGGTGTCCCAACCGCCGGTGTCCCCACCACGGACGACGCCGAGCACCCATGGACACGGCAAGGCCACGGGCCACACCAAGACCCATCCGGCCAAGGCGACGGGCCACGCCAAGACTCACGGACAGGGCAAGGCCAAGGGCCACGCCAAGGCTCACGGACAGGGCAAGGCCAAGGGCCACACCAAGGACAGGGCCAAGGGACACGCCTACGGTCACGCCAAGCACACCGCGGCCTCCGGCGGGGGCAAGCGGACCGCTCAGCGGTGACTGCCGGGAGCGCTCATCCCGGTCAGGACGCGGCCCGCCGGTGCTGGCGCTCGGCGGCATCCAGGGCGTCGGCCTCCTCCAGGCTCGGCGCGCTGCCGCCCAGCCGGACCGGCAGGAGGTGTCGCTCCTCGTCCGGCCACACCGGGTAGGCGGCCTGGTCGGTGCGCAGCTGGGCGTCCATGGCCGCCTTGAGCCGTCCGGTGGCCGCGGCCGGGTCCTCGTCGGCGCTGACCGTGAGCGGCTCCCCCACCGTGACGAGCAGCGGTATGCCGTGTCGCCCCAGGCGGCGTGGGTGGCCCTTGGTCCAGACGCGCTGCGACCCCCAGATCGTGGTTGGCAGCAGCGGTACGCCCGCCTCCTGGGCGAGCCGGACGGCGCCGGACTTGAACGTCTTGAGCTCGAAGGAGCGCGAGATGGTCGCCTCCGGGAACAGGCCGACGACCTCGCCCCGGCGCAACGCGGCAACGGCCGCGCCGAAGGACTCGGTGCCGGCATCCCTGTCCACCGGGATGTGCTTCATCCCCTTCATGAGCGGGCCCGCCACGGGATTGGACCAGATCGACTTCTTCGCCATGAAGCGCACCAGGCGACCTGAGCGCAGGGCCGACAGCCCGGCATACGTGAAGTCGAAGTAGCCGGTGTGGTTGATGGCCATCACCGCCCCACCCGCACGGGGGACGTTCTCCTGGCCGCGGATCGTGATCCGCAGGCCCTGCGCGGCGAACAGGCTGCGGGCGAAGGCGATCACGCCCCGGTAGACCGGCTCCATGCAGCAAACCTAGTGGCAACCGGTTGGAACCCGGCCCCGCGCTGATGGGAGGATTCACGCCATGACCGACGCCCCCTCCACGCCTCGCGCCGCCACGATCCCCGACCGGCCCTCCATCGACGGGCTCGAGGACAAGTGGGCGCAGGTGTGGCGCGAGCAGGGCACCTACCGCTTCGACCGGGCGCGGGCGCTCGAGCGGGGTCGTGAGGCGGTCTTCGCGATCGACACACCGCCACCCACCGCGTCGGGCTCGCTGCACGTGGGCCACGTGTTCTCCTACACCCACACCGACTGCATGGCGCGGTACAAGCGGATGGCGGGGTTCGAGGTGTTCTACCCGATCGGGTGGGACGACAACGGCCTGCCGACCGAGAAGCGCGTGCAGAACTACTACGGGGTGCGCGGTGACGCCTCCCTCCACCACGTCGAGGGTTTCGAGCCCCCGCACCGCGGCGATGCCAAGAGCATCAAGGCCGCCGACGCGATGCCGATCTCGCGGCAGAACTTCATCGAGCTGTGCGACGAGCTCACCGTCAAGGACGAGGAGGCGTTCGAGTCGCTGTTCGTCCGGCTCGGCCACTCCTACGACTGGGACATCAGCTACCGCACCATCGACGACCGGTCGCGGGCGACGGCCCAGCGCGCGTTCCTGCGCAACGTCTCCCGCGGCGAGGCCTACCAGGCCGAGGCGCCGGGGCTGTGGGACGTCACCTTCCAGACCGCGGTCGCCCAGGCCGAGCTCGAGGCCCGCGACTACCCGGGGCACTTCCACCGCGTGGCGTTCCACGGGGCCGACGGGCCGGTCCACATCGAGACGACGCGCCCGGAGCTCATCCCGGCGGTGGTGGCGCTGATCGCCCACCCCGACGACGAGCGGTATGCCGCGTTGTTCGGCACCACGGTCCGCTCACCGCTGTTCGGGGTCGAGGTGCCGGTGCTCGCGCACCCGGCGGCCGAGCCGGACAAGGGCGCCGGCATCGCGATGTGCTGCACCTTCGGCGACCTCACCGACGTGATGTGGTGGCGCGAGCTGCAGCTGCCGACCCGCTCCATCATCACCCGGTCCGGCCGGATCCAGGCCGACACCCCCGAGTGGGTCGCGGGCGGCCCGGGTGAGGAGCTCTTCACCGGCGAGCTCGCCGGGAAGACCACCTTCGGCGCGCGCGAGGCGATCGTCTCCGCCCTGCGCGCGTCGGGCGACCTCGACGGTGAGCCCACGCCGACCCAGCGCAAGGCGAACTTCTACGAGCGCGGTGAGAAGCCGCTCGAGATCGTCACCTCGCGCCAGTGGTACATCCGCAACGGCGGCCGCGACGCCGAGCTCAACGCGGAGCTGATCGAGCGCGGCCGGCAGGTCGACTTCCACCCGGC
>DASUKI010000039.1:0-4355 GCA_036278855.1 Pedococcus sp.
CGACCGGTCGTCGCCGGGTCAGCGCTCCCGGCGTGCCCGACCCCGAGTGGGGGCCACGGTGAGCGACGCCGTCGAGGTCGTGCTTCGCTCCGTCGGCGTGCTCGCCGCGTTCCTCGTGCTGCCCCTCCTGGTGGGTCAGACGGAGCACAAGGTGATGGCACACATGCAGGGCCGGCTCGGGCCAATGTATGCCGGGGGGTTCCACGGGTGGACCCAGCTGGTTGCCGACGGGGTGAAGTTCGTGCAGAAGGAGGACATCACCCCGGCGGCCGCGGACAAGCGGGTCTTCCGCTTCGCGCCGGCGGTGGCCATGGTGCCCTACCTCGTCGCGCTGGCGGCGATCCCGTTGTCGCCCAGCGTGGTCGGCACCGACCTCCCCGCCTCGGCCGTCTTCGTCCTCGCCGTCACGGCGGTCGGCATCCTGGGCACCCTCATGGCTGGGTGGGCCAGCGCCAACAAGTACTCGCTGCTCGGTGCGATGCGCGCCGCAGCGCAGCTGCTCTCCTACGAGCTGCCCCTGGTCCTGGCCGTCGCCTCGCTCTGCCTTGCCGCCGGCACGCTGTCCCTGAGCGGTATCGCGCAGGCGTGGTCCCCGTGGTGGCTGCTGTGGCAGCTGCCCGGTGCCGTCGTGTTCCTCGTCGCCGCTGTCGCCGAGCTGCAGCGTCCGCCCTTCGACATGCCGGTCGCCGACTCCGAGATCGTCTTCGGCGCCTACACCGAGTACACCGGGCTCCGGTTCGCGTTCTTCCTGCTGTCCGAGTACGCCGGGATCGTCGTCATGTCGCTGCTCTTCGCGGTGCTCTACCTCGGCGGCTGGCACGGCTTGGCCAGCGACCAGCTCGGCTGGCTGTGGACCCTGCTCAAGGGGTTCGTGGTGGCCGTTGTCGTCATCTGGCTGCGAGTGGCCTGGCCGCGACTGCGCGAGGACCAGCTCCAGCGGCTCGCCTGGCTCGTCCTCGTGCCCCTCGCCCTGGCGCAGCTCGCGATCACCGGCGTCTGGGTGGTGATGACCGCATGAGCACACCTGCGAGGAAGCCGTCCGCCACCGGGATTCCCGGGATCCTCAAGGGGCTCGCCACCACGGCGCGCACCATGACCAGGCCCACCCACACGGCGGAGTACCCGGACGCGGCCCCGCACCTCCCGCCACGCTCCCGCGGAGTCATCGCGCTGCTCAACGAGAACTGCACCTCGTGCATGCTCTGCGCGCGCGAGTGCCCCGACTGGTGCATCTACATCGACTCGCACAAGGAGACCATCCCGGCCACCACCCCCGGCGGCCGGGAGCGCCAGCGCAACGTGCTCGACCGGTTCGCCATCGACTTCAGCCTCTGCATGTACTGCGGCATCTGCGTCGAGGTCTGCCCGTTCGACGCGCTGTTCTGGAGTCCCGAGTTCGAGTACGCCGAGCTCGACATCCGCGACCTGCTGCACGAGAAGGACCGGCTCGGCCAGTGGATGGCCACGGTCCCGCCGCCGCCGGCGCTCGACGACCGCTCGGCCGAGCCGGCGGAGGTGGCCGCGGCCAACAAGCCGCCTCGGGTACCACGCCCCAGGGGCGCTGAGTGACCAGCCTCGACGTCGCCTTCGCAGCGGTCGGCGTGATCGCGGCCGCCAGTGGGCTGCTCGCCGTCACCACCCGCCACGTGGTCCACGCCGCCCTGTGGCTGGTGGTCAGCCTGGGCTCGCTGGCCGGGTGCTACCTCGTCCTCGGCGCCGAGTTCGTGGCGCTCGTGCAGGTCCTGGTCTACGTCGGCGCGATCGTCGTGCTGGTCCTGTTCGCGCTGATGCTGACCCGGGCGCCCATCGGCCCCAACCGTGAGGTCAGCACCAGCCCCACTCACCGGGCGCTCGCCGCAGTGCTCGGCGCCGCCGTCACCGCGCTGCTCTGCGCGGCGTTCTGGCCGCTTGTGAGGCAGGCCTCGCCAGTGCGGCGCGTGGAGACGCACACGAGCGCCCTGGCCGAGCAGCTGTTCGGCACCTGGGTCTGGCCGTTCGAGGTGCTCTCGCTGCTGCTGCTCGTGGCCCTCGTCGCTGCGCTGGCGGTCTCGCGGGTGGCCGCGGCCGCCGAGGAGGCCGCCGTCGAGGAGCACCTGGAGGCCGCGGCACCGGACGTGGATCCGGCATGATCCACCTCGCCGGACCCTACCTGCTCGCCGCTGTCCTCGCCGGGCTCGGCACCTACGGCGTGCTCGCCCGCCGCAACGCCGTGCTCGTCCTGATCGGGATCGAGCTGGTGCTCAACGCCGCCAACGTCCTGCTCGTCGCGACGAGCGCCGCCGGCGGCGACCGCTGGGTCGCCGGAAACGTGCTCACGCTCTTCGTCATCACCATCGCCGCGGCAGAGGTGAGCGTGGCGCTCGCGGTCGTGCTCGCGGTCTTCCGGCTGCGCGGTGACATCGACCTCGCCCGTGCCACGGAGCAGGGCGGGTCCGAGCGGTGAGCGGCGCCATGGCGCGGCTGGTCGTGCTGCTCCCGGCGGTCGCCGCCGCGCTCGGGCTGCTCGTCGCCCGCCACCTCGACCACCGGGCCGCCCGCCTCGTCGCGGTGGGCGGCTCGCTGCTCACCCTCCTCGCCGCCCTCGTGCAGCTCGTCGCCGTCCACGCCGCCGAGCCCGCCCGGGTCGTGCACACGCTCGCGCCCCTGCACGCCGGCGAACTGCGGATTCCCTTGGAGCTGCAGGCAACTGGCCCCGTCGCGCTCATCGCCGCGGTGGTCGCGGTCGTCACGTGGGCCGTCCAGACCTTCGCCGCCTGGTACCTGCGCGACGACGACCGCTTCGGCGTCTTCGCCTCGACGGTCTCGCTCTTCAGCGCGGGCATGCTGCTGACCGTCCAGTCCGCCGACCTCGTCCTCACCCTCGTCGGCTGGGAGGTCATGGGCTGGTGCTCCTACCTGCTCATCGGCCACTGGAGCCGCAAGGAGAGCGCGCGGCGGGCCGCGCTCAAGGCCTTCCTCGTCACCCGGCTCGCGGACGTCGGGTTCGTGCTCGGGGTGGTGGCGCTGGCCACCCACGCCGGCTCCACGGCATACCCCGTCGTGATCGCCTCGTATGCCGGTGACTCACCCACCCTGCCGATGGTCCTGCTGCTCATCGGCATCCTCGGCAAGTCGGCGATGTTCCCGTTCCACGACTGGCTGCCCGACGCCATGGAGGGCCCCGCCCCGGCCTCGGCACTGATCCACGCCGCCACCATGGTGGCGGCCGGCACCTTCGTGCTGGCGCAGCTCTTCGACCTGTTCGCCGCCTCCGGGCCCGCCCGCTGGCTGCTCGCGGCGAGCACTGCCGTGACGATGGTGTGGTCGGCGCTGCTCGCCTTCGGGCAGAGCGACCTCAAGCGGCTCCTCGCCTACTCCACCCTGAGCCAGGTGGCGCTGATGCTCTCCGCCCTGACCGTGGTCCCGGCGAGGGAGGGCCCGGGGGCCGGCACGCTGCACCTCTACTCGCACGCGTTCTTCAAGGCGTTGCTGTTCCTCGCCATCGGCTGGCTCAGCGTGACCCTGGGCGGCACCGCAGCGGCGACCCTGCGCGGTGGGCAGCGCGGCCACCTGTTCATCCGCCCGGCGATGTTCGTGGGGCTGCTCTCGCTCGCCGGGGTGCCGCCGCTGGTCGGGTTCGTCTCCAAGGAGCACGTCCTCGCCGCCGCCGAGGTCGGCACCGTCGCCGGCCAGCTCCGGCCCGGCCTGGTGCTGTTCGCCGGCCTGCTCACGGTGCCGCTGACCGCGGCCTACTGCATGCGTGCGTGGCTCGTGCTCGACGACGTGGGGCACACCGACGTGGCCCGGCACGACGCCGACTCCGCGACCGTGGGCGTCCGCGCGGCTGTGGGCGTGCTCGCGGTGCTGACGGTCGTGGGCGGCGTCATCGTGTTGACCCCGCTGCTCGACGTGGGCGGCCACGTCTCGTGGTGGGCGGTGCTGATGAGCCTGCTGCTCGTCGTGGGCGCGGCGTTCGGGGTGCGTGCCCTCGCCCGCGGCGAGGACCCTGCGGTGCGCCTGGTGGCCGAGTCGATGCCGAGGTTCGACAGCGGGTTCGGGATCGACCGGCTCTACGTCGCGACGGTCGCCACCCCCGTCCTGGCCCTCGCACGGCTGGTCGTCTTCCTCGACCGCGAGGTCGTCGACGCCTACGTCCGCGGGGCAGCGCTCACCACCACCCTGACCGGGCGCGGTGGCCACCGCGCCCACGCGACCGAGCGCGCCGCCTCGGGGCTCGCGTGGGTCGTCGCCGGGGTCGTCGTCGTGGGGCTCGCGGGGGTGGCCTGGTGGTGATCCTCGCCAGCCTCGTCGTGCCCGCGGCGGTGGCGGTCTGGCTGCTCACCGCCGGGCGCGGCCTGTCGCACCGCGCGGCGAAC
>DASUKI010000040.1:0-8484 GCA_036278855.1 Pedococcus sp.
GACGAGGTGCTGGCCGAGGGCGGCGCGCACGACCTGCGCAACGAGTACTGCGTGCGGGTCGTGGGTGCGGTGCGCGAGCGGCCGCAGGGCAACGCGAACCCCGACCTGCCGACTGGCGAGATCGAGGTGGTCGCCAAGGAGCTCGAGGTCCTCAACCCGAGCGCAGCGCTGCCCTTCCAGATCGACGAGCGCGTCACGGTCGGCGAGGAGTCGCGGCTCAAGTACCGGTACCTGGACCTGCGCAGGCCCGGGAAGTCCTCCGCTGGCAGCGCGATCCGCTTGCGCTCCAAGGTCAACGCAGCAGCCCGCAAGGTGCTGGGGGAGCGGGAGTTCGTCGAGATCGAGACGCCCACGCTGACCCGCTCCACCCCCGAAGGTGCGCGCGACTTCCTGGTCCCGGCCCGGCTCGCGCCGGGCAGCTGGTACGCCCTGCCGCAGAGCCCCCAGCTGTTCAAGCAGCTGCTCATGGTGGCCGGGATGGAACGGTACTACCAGATCGCCCGCTGCTACCGCGACGAGGACTTCCGCGCGGACCGCCAGCCCGAGTTCACCCAGCTCGACATCGAGATGAGCTTCGTCGAGCAGGATGACGTGCTCGAGCTCGGCGAGGCAGTCGTCACCGAGGTCTGGAAGCTCATCGGCGTCGACCTCGAGACGCCCTTCCAGCGGATGACGTACGCCGACGCCATGGCCCGGTTCGGCACCGACAAGCCCGACCTCCGCTTCGGCAACGAGCTGGTCGACTGCACCGAGTACTTCACGGACACGCCGTTCCGGGTGTTCCAGTCCGAGTACGTCGGTGCGGTCGTCATGCCGGGCGGTGCCTCGCAGCCACGCAAGCAGCTCGACGCCTGGCAGGACTGGGCAAGGAGCCGTGGCGCCAAGGGCCTGGCCTACGTCCTCGTGCAGGAGGACGGCGAGCTGGCCGGCCCGGTCGCGAAGAACCTGTCGGACCAGGAGCGCGAGGGCCTCGCAGCCCAGGTCGGCGCACAGCCCGGCGACTGCGTCTTCTTCGCCGCCGGCGCACGGAAGACCTCGCGCGCACTCCTGGGTGCGGCGCGACTCGAGATCGGACGGCGCTGCAACCTCATCGACGAGGACGCCTGGTCCTTCCTCTGGGTCCTGGATGCGCCGCTGTTCGAACCGTCGTCCGAGGCTGTGGCCGCCGGCGACGTCGCGGTCGGTGCCGGCGCGTGGACCGCGGTGCACCACGCCTTCACCTCCCCGAAGAAGGAGTTCGAGGACACCTTCGACACCGACCCGGGGCCTGCCCTCGCCTACGCCTACGACATGGTGTGCAACGGCAACGAGATCGGCGGTGGCTCGATCCGTATCCACCGCCGTGACGTGCAGGAGCGGGTCTTCCAGGTCATGGGCCTGTCGCCGGAGGACGCGCAGGAGAAGTTCGGCTTCCTGCTCGACGCCTTCCAGTACGGCGCCCCGCCACACGGCGGCATCGCGTTCGGCTGGGACCGCATCGTCTCGCTCCTCGCCGACACGGAGTCGATCCGCGACGTCATCGCCTTCCCGAAGACCGGCGCTGGCTACGACCCCTTGACTGCAGCACCGGCCCCCATCACCGCGGAGCAACGCAAGGAGGCGGGCGTCGACGCCAAGCCGACCGACAGCGCTCCTGCGCCGCAGGGCGCCGAAGAGGTCAACCCGAAGCAGGGCTGAGGTGCTCCGCGCGCTGCTCTGGGACGCCGACGGCGTCCTGCAGCACTCGCCTGTGGGCTGGGTCGAGGCGCTCGACACCGCCGGCGGCCCAGGTTTTGCGGAGGCCGTGTTCGAGGCCGAGCTGGGCGCGATGCGCGGTTCGGAGCCGCTGCGGCGGACTCTCGAGCGAGTCCTGGACAGCTGGCCCGACGCGCGGACCGACGTCCCGGCGCTGCTGGAGCTCTGGGAGCGTACGGTGGTCGACCAGGCCGCCATGGGGCTCGTCGGAGAGGTGCGGGCCGCGGGTGTCCACTGCGCCCTGGCGACCAATCAGCAGGACCACCGACGTGAGTGGATGCGCGACCACCTCGGGCACGACGCCCGCTTCGACCGCGTCTACTACTCGTGTGAGATCGGCGCGGCGAAGCCCGAGCGGAAGTTCTTCCACCACATCCTCGACGACCTCGGCCTCCCCGCGGCCGCGGTCGGATTCGTCGATGACAGCGCCGCGAACGTGCAGGCGGCACTCGACGTCGGGCTCCACGCCGTCCGACACGACCCCGCATCGGGCGTGCAGACGCTGCGCGACGAGGTCTGGGCACTGCTCACCTCCGCGACCTAGGCCAAGCTCGCGACCACCGTGGCTTCCCTAGTCACAGGAAAAGTGATATCACTTGGATATCTATTCGAGGTCGGGAGGCAGGCATGAACAACACACTCGAGGCCAGCGGCGCTGACCCGGCGTCGCAGCCACCGGCCACCGAGCCCGTCGGTCACCAGGGGGCCAGGGTCGACGTTGGCGAGCGGCGTGCCGGGGCGGTCGACGGCTTCCTCGCTCTCGGCGTGGCCCTCGTCCTCGTGGCTGTCATGGTGTGGATCGGCAAAGGTATGGCCAGCTCCACGGAGTCGACGACGGGACGGTCGTGGATCGTGGCCGCACTTGCGTTGGTCGTCGTGCTCATCGCCTCGTCGCTGGTCGTCGTGTCGCCCGGGACCACCAAGGTCGTGCAGTTCTTCGGCCGCTACATCGGCACGACTCGGCGCAACGGCCTCAGCATGGTTGTGCCCTTGACCACCCGTCGCACCGTCTCGATCCGCGTGCACAACTTCGAGACCAATTCGCTCAAGGTCAACGACGCGAGCGGCAACCCGGTGGAGATCGCGGCCATCGTGGTGTGGCAGGTGGCCGACACGGCCAGGGCGAGCTTCGCCGTGGAGAGGTACCAGGACTTCGTGCGGGTGCAGTCCGAGGCAGCACTGCGTCACGTGGCGACCACCCGGCCGTACGACGACCCCACAGGTGACGAGGAGTCCCTGCGCGGGTCCACCGACCTGGTGTCGGCAGAGCTGGCCCACGAGGTGGCGGAGCGGGTGGCAGTGGCCGGGGTGGAGATCGTCGAGGTGCGGATCAGCCACCTCGCGTACGCGCCGGAGATCGCGCAGGCGATGCTACGTCGGCAGCAGGCCAGTGCCGTGGTGGCGGCCCGCTCCCGCATCGTCGAGGGTGCGGTCGGCATGGTCGAGATGGCCCTCGAGCGGCTCGAGTCGCAGGCCATCGTCGAGCTCGACGACGAGCGTCGCGCCGCCATGGTGTCCAACCTGCTGGTCGTGCTCTGCAGCGAGCAGAGCGCCTCGCCGGTCCTCAACACGGGCAGCCTCTACACCTGACCGTGCCCGAGCAGCCAGCACGTCGCAGGGCGGAGCGGCACCAGGTCCCGCTCCGGCTCGACCCTGCCGTCCACGCGGCACTGTCCCGGTGGGCTGCCGACGAGCTGCGCAGCGTCAACGCCCAGATCGAGCTCATCATCCGACGCGCGCTGGCGGAGGCGGGGCGGGAACCCAAGGGCGCGGACCCGGTGCGCGGCCGTGGGCGGCCCCGCAAGTAGGAGCCGGACGCGCCCCAGGCAACCGCCAGCCTGTCAGCCTCCCGCCACGGGGGTGACCTTCCCCATGACCGTGCCGGTGCCGACCATGTGGAACCCGTCGGGGCTCGAGAACGCGAGCGTGTAGCTGCACCACTGCGCCCCCGCCGCATTCGACGACATCCCCTTCACTGAAGCGGGGTCGTTCTCCTGGTCCACCACTGCGCCACTCGGGTCGTACACGGTGAACGTGGAGGGTCCGAACGCCAACGGGATCAGCGTCGAGGTGCTGTTGACGTCGTGGGCGGCGGTGAAGCTTCCGTTGCCGTTGGTCCACGTCTGGTACGTGGTCGAGCCGCACACCACCGTGACCATGCCGGCCCCCGCGGGCATCGCCGCAGCACCGCCCGCGCCGGCGACCAGTAGAGGAATGGCTCCGACCGCGGACACCAAGAGGAGTCTTCGAGTTTGCATGGATGCGTCCCTTCTCCGTCCCGAGGAGACAGCACTGCCGGCTGCCGAGGACCTACGGTAGAAGGCGAATCCCCTTGCCGCGTCGGGCATCCGGCGTAGGCAGATAGTTGTAGAGGCCAACCGTTCGACGCTTCAGACCCTCCCCATCACCTTGGCTGAGTCCGGCGGCTCGACCAGTGGTGGTCGCCGGTGTAGCCCAGCCCGTGGTAGACGCGGCGGGCGACGTCGTTGTGCGAGTAGAGGCCGAGCGTGCACACGCCGGTCTCGCGGACCGCTTCGCGGGTGAGGTATGCCGTGACGGCCAGTCCCAGCCCGGTGCCGCGCTGCGTGGGGTGCACCGTGATGCCCGACAGGATCGGCCACCCGGCCAGGTTCGGTTCACGGACTCCGCATGCCACGAGCAGACCGGCAGCGTCGCGCGCGCCCACCCACACCTGGTCGGGGAACTCGAACGGCCGCGCGTCCGTCCCGGGGTTGGCCTCGGCGAGCAGCGTCCGGATGTCGTCGCGGTCCCGCTCCGACAAGGCCAGCATCCGTGTCTCGGCGGCGACCCGCGGTGGCGGCGACGCGGCATACAGCCACTCCCACTCGTTGCCCTCACCGAGCGGGAGGTGCTCCGCCACGGCGTCGAGGGAGCCACGCGACACGGTGACACTCCCGAGCTCGGACAACGAGCCGGCCGCCAGCAGGCGACCCACCAGGCGCCCGGCGTCGCCCGCCGGACCCATCACCAGGAGGCCGGGACGGCGCGTGTGGGTTCGCCGGGGCACGGCGACGGCGTCGTCGAGCAACCAGGCCGGGTGCTCCAGCGGGTCGGGCAGGTCGAAGCGGATGAACGGGTCGCCACGGGTCGCGTCGAGGAGCTCGGCGTGGGAGTCCAGGCGGTGCAGCGTCACTCGGTGATCCCGAACCTCGCGTGCCAGCGGCGCAGGCTCCGCGGCGCCCACCAGTTCCAGTCGCCGAGCAGGGTCATGGTGGCCGGGACCAGGAGCATGCGCACCAGCGTGGCGTCGAGCAGCACCGCGATGGCCAGGCCGACACCGATCTCCTTGATCACCAACAGCTTTCCGACGACGAAGCCGGAGAACACGATCACCACGAGCAGGGCGGCACAGGTGATGATGCGACCCGAGCGCTGCAGGCCCACCACCACCGAGTCGTCGTTGGAGTAGCCGCGCTCGTGCAGCTCGACGATCCGCGAGATGAGGAACACCTCGTAGTCCATCGACAGCCCGAACCCGAACGCGAGCACCAGCAGCGGGATCGTCGACTCCACCGCGCCCACCGAGTCGAATCCCAGTGGCCCCTGCAGGTTTCCGTGCTGGAACACCCAGACGATGACGCCCAGCGCGGCCCCCAGCGACACCACGTTGAGGAGCAGCGCCTTGACGGGGATCACCACGGACCCGGTCATGAGGAAGAGCAGCACCAGCGTGGCCAGCGCCACCAGCCCGAAGGCGATGGGTGCCCGAGCCAGCATCGAGGCCGTGAAGTCCTTGAGGCCCGAGGCCTGCCCGACCGCATACGTGGCGAACTGCGTCCGCTGCGCCGACATCTCGTCGACCAGCGTCCTGGCCTGGTCCCCGAGCGCGCCACCCTCGACGTCGAGGTCGACGACGCTGATGTCGTCGGTGACCCGTTCGACGTCGATGACGTGGGCCCGGCCGTCCAGGGGTAGGGCGGCGGCGTATCGCTGCGTCTCGGGGAGCCCGGCCCGGGTCACGACGACCAGGTCGGCGCCACCGAGCAACGGGTAGTCGCGGGCCATGTCCTCGAAGAACTGGCGCTGTGGCGCGCTGGTGGGCAGCAGCTCCGAGCCCGAGTTGGTCAGCCGCAGGTCGAGCGCGGGCAGCGCGAGCCCCACCAGCGCGACCAGCACGACCACGATGATGGGGACCGGCCGCCGGTGCACCCACTGGGCCAGCCTCGAGAAGACCCCGTGCTCGGGCGCCATCTCGGTGCCCCGCTTGAGCAGCCGGCGCGCGCCGAGGACGCACAGTGCGGGGATCAGCGTCAGCGCCACCAGCATCGCGATCAGCACGACGGACAGGCCAGCCGCCCCGACCGCCTTCATGAACTGGGCCTCGAACACCATCAGCCCGCCGAGCGAGATCGCCACGGTGAGCCCGGAGAAGACGACCGTGCGGCCGGCCGCGTCCACCGTCCGGGCGGTCGCCTCGCCCACCATGTCGCGCGGGATCTGGGCGGCCGGGATGCCGCGGGCACGCGCCCGCAGCTCCTCCCGGAACCGGCTCACGGTGAGCAGCCCGTAGTCGATGCACAGCCCCAGGCCGAGGATCGTGACCACGTTGACGGCGCTGGCGTCCAGGTCGATGAAGTAGGAGAACGCGAGCAGCGAGGCGAGCGCCCCCGAGACCGATGCGATCGCGCCGATGACCGGCATGCCGGCCGCGAGGAACCCGCCGAACACGACGACCATGACGATGAAGCTCAGCGGCAGTGCGATGCCCTCGCCGGTGCGCAGGTCCACCTCGAGCTGGCCGGTGATCGCATCGATCAGTCCCTGCAGCCCACCGCTGGTCATCCTGGCGCCCGGCGCCGCAGCGTGCACCGGGGCGAACGCCTCGTCGACCGCCTTCTCGATGCGTTGGTGGGTGGCCCGGTCGGGGTCGCCAGCGAGGGTCACGACCGTGACGAACCCGTCCGAGGCCGGCGAGCCGTCCTTGAGCAGCGGCTTGGCCTTGGGGGAAACCAGCCCGCCCGGCACGGCGTACGGCGTCGCGACCGACGCCACGCCCGGGATGGCTTGGACGCCGCGCGCCGCCTCACGCGCCGCCTTCGCGACCTCCGGTGAGTCGAGCCGCACCCCGTCGACGCGGACCGTGTAGGTCGACAGGCTTGAGTGCCCGTTGTCGACGAGGAGGTCCCGGCCGGTCTGGTTCGGCCCGGCGACCACCGGCTCACCATTGGTCAGCCGGTGGAACAGCGACTCGCCGAGCAGGCCGCTCGAGGTTGCGAACCCTGCGACCACCGCCACCAACCAGAGCAGCACCACCAGCTTCGGGTGGCGCGCGACCCCCGCGCCCAGGTGCGACAACGCCGACGCGGAACGGTCCGGGTGGTCGGGACGGTCGGGCACGGGAGATAGCCTGCCATCCGTGGGAACCGGCGCCGACGAGGAGGACCTGTTCGCCAGCGCCGCGGGTGCCGACGACGGTGGTATGCCGCGCGGGGCCTCCCTGCCGCCCCTCGCCGTCCGCATGCGGCCGGCCTCGTTGGAAGAGGTGCGCGGCCAGGGCTCGGTGCTGCGTCAGGGCAGCCCGCTCCGGCGGCTGATCGAGGGTTCCGGCGGGGCAGCCGGCGCGCTCAGCGCGATCATCTGGGGACCGCCCGGCACCGGCAAGACCACGCTCGCCCACTTGGTTGCGACGGCCGCGGACCGCCAGTTCGTGGAGCTGTCCGCCGTGACGGCCGGGGTCAAGGACGTGCGAGCCGTGATGGACAGGGCGGCCCGCGAGCGCGACATGTACGACCGGCAGACGGTGCTGTTCCTCGACGAGATCCACCGGTTCACCAAGGCCCAGCAGGATGCACTCCTCCCCGGCGTCGAGACCCGCCAGGTGATCCTCGTCGCAGCCACGACGGAGAACCCGTCGTTCTCGGTCATCGCGCCGCTGCTCTCGCGCTCCATGCTCATCAGGCTCGAGCCCTTGTCCGACGAGGAGGTCGCGGACGTGCTCCGCGCGGCGGTGGACGACCCACGCGGTCTCGACGCGGCATACCGGCTCGAGGACGACGCGGCGGCGCACCTGGTGCGCATCGCCGGGGGAGACGCACGCCGTGCCCTCACCTCGCTCGAGGCAGCCGCCGGGGTGGCCGCCGACGAGGTGGCGCCCGGCGCCGACCCCGACGGCCCGCTGACCATCACGCTGGCGCACACCGAGCAGGCGGTGGCGCACGCGTCGGTGCGCTACGACCGGACCGGGGACCAGCACTACGACGTGGCGTCCGCGCTGATCAAGTCGATGCGCGGTTCGGACGTCGACGCTGCGCTGCACTACCTCGCGCGGATGCTCGAGGCCGGGGAGGACCCGCGGTTCATCGCCCGGCGGATCGTCATCGCGGCCTCCGAGGACGTCGGGATGGCAGACCCCACTGCACTCCAGACGGCGGTGGCCGCGATGCACGCGGTCGCCCAGATCGGCATGCCGGAGGCGCGGCTCATCCTCGCGCAGGCGGTGGTTCACAACGCCCTCGCGCCCAAGTCCAACGCCGCCTACCTCGGCATCAACGAAGCGATCGCCGACATCCGGGCGGGTAAGGGCGGCCAGGTGCCCCCGCACCTGCGAGGGAGCGGGTATGCCGGTGCGTCCCGGCTCGGGCACGGCGCCGGCTACGTCTACGCCCACGACGAACAGGACGGGGTGGCCCGGCAGGACTACCTGCCCGAGGACCTGCAGGGCCAGACCGACTACTACCGGCCCACCGACCGAGGGTTCGAGGAGCGGCTCGGCCCGAGGTGGGCCTGGCT
>DASUKI010000041.1:0-3209 GCA_036278855.1 Pedococcus sp.
GCTGCCGAGCCCCATGATGACGGCCTCGGGCTGTGCGGCCAACGGCCGCGAGCTGGCCCGCTTCCTCGACATCACCGAGCTCGGGGCGTTCGTCACCAAGTCGGTGATGGCCGACCCGCGGTCGGGGCGGGGCACGCCACGGATGGCCGAGACCCCGTCGGGGATGCTCAACTCGATCGGGCTCCAGGGACCGGGGATCACCGCGTTCGTGGAGAAGGACCTCGCCTGGCTCAAGCAGGCCGGCGCCCGCGTGCTGGTGTCGATCGCGGGCAACACGAGCGTCGAGTTCGCCGACGTGGCCGGTGTGCTCCGGGACAGCGATGCCTTCGACGCGGTCGCCGGGGTCGAGGTCAACATCTCGTGCCCCAACGTCGCCGACCGCGGCCTGGTGTTCGCCTGCGACCCGCTCGCGTCCGCCGCGGTGGTCTCGCTCGTGCGCGAGCGGCTGCCGAGTGACGTGCCGGTCTTCGCCAAGCTGACGCCCGACGTCACCGACATCGTCCAGGTCGCGCAGGCCTGCGTGGAGGCCGGCGCCGACGGCCTGACCATGATCAACACCCTGCTCGGCATGGTCATCGACACCGACCGGCTCCGGCCGCAGGTCGCCGGCGTCACCGGTGGACTCAGCGGTCCCGCGGTGCGCCCGGTGGCGGTGCGAGCGGTGTGGCAGACGAGGGCGGCCATGCTGGAGGGCAGGCTGCCGACGGTGCCGGTCATCGGCGTCGGGGGAGTGCGGACAGGCCGTGACGCCCTCGAGCTGGTGGCCGCCGGTGCGAGCGCGGTGCAGGTGGGCACAGCCACCTTCAACGACCCGTCGGCCCCGGTGCGCGTCGGCCATGAACTGCGGGACCTGTTGCACCAGAAGGGTTTTGAGCGCCTCACCGACGCGGTGGGCGTGGCACACGAGAGGGTGGCCAGATGATGACAGACCTGACCTTCGGGCAGCGCCTGCGGGCGGCGTTGGACGCACACGGACCGCTGTGCGCCGGCATCGACCCACACCGGGCCCTGGTGGAGTCGTGGGGGCTGGGGTACGACGTCGAGGGGCTGGCCCGCTTCACCGACGCCTGCGTCGAGGCGTTCGCCGGCCAGGTCGGCGTGGTCAAGCCGCAGTCGGCCTTCTTCGAGGTGTTCGGCTCGCGCGGGGTGGCCGTGCTGGAGCGCGCGATCCTGGCGTTGCGGGAGGCAGGGACGCTCGTCATCCTCGACGCCAAGCGTGGTGACATCGGCAGCACCATGGCCGCCTACGCCGAGGCCTACCTCGGCAAGGACGCCGTGGCGCCCGCTGATGCGGTCACTGCCAGCCCCTACCTCGGGTTCGAGTCGCTGCGCCCTGCGCTCGACCTCGCCGCGCAGACCGGTCGCGGGGTGTTCGTCCTCGGGTTGACGTCGAACCCCGAGGGGCGCAGCGTCCAGCACGCGCGGCTCGACGGGGTCAGCGTCGCCGAGGCCATGGTCCAGGGGGCTGCAACGGAGAACGCCGCCGCTCGCCAGCGGGGCGAGCTCGGCAGCGTCGGCCTGGTCGTGGGTGCCACGGTGGGCTCGGCGGTGCAGGAGCTGGGCATCGACCTCGCGGCCTCACACGGCCCGCTGCTGGCGCCCGGGGTCGGCGCCCAGGGCGGCACCGCCGAGGACCTGCGCAGGGTCTTCGGGGACGCGCTCCCCAACGTCCTGGCTGCCAGCAGCCGCGACGTGCTCACGGCCGGGCCGGATGCCACGACGCTGCGGGAGCGGGCACTGCGCACCAGCGAGGAGCTCGCCGCAGTCCTGCGCTGAGCACCGGTCCGGCTGCGCCAGCCTCGCCGAGAAACCAGCGGGGCCCGTTGCTAGAGTCGAACCTCGTCCCCGTCGCCCCCCGTGCGGTCGCAGTCCGCATCCGCACGTCGTCGATCCGCACGACGCACAAGGAGTTGCTGTTGTGGCCCTTCCCCCGTTGACGCCGGAGCAGCGAGCCGCGGCCCTGGAGAAGGCCGCCGTCGCCCGCCGTGAGCGCGCCGCCGTCAAGAACAAGCTGAAGTACGCACAGGGGTCGCTCAAGGAGGTCATCACCGACGGCAAGCACAACGAGGTGGTCGGCAAGATGAAGGTCTCGGCTTTGCTCGAGTCCATGCCCGGCGTCGGCCGGGTCCGCGCCCGCCAGATCATGGAGGAGGTGGGGATCTCCGAGAGCCGCCGGGTCCGCGGCCTCGGGGCCAACCAGATCTCCGCGCTGCTCACCCGCTTCGACGAGGCGTGAGCGAGTCCCCTGACGCGGCCCCCGACCCGGGACACCGGCTCGTCGTCCTCGCCGGCCCCACGGCCGTCGGCAAGGGCACCGTGTCCGCCTACGTCCGTGAGCACTTCCCCGACGTGTGGCTCTCGGTGAGTGCCACCACCCGCCAGCCGCGTCCGGGCGAGGTGGAGGGCGTCCACTACCACTTCGTCGACGAGGCCGAGTTCGCGCGCATGGAGCGCGACGGCGAGCTGCTCGAGTCCGCCGTGGTGCACGGCCGCAACCACTACGGCACCCCTCGCCGCCCGGTGGAGGAGGCGCTGGCCGCCCACCGGATGGCGCTGCTCGAGATCGACCTGCAGGGCGCCCGCCAGGTCAGGGCCTCGATGCCCGAGGCGCTGTTCGTGTTCCTCGCACCGCCGAGCTGGGCCGAGCTGGAACGTCGGCTGGTCGGGCGCGGCACCGAGGACGCCGAGGAACGCGCCCGTCGGCTCAACACCGCCAGGGTCGAGCTCGCCGCCGAGGAGGAGTTCGACGAGACCATCGTCAACGACGACGTTCGGCGGGCGGCCGAGGAACTCGTATCATTGATGCGATCCCACTGACCAGATCCCCCGACAACAGACAATCACCTCAACAGATTGTGAGCACCTCCCCGTGTCCGGAACCGTCGCGAACCCGATCGGCATCACCAACCCCCCGATCGACGACCTGCTGACCAAGGCCGACTCCAAGTACGCCCTGGTCATCTACTCGGCCAAGCGCGCGCGCCAGATCAACGCCTACTACAGCCAGCTCCAGGAGGGCCTGCTCGAGTACGTCGGCCCGCTCGTGGACAGCCAGGTGCACGAGAAGCCGCTGTCCATCGCGCTGCGCGAGATCAACGACGACCTGGTCACCTCCGAGCCGATCGAGAGCTGACACCGCCGTGGCGCGGGTCGTCCTCGGTGTCAGCGGCGGCATCGCCGCCTACAAGGCGTGCAGCCTGCTGCGCCTG
>DASUKI010000042.1:0-3772 GCA_036278855.1 Pedococcus sp.
GCGCGTCGGGTCAGGGCGACCGGCGACTCGACGCGCGTCGCGGATGACGCTGCTGGGTCGGACGGCTCGGACCTCTCCTCACTGACGGCTGGCACCCGCACAGACTACGTGCCGCGGCTGACCGTGCGGCGGGCAGCGGCATGGCACACTGTCGCCCGTGGATCACGACGTGGTGAAGAGAGCCCCACTGTTCGCCGCCCTCGACGACGAGGCAGCCGCGACGCTCATGCAGTCGATGTCGCAGACGCACATGGAGCGCGGCGACATCCTGTTCCACGAGGGCGACCAGGGCGACCGGCTCTACGTCATCCGCGAGGGCAAGATCAAGCTGGGCCGGCGCAGCCCCGACGGCCGCGAGAACCTCGTGGCGATCCTCGGGCCGGGGGAGATGTTCGGCGAGCTGTCGCTGTTCGACCCGGGTCCACGCACCATGACGGCCACGGCGGTGGCCGAGACGCAGCTGCTCGGGCTGGGCAACGAGGACCTCAACGGGCTGCTCGCCGGTCGTCCGGCGGTGTCCAAGGTGCTGCTGGCGGCGCTGGCGCAGCGGCTGCGGCGCACCAACGAGAACCTCGCCGACCTGGTGTTCACCGACGTGCCGGGCCGAGTGGCCAAGGCGCTGCTCGACCTGTCGGCGCGGTTCGGCCGGCCGGTCGAGGAAGGCGTCCTCGTCGCGCACGACCTCACCCAGGAGGAGCTCGCCCAGCTCGTCGGCGCCTCCCGCGAGACCGTCAACAAGGCGCTCGCCGACTTCGCGAGCCGCGGCTGGCTGCGGCTGGAGGCCCGGTCGGTGCTGCTGCTCGACGTCGACCGCCTCAAGCGCCGGGCCCGCTGAGTCCGTCCCCGCTGGGCCCGCCCCCTGGGTCGATGTAAAACCGCCGGAGAATCCGGGCCGTTTCACATCGAACCGGCGCTCCTCAGGTAGTCCAGCTGCGCTGCCACCGACAGCGCCGCCGCCGGCCACACCTCGCGTGGCACGTCTGCGTACACGCGCTCCACCACGTCCTGCACGCCGCTCGCCCCGTCCGCGAGCGCCTGCCGCACCTGCTCGAGCCGTTCCCGCCGGTGCACCCGGTAGAACGCGACCATCCCCGCCGCGTCCGGGATGGTCGGGCCGTGGCCCGGCAGGATCGTGGTCACGTCACCGTCGCCGGTCAGGTGCGCGAGTCGTTCCAACGACGTCAGGTATGCCGCCAGCTCACCGTCCGGGTGCGCGACCACCGTGGTGCCGCGGCCCAGGACCGTGTCGCCGGTGAGCAGCGCGTGGTCGGCGGCGAGGGCGAAGGAGACCGAGTCGGAGGTGTGGCCGGGGGTGGTGACCACCCGCAGCTCGAGTCCGCCCGCGCGCAGCACGTCGCCGTCGCCGAGGTCGTCGTGGCCGCGCCCGACCGCCCGGGTCGCGGCTCCGGTCAGCTCGGCGAACCGTCCGGCACCCTCGGCGTGGTCGGCGTGGCTATGGGTGAGGATCGTCTGGGTCACGCGGGCGCCGCGGGCCCTCACGGCCCCGACCACCGCCTGCAGGTGACCCTCGTCGAGCGGGCCCGGGTCGATGACGAGAGCCTCGGTCGCGCCGGGCTCGAGCAGCACCCAGGTGTTGGTGCCGTCGAGGGTCATCGGCCCCGGGTTGGGGCACAGCACGCACAGCGCGCGTTCGGTGGCCTGCCCGCCGCGCCACTGCCCCGGCGGGACCGACGGCGCTGGCTGCTGGGCGGCGCTCACCCCCTCACCCCCCGCGCCAACCTGCTGCACCCTTTGCTAGCAAAGGTTGGTGAATCGTGGACAGGTTCTAACCTGTCCGTCATTACGGAACCTTTGCTAGCAAAGGTTCCTGCGGCGGGGGGTGGGGTCATCGGGGGAGGTCGGCGCGCAGGACGAGTCCGGCGGCGGTGTCGACGAGCTCGGGCTGGACCGGCGCGATGACTGGGCGTTCGGCGATGAACTCCGCAGCCGAGGCCGCCGCGGCGATCTCCTCGACGCAGACGATCGTCGGCGGCAGCAGCAGGACCGAGCCCTCGTCGAACGCCTGCAGCAGCGCCTCCGGCCGCACCCAGTCGGCGAGGTCCGCCTCGGTGGTCTGGTCGTCGGCCTGCTGGCCGGCCGGGACCGCGGCGGTGAAGAACCGGGCGTCGTAGCGACGCGGCTCGAACTCGGGCGTGACCCAGTGGGCGCGGTAGCCGAGCAGGTCGGAGCGCAGCACAAGGCCGTGCTCGCCCAGCACCTCTGACAGCGAGGCCTCCCGGGCCAACAGGCGGCGGCGCTGCTCGCGCCAGTGGTCGTCGCGGACGTCGGCGATCACCTCGTCCGGCGACGGCCCGGCCAGGAGCACCCCGCACTCCTCGAAGACCTCGCGGACCGCAGCGGCGACCAGCTCACGGGCGGTCTTCTCCTCCGCCTGCAGCAGGGTCGCCCACTCGGCCGCAGTGGGTCCGGCCCAGGGCAGGCCCGGCTCCGCGTCCCGCGGGTCGACCCCTCCGCCGGGGAAGACCGTCATCCGCGGCGCGAAGGCCATGGTGGCCACGCGCCGCAGCATGAACACCTCGACCCCCTGCGACCCGTCGCGCACGAACATCACCGTCGCGGCCGGCTTGGGCGGCGCGGGCTCGGGCCGGTCAGGGGCGGAGGGGTCGCGCCCGAGCCAGCGGTCGGCGTGCGAGCGCAGCGTGTGCGACTCCCCCAGTGGGAACTCACGTACGGCCATCACGCCACCTCAGCGCACCCACTCGCGATTCGAGGTGATAGCGACCGGGATCCCGGTCGCTATCACCTCGAATCGCGGCCGTGGGCACACTCACCCGTCGGCGAGCGCGACGACGATCTCGACCTCGACGGGCGCGTCCATGGGCAGCACGGCCACGCCGACGGCCGAGCGCGCGTGCACGCCCGCGTCGCCGAACGCCTTGCCGAGCAGCTCGCTGGCGCCGTTGACCACGCCCGGCTGGCCGGTGAACGAGGGGTCCGAGGCGACGAAGCCCACGACCTTGACGACCTGCGTCACCTTGTCGAGGTCACCGACCACCGACTTGACCGCGGCGATGGCGTTGAGCGCGCAGAGCTCGGCGAGCTTCTTGGCGTCCTCCGGCGGCACGAGGCCGTGGCCGTCGCCGACCTTGCCGGTCTGGGCGAGCTCACCGGACACCATCGGCAGCTGGCCGGAGGTGTAGATGCGGCGTCCGTCCTGCAGTGCCGGGACGTAGGCGGCGACGGGCTTCGCCACGTCGGGCACGTCCAGCCCCAGCTCCTTGAGCCGGTCCTCAACCGCAGACATGTCAGCCCTTCTCCCGCTTCAGGTAGGCGACGAGGCCGGCGCCGTCCGGCCCGGTCAGGACTTGCACGAGCTCCCAGCCGTCCTCGCCCCACTGGTCGAGGATCTGCTTGGTGGCATGGACGATGAGGGGCACCGTCGCGTACTCCCACTTGCTGTTGCTCATGGGCTGGAGCCTATCCCCAGCGCACGGGCGGCCTCACGGTGCTTGACTTGCGGCATGACCGAGGTGGGCAAGGACCAGCAGACAACAACCCAGTGCGACGTGGTGGTCATCGGCCTGGGGCCGGGCGGCGAGGCGACGGCGACCGAGCTCGCCAAGGCCGGGCTCAGCGTCGTCGGCGTGGACGAGCGCCTGGTCGGTGGAGAGTGCCCGTACTTCGGGTGCATCCCGAGCAAGATGATGGTCCGCGCGGCCGACTCCCTCGCAGAGGCCCGACGGGTCCCCGACCTGGCTGGCAGCGTGGAGGTCCGCCCGGACTGGACGCCCGTCGCGACCCGGATCCGTGA
>DASUKI010000043.1:0-4666 GCA_036278855.1 Pedococcus sp.
CCGGGAACTGGTCGTCCCGGAACTCCTGCGAGATCGACTGGCCGGCGTCGAAGGCGCGCTGCTCCCGGTCCCTCAGCTCGACCCGGCGGATCTTGCCCGAGATCGTCTTGGGCAGCTCGTAGAACTCGATGCGGCGCACCCGCAGGTAGGGCGCGAGGTGGTCGCGCGCGTGCTTGAGGATCGCCTGCGCGGTGTCGGCGTCGGGCTGGTGGCCGGGGGCGAGTGCGATGTAGGCCTTGGGCACCGCGAGGCGGGTCGCGTCGGGTGCGGGCACCACCGCAGCCTCGGCCACTGCGGGGTGCTCGATCAGCACGCTCTCTAGCTCGAACGGCGACACCTTGTAGTCGCTCGCCTTGAACACGTCGTCGGTGCGTCCGATGTAGGTGATGTAGCCGTCCGCGTCGCGCTGGGCTACGTCGCCGGTGTGGTAGTACCCGCCCGCCATGGCCTCGTCCTGGCGCTGCTGGTCGCCGAGGTAGCCGGTCATGAGGTTCACCGGGTGCTGGGACAGGTCGAGCACGATCTCGCCCTCGTCACCCGGCTCACCGGTCAGCGGGTCGACCAGTGCCACCGGCACGCCCGGCGCCGGCCGACCCATCGACCCGGGCTTGAGCTGCTCGCCGGGCATGTTTCCCACCTGCAGGGTCGTCTCGGTCTGGCCGTAGCCGTCACGGATGGTCAGCCCCCACGCCTTCTCGACCTGGGTGATGACCTCGGGGTTGAGCGGCTCGCCCGCAGCGAGCAGCTCGCGCAGCGCACCCTTGCCCTCGACGCCGCCGAGGTCGGCCTGGATCAGCATGCGCCACACGGTGGGCGGTGCGCAGAACGTTGTCACCCCGGCCCGCCTGATCTGCTCGAGCAGCACCTGCGCGTCGAACCGCGCGTAGTTGTGGACGAAGATCGTCGCCTCGGCGATCCACGGTGCGAAGAAGCACGACCAGGCGTGCTTGGCCCAGCCCGGCGAGCTGATCGCGAGGTGCACGTCACCGGGCCTGGCGCCGATCCAGTACATCGTCGACAGGTGCCCGACGGGGTACGAGACCTGGGTGTGCTCAACGAGTTTCGGCTTACTGGTCGTGCCCGAGGTGAAGTACAGCAGGAGCGGATCCGACGCCAAGGTGACCGCTTCGAACGGACGGGCCGGCGCGGCATACGACTCCTGGTAGCTGTGCCAGCCCTCCACCACACCCACGCACACCCGCAGGTAGTCGCCCGGCACGTCCTGGAACTTGGCAGCGTCGGACGGGTTGGCCACGACCACCTTCGCGCCGCCGCGGTCCACGCGGTCGCGCAGGTCGGCCGGCCCGAGCGCCGCGGTCGTCGGCATGATGACGGCGCCCAGCTTGAAGACGCCGAGCATGGTCTCCCACAGCTCGACCTGGTTGCCCAGCATCAGCAGCACGTGGTCGCCCTTGCCGACCCCGAGGCTCGCCAGCCACTCGGCGACCTGGTCGCTGCGGGTGGCCATCTCGTCGAAGGTCACCTTCTGCTCGGAGCCGTCCTCCTCCACGATCCACAGCGCAGTGGCGTCGTTGCCGCGGGCGACGGCGTCAAACCAGTCGACCGCCCAGCTGAACTTCTCGCCGACGTCCGGCCAGCGGAACTGCTCGACCGCCTTGTCGTGGTCGCCGGTGAGCGACACCAGGGTGTCGCGCGCTTCACGGTATGCCGCGGTGCTGGGTGAGGTGCCGGACGTCGAGGTGGGTGCCATGCCCCGAATCTGCTACGCCGGGCGGATCTCGGCAAGCACTCCGGCAACCGGCCCTTCCCGCGCGGCCGGCGCACTGCTTACATGGACGCGTGGCACCGGGCGGTGTCGAGAGCCGGAACCCGTTGGCCTGCACGGTGGTCAGGGGTGACGCCGTCACGGCCCTGGCCGGCGCGGTCGACCGGCTCGCCCCCACCGTGGGTGGGCCCGCTGTCGTGCTGGTCCGGTTGTCGCCACCGACACCCGCTAGTGCCGCCGTCGTCCATGCCGTCGTCGACCTGCTCCACGAACGGGGCTGCGCCGTCACCGTCGCGGCGCGCGTCAGCACCGGCGACCGCGACCGCGGCCACACCTCCGTCAGCGAGCTCGCGCAGGCGGCCGGCCTGCTCGGCCGCACCGACCGAGGCCGCCGGTACGCCGTGGCCGACCTCGACGACGACCTCACCACTGCCCCCGTGCCCGGGACCGCCGTCCTGCACGGGCGGCCGTGCAGCGCCCGGTGGGCCGCCGCCGGGTGCCGCGTCGTCATCGGTCGCGGGGTCACCGACCTCGTCGACGGGTATGCCGGGTCGCTGGCAACCGTGCTCGGCGCGGCCCCCGAGGTGCCCGGCGCCGAACCAGCCGACGTGTGCGCCGAGCTGCTGGCGTATCTGCCGGTCGACCTCGTCGTGGTGGATGCCATCCAGACCGCCTCCGGCGTCGACGGCGCGCGCCTGCCGCGGCTCGTCGCCACGGACGCGCTCGTGGCCGCCACCGACCCTGTCCTCGCGGACAGCGCCCTCGCCGCGCTGCTCGGCCAGGACCGGGGGGCCTCGCGGCTGCTCGCCCGTGCCATCGAGCGCGACGGCGCACCAGCGGGCACCACTGACGGTGCGCTGACGCAACTGCCCGGCGTCGCCGGCCCGCACCCCCGCACCCGGGCGGCCGCCACCGCACTGGCGCAGTCACCCCGGCTGGAGCGTGTGCTGCGCGCCGCCACCGGCGGCCCCGACGCCGGCGCCACCGACGTCGACTCGGTGCTGGGCACCGTCCGGGCGGTGCTCACCCCACTGGTCGAGGCTGCCGAGGACCCGGCGGGCGCCCTCGCGCTGGAGTCGGTGCTCCTGCTCGCCCACGAGGTCGCGCACGGCGTCGGGGCCTGGGCCGTCGGGGCCGACAAGGACGCCGTCGACCGCCGGGAGGTGCCGCTGGGGTTCGACCCCGCCGACCACGACGACGCGGCCTACGACGGGCTCCCTGCCTTCTTCGCGCCGTTCGACGACCTGCTCGACGGGCTGCCCGAGAACGCCGACGGCATGCGGTGGCGGCTGGTCGACGGGGCCACGGTCTTCGAGGTGGCTCGGGACGTGGTGGCCGACTTCGACGCGTGGGTCGAGCGGGTCGACGTCGCCGCCGGCATCAGCCTGATGGCCGACTACCTGGGCGGCCGCCGAGTGACCGTGCCGGGCGGGGACACCCCCGTCCGCGTCCGCCAGGCCGAGCGCAACCTCTACCTCCCGCAACCCAACTACCTCGCCGTCTGGGGTGGTCGCCCCATCGACGTGTGCAAGATCGAGCTCGTCGAACGTGACGCCGACCGCCACCGGCTCAGGTGGCGAACGGTGAACAGCCCCAATGGATCTGCCACCTACGACGACGGCAGCCTCACCTTCGCGCGCACCGACCGAGGCACCCGGGTCACGGTCCGCGGCCGCCAGCTCTTCGCCCTCCCGCCAGCCTGGGCCGGCGTCGACCTCGACGTCTGGCCCGAGGTGCGCACGCCCCTGCTGGAGGAGGCCTACCGCCGGTTCTTCACGACCACCTTCGACAACCTGGAGGCGTGCTTCGAGGGACGCGAGTTCCGCATCGGGCGGCCGCCGCCCGACCCCGACGAGGCCATGCTCACCCAGTCCGTCGACCTGCTCCTCGCCGCAGCGCAGGACTGGCTGGAGGAGCGGACCGGCCGCGCTGCACCTTCGTCCGAGGACGCCGAGCGCGAGGTCGTCGACGCCCACGGCTTCACCCACGTCCGGGGTCCGCGGTGAGGGTCGCGGTCACCGGCGCGACCGGGCTCGTGGGCGGGCAGGTCGCCAGAGCCGCCCTCGACGCCGGGCACGACGTCGTCGCCCTCACCCGGGAGGCGCACGGCGCCCAGGTGCGCCTCGGCACCCGGACCGTCCAGCGTCGTGCCGCACCGCTGACCGACCCGGCTGCGCTGCGTCAGGCCCTGACCGGGGTGGACGCGCTCGTGCACTGCGCGGCGGTCTACGCGTTCGGCTCGGCCCGCGCCCACGAGGTCGAGCAGGTCAACACCGAGGGCACCGTCGCCGTGCTCGAGGCCGCCGCCGACGCCGGGGTGGGCCGGGCCGTGGTCACCACCTCGAGCGTGACCTGCGGCTCCAGCCTGTTGCCCAGCACCCGCACGGAGCGCGATCGGCTCGGCGACGAGCCCGCCCCCGCCTACTACGCCAGCAAGGTCGCCCAGGAGCAGGTGGCGCTCGAGACCGGGCGCGCACGCGGCATACCGGTCGTGCTCGCCCTGCCGACCGTCGTCCTCGGCGGGCCGTGGACCCGGCTCGCCCCGAGCAACGCGATCGTCCTGCGCTACCTGCTCGACCCGACACGCAGCACCTTCCCCGGTGGCTGCAACGTCGTCGACGCCCGCGACGTGGGGGCGGGGCACGTCGCCCTGCTCGAGCGCGGCGCGCCCGGCGAGCGCTACCTCCTCGGAGGCGAGGACCTGACCTGGCGGGCGCTGCACACCCTGGTCTCCGACCTGGCCGGCCTGCCCGGACCGTTCGCGGAACTACCGGCCGCCAGCGCGTGGGCGGTCGCCGCCGCGAGCGAGTGGTGGGCCCGGCTCACCGAGCGGCCACCCCTGTCGACGCGTGAGGAGGCCGGCACCGTGGGCCGGCACTACTGGTACTCCAGCGCCAAGGCGCAGTCGATCGGGTATGCCGCGCGGCCGGCGCGCGAAGC
>DASUKI010000044.1:0-33062 GCA_036278855.1 Pedococcus sp.
GATGGCCCGCCGCCCGGTGACGTCGCCGACGATCGCGTCGATGACGACCCGGTCGTCGGCCAGCCGCTGCTTCGAGCCGGCCGCCACCGGCAGCCCGAGGAGCCGCGCGAACTGGGTGGCGGTCTTGGCGTTGCCGAGGTCGGGTGAGACGACCACGTGGTCGGACAGGTCGCGGCCGCGGAAGTGCTCGGCGAGGATGCCGATCGCGGTGAGGTGGTCGACGGGCACGGAGAAGAAGCCGTGCACCTGCGGGGCGTGCAGCGTCATCGTCAGGACGCGGTCGACGCCGGCCGTGACGAGCATGTCGGCGACGAGCCGGCCGCCGAGCGAGATGCGGGAGGCGTCCTTCTTGTCGGAGCGGGCGTAGGCGTAGTGGGGGATGACGGCGGTGATCTGCGCCGCGGAGGCGCCTCGGGCTGCGTCGATCATGAGGAGCAGCTCCATGAGGTGCTCCTGCGTGGGCGGCACCAGCGGCTGCACGATGTAGACGTCGCGCTGCCGGCAGTTGGCGAGCAGCTGGGCCTGGAGGCAGTCGTTGCTGAAGCGGGTGAGGTCCACGGGGGACAGGTCGACGCCGAGGGCGTCACAGATGTCGCGAGCCAGGGACCGGTGGGCGTTGCCGGAGAACACGACGATGTCACGCATAGCGCTCCTCGGGGAGGACGGGACCGGGGCTGCCACCACCGAGCCTAACCGGCACCGGCACCCGATGGCGCGTCGCCGGGCCACAGATGTGCCCGCAGCTCGCCGACGAGCTCGGCACGCTGCTGCGTCCCGCTGGGGACGGCGCCGGGGAAGGAGGCGAACCCGTGCGGCACCCTCACGTAGTTGGTGAGTCGGGTCGCGACGCCGGCCGCACGCAGGGCGTCGGCGTACCGCACGCCGTCGTCACGCAGCGGGTCGAGGTCGGCGGTCTGGACGAGAGCCGGGGGTAGCCCGGGAAGGTCGCCGAACAGGGGTGAGAGCGACGGGTCCGCGCGGTCGGCTCCAGCAGCCGCGTAGTGGTCCGCACACCACCTGATGGTCCGGAGGGTGAGCATCGGCGCCTCGGACAGGTCGTGGAGGGAGTCCGACGAGAGGGTCAGGTCCAGGGCCGGATAGAGGAGCGCATGGTGGCGCAGGGGAGAGCTCCCACGGTCGCGAAGCACCTGGGCCACGACGGCGGCGAGGTTCCCCCCGGCGCTGTCGCCCATGACCGCCATTCGTCGGGTGTCCGCCCGCAGGACGTTCCCCTTGCCGGCCACCCAGGCGGTGGCGTCTGTGCAGTCGTTCGCGGCGGTCGGTGCCCGGTGCTCGGGAGCGAGGCGGTAGTCCACGCTCACCACCACCGCTCGGACCCGGGAGGCGATGTGGGTGCACAACGGGTCGTACGTCACCACGTTGCCCTGCACGAAGCCGCCGCCGTGGAGGAAGACGACCACCGGCACGTCGGCGTCGGTGTCGCGGACCGAGCGCGGCCGGTAGATGCGCAGGGGAACCTCGAAGCCGTCGCGAGCCGGCGCGGTGCCGTAGGTGATTCCCACGGACCTGTCGCCCCCACCGGTGATCCACGAGACCGGCGGACGGTCGGGGAAGACCCGGGCCCGCGCCTGCTGAAGCTGCGTGGGGGTGAGCTCGTCCGACGGGGGGACCATGCGGTCGAGCAGCGCGGTGAACAGGGCGGTGCGCGGGTACATCGCCCGGGGGGAGTGGCGCATGGTCAGCATCCTTGCACCGGCACATAGGCTGCAACGCATGAGCGTGCGCCGCGTGATGGGCATCGAGACCGAGTACGGCATCTCGGTGCCCGGCGACCCGAGCGCCAACCCGATGATCCTGTCCGGCCAGGTCGTCAACGCCTACGCGTCCATGCAGGGAATCCGGGCGGCACACGCCTCCTGGGACTATGCGGACGAGGCCCCGCTGCGGGACGCCAGGGGCTTCGAGATGAACCGCGCCCTCGCCGACGTCAGCCAGCTCACCGACGAGGAGGACCCCACCCTCGCCAACGTGGTGCTGACCAACGGGGCCCGGCTCTACGTCGACCACGCCCACCCGGAGTACTCCTCGCCCGAGGTGACCTCGCCGCGGGCCGCGCTCACGTGGGACCGCGCCGGCGAGATGGTGATGGCCGAGTCCGTGCGACGGCTGTCCCAGGTGCCACCGGGGGTGAACCTCTACAAGAACAACACCGACGGCAAGGGCGCGTCCTACGGCACCCACGAGAACTACCTGATGCGGCGCGAGACGCCCTTCACCGACATCGTCCGCCACCTGGTGCCGTTCTTCGTGGCGCGCCAGGTGATGTGCGGGTCCGGTCGGGTCGGCATCGGCCAGGACTCGCGGACCGCGGGCTTCCAGCTCAGCCAGCGCAGCGACTTCTTCGAGGTCGAGGTCGGGCTCGAGACCACCCTCAAGCGGCCCATCATCAACACCCGCGACGAGCCGCACGCGGTGGCGGACCTCTACCGCCGCCTGCACGTCATCATCGGCGACGCGAACCTCTGCGACGTGGCCAACCTCCTCAAGCTGGGCACGACCTCGCTCGTGCTGGCCATGGTCGAGGACCGCGCGCTCGACCACGACCTGACCCTCGCGCGTCCGGTCGCCTCGCTGCACGCGGTCAGCCACGACCCGACCCTGAAGGAGACGGTCGAGCTGCGCGACGGCGAGCACCTCACCGCGGTGCAGGTGCTGTGGCGCTACCACGAGATGGCCGAGCGCTACCTGCGCGAGCGCTACGCGGGTGAGCCCGACGCCGACACCGCCGAGGTGATGCACTGGTGGGCCGTGGTGCTCGACAAGCTCGAGCGCGAGCCGTCGCTGGCGGCACGCGAGGTCGACTGGGTGGCCAAGCAGCAGGTGCTCGAGGGCTACATCGAGCGCGACGGCATGGACTGGTCCGACCCGCGGCTGCGCGCCGTCGACATCCAGTGGTCCGACGTGCGCCCGGAGAAGGGCATCTTCCACCGGCTCCGGGCGGCCGGCCGGTTCGAGGAGCTGGTGGACGACACGGCCGTCCTCGAGGCGGTCCACGAGCCGCCCGCCGACACGCGCGCCTTCTTCCGCGGCACGTGCCTGCGCAAGTATCCCGACCAGATCGCGGCGGCCTCCTGGGACTCGGTGATCTTCGACATCCCCGGCCAGACCTCGCTGCAGCGCGTCCCGATGCTCGAGCCGCTGCGCGGGACCAAGGCCAGCGTGGGGCCCCTGCTGGACCGCAGTCCGGACGCCGCCACCCTGTTGCGCGAGTTGGCCTCGGCATCGGGATAGGTTCGCACTAGGTTGGAGCTCAGAGAGCCAATGCTCTGAGCGTCGAACGGGAGGTCACGCAGATGCCGAGCCAGGAGCACACCAGGCCACAGCGCAGGGACGACGCGCCCGACGAGGCACCGGAGCCCACGTCGGCCGCGCCCGAGTCGAGCGCCCGCAAGGAGGACCTCGACTCCGACATCGACAGCGTGCTCGACGAGATCGACGGGGTCCTGGAGTCGAACGCCGAGGAGTTCGTCCGCGGCTTCGTCCAGAAGGGCGGCCAGTGACCACGGGACCCGACGCTGGGAGGCTGCCCGCGGCATACCTGTCCACTGGTTCCTCGTCCTTCACCGAGTTCGTCGGCGCGCACGCGCCACACCTGCTGCCCTCGCGGCGTGCGCTGCCCCCGGGCAGCTCGCTCGAGGCACCTCACGGCACCACCATCGTCACCGCCACGTTCGAGGGGGGTGTGGTCATGGCCGGTGACCGGCGCGCGACGATGGGCAACATCATCGCCAACCGCGACATGGAGAAGGTCTTCGCGGGCGACGAGTACTCCGCGGTCGGCATCGCCGGCACCGCCGGCATCGCCATCGAGCTGGTCAGGCTGTTCCAGGTCGAGCTCGAGCACTACGAGAAGATCGAGGGCACGCTGCTGTCGTTGGAGGGCAAGGCAAACCGGCTCGCCTCGATGATCCGGGCCAACCTCGGCATGGCCATGCAGGGGCTGGCCGTGGTCCCGCTGTTCGCGGGCTACGACCTCGACCGCGACGCCGGCCGGATCTTCTCCTACGACGTGACCGGCGGCTGCTACGAAGAGCACGACCACCACAGCGTGGGCTCCGGCTCGTTGTTCGCGCGGGGCGCCCTGAAGAAGCTGTGGCGCGCCGGGTTCTCCGCCGCTGACGCCGTCTCGGTGGCCGTCGAGGCGCTCTACGACGCGGCTGACGACGACTCCGCCACGGGCGGTCCGGACGTCGGCCGCCGCATCTGGCCGACGGTGGCCGTGGTCGGCAACGCCGGCGTGCGGTTCGTCCCCGACGAGGAGCTGCGCACCGTGGTCGAGGCCGTCATCGCCGGCCGCAACGGCAACCCGGGAGGTGCGCGATGACGAGCATGCCGTTCTACGTCTCGCCCGAGCAGCTCATGAAGGACCGGGCCGACTACGCGCGCAAGGGAATCGCGCGCGGCCGCTCGGTCGTGGTGCTCGGCTACGACAAGGGGATCGTGTTCGTCGCGGAGAACCCGTCACGGGCACTGCACAAGGTCTCCGAGATCTATGACCGGATCGCCTTCGCGGCCGTCGGCAAGTACAACGAGTTCGAGAACCTGCGGGTGGCCGGCGTCAGGTATGCCGACCTGCGCGGCTACTCCTACGACCGCACCGACGTGACCGCCCGCGGCCTGGCCAACTTCTACGCCCAGATCCTCGGCACCGTGTTCACCCAGGAGTCCAAGCCCTACGAGGTGGAGATCGTCGTCGCCGAGGTGGGAGAGCGCGCCGAGGACGACCAGGTCTACCGGCTCACCTACGACGGGTCCGTCGCCGACGAGCGGGGGTTCGTCGCCATGGGTGGCGCCGCCGAGCCGGTCGAGGCGGGGCTCAAGGAGCGCTGGACCCCCGGCATGTCGCTTGGCGACGCGCTCTCCCTGGCAGTGGGACTGCTCGCCCAGGACCCGTCGGGTGGTGCTGCCCGTGAGCTCACCGCCGCCCAGCTCGAGGTGGCCGTGCTGGACCGCGAGCGCCCGCGCCGCACCTTCCGGCGCATCGGTGGCTCGTTGCTCGACGCCCTGCTCAGCAAGGACGACCCCACCCACGACGCGCCGAGCACCGACGACCCCACGCCCGGACGGCACGACACCCTCACCGGTGGGGCGGACGGGCGCGACGACTCGACCAACCCGCAGACCCAGCGCCCCGAGGGCGAGGACGCCTAGACCGGCAGGCGCTGGACCGGCAAGCGCTCGAGCAGCCACGCCGACGTCGTGGCCCATGCCTCCCCTGAGGCGGCCGCGTCGTGGAACCCTGGTGAGGGGTTGTCGAAGGCGTGTCCGGCCCCGTCGTAGCGGCAGAACGTCGCGTCGCCCGTCCCCGAGGTCACCGCGGCCTCCACGGCGGCGATGCCATCGGCAGGGATGAACTGGTCGGCGTTGCCCCAGTGCTGGAGCTGGGGGCAGGTGATGTCGTCGGCGAGGTCGACGTTGCCCGGGACCTGCGAGCCGTAGTAGACCACCAGGGCGTCGGGCCCCTCGCCGGTTCGGGACAGCGCAGCCGTGGTGCACCACGCCAGCCCGCCACCGAAGCAGAAGCCCGCGAGCGCGACCGGCCCGACCACCTCGGCTCGCGCCCGCAAGGCCCGAACGGCCGCGGCCCCGTCACCCACCGCCTGGTCCCAGTCGAGCCGACCCGCGGCCGCGACGCCGTCCGGCACGCCCTCCATGCCCTCAGCCAGCACCGGGCTGCCCTGGCGCCAGTAGGACTCGGGCACCAACACGGCATACCCGAGGTCGGCGAGGTCACGCGCACGGGACTGGATGTAGGCGGTGACCCCGAAGATCTCCTGGAACAGCACGACTCCCGGACCGGAGCCGGCAGCGGGCAGGAAGAGCTGGGCCGGCATGGCGCCGTCCGCGACGTCGACGGTGACGGCCTGGTCGGGGGAGGCGGGCGAGGAGTCGCGGGTCATGCCCGCAATCTACGCGGAGGCGACCGCCGCGTAGCGCAGGTAGGGCTTGACCTCCTCGACGTCCTCGAACCGCGTCTGCGCATCCTCGGTGGAGATGGTGGGCGCGACGATGATGCGCTCACCGACCTGCCAGTCGGCCGGGGTGGAGAACGGCCCGGCGTCGTTGACCTGCAGGGCGTCCAGCGCGCGCAGGATCTCGTCGAAGTTGCGGCCGGCGCTCTTGGGGTAGGTCAGGGACAGCCGCACCTTGCCGGCTGGGTCGATGAGGAAGACCGAGCGCACGGGGGAGGTGTCGCCCGCGCCGGGATGGATCATGTCGTAGAGCTCGGCGACCTGGCGGTCCTGGTCGGCCACGATGGGGTAGTCGACCGGCGCTCCCGCGACGTCCTCGATGTCGCGCTTCCAGCTCTGGTGGTCCTCGAGGGCGTCGACCGACACCGCCAGCACCTTGGTGTTGCGTGCCGCCCACTCGTCCTTGAGCTGGGCCACGCGGCCGAGCTCGGTGGTGCAGACCGGCGTGAAGTCTGCCGGGTGGCTGAACAGCACGGCCCAGCCCTCACCCTTCCAGTCGTGGAAGGACAGCTCGCCCTCGGTGGTCTGGGCGGTGAAGTCGGGGGCGTCGTCGCCCAGTCGCAGCGTGGCCATGGTGGTCCTCCGGTCAGGTAACGCAATGTTTGCCGAGACCAAACATGCCGTTACCCGACCGCCCTGTGGATGGTGTGTCCGGATGCTGGACCGAGCGCGAGCCCCGCGACCGCGTCCGCGACCGTCCGCACGGCCCGGGCCTCGAGGAGCGCGCCGTAGTGGTCGGTGTCGAGCCGGGCGACCTGGACGTCGGAGGGCAGGTGGGCGGCGGCGATCCTGGCGGCGGTGTACAGGCCCTCCGCCTGACCCAGCGGACCGCGTGCCGCCCAGAGCAGCCGGGCGGGGCACTGCAGGGCGTGCACGGCACTGAGCGTCGCCGGGTCGCTCATCAGGTCGGCCCAGTCGGCCCGGACGCACTCCAGCGAGCTGGTGGAACGCATCTGGCCCCTCGCTCCCGCCAGGTCGTGCAGGAGGTATGCCGCGAGGTGGCCTCCCGCAGGCGTGTCCAGGTGCGGGCCGAGCGAGGGATGGGCACGCCAGTGGTCGAGGTAGGCCTCCTGGTCCTCGAACACCATGGTGAGCCGGTCCATGGCGGGACCGATGATGCCGTGCAGCACCTCGTCGACGTCGAAGGTGCCCGGCGCGGGGAACGGCAGCCCGCCGTCGACCAGGACCAGCCCGCTGACCCGGCGCGGCGTGGTGGCAGCGGCGAGCGCGGCAGCGAACGCGCCCATCGAGTGACCCGCGAGGACCGGCGCCTCGAGGCCGAAGTGGTCGAGCACGGCAAGCGCGTCGCGGGCGTGGTCGGCCAGCCCGGTCGAGCGCAGCTGCGCGCTCTCGGCGCGCCCGCGCAGGTCCGGGGCCAGCAGCCTGACCCGGCCCGCGAGCGCCTCGGCAACGGGTGCCCAGGCCAGCCCGTTGGAGGAGATGCTGTGCAGGGCGAGCACCGTTGGCGCGTCGGCCGGGGCGTCGCCCAGGAGGTGGACCACGAGCTCCCCGTCGACCACCGGCACCCGCTCGGTCCGCCGTTGCACGCGCCGCCCCCTGTCTGGTTGGTCAGGGTGACGTTACGGATGGAGCCATGCGTCCGACATGTCCGGGCGGACCACATCAGGAGTGCGCTGGTGTGCTCGACGCACGCCTGCTCAGGGGGTGGACTGCTGCTCTCGACGCCCCACTGCGAGCAGCGCTCGCTCGTCGTCGGGGGACAGGCCGGCCTTGCGCGGGCGGCCCGGTCCCTGCCGCAGCTCCCACTCCATGGTGTCGTGCAACGTGTCGGCCAGCGGTCGGGTGGCCAGGCCCAGACCCTGGGCGACCGCGGTGCTGCGGGCCATGAACCCGGCGTACTCCGGCAGCGGCAGCCACATCGGCAGCGACCGGCCACCTGACCAGGGCTGTACGTCGTTTCGCTCGAGCCAGTCCGGCGCCACGGCGACGACCTCGCCGTCGTGGCCGGCGACCCGGCGGGCGGTGCCGAGGTGCTCGGAGAGCGGGAGGACCGGACCCGAGACGTTGGCCACGCCCGCCGCGCGGTCCTCGGCGGCCCGCACCAGCCAGTCCGCCAGGTCACGCACGTCAACCACCGAGGTGGCGACCGGGCTGTCCGGAACCAGCACCGCGCCGTCGCTCGTCGCCGGGTGCGCGAACCGCAGCGGCCAGTACCCCGTGCGGTCCGTGTGGTCACCCGGCCCGGCGATCAGGCCCGAGCGGGCGACCAGTGCCCGGTCCGGTATGCCGCGCAGCACGGTCCGCTCGCAGGCCACCTTTCGCGCGCCATAGGTCTGGAAGCCTTCGTCGTCCCGCTCGTCGGGCTCGAGCAGGGGTGCCGACTCGTCCGCACCGGGCGTGTCGTGGTCGGCGTACACCGAGCAGGACGAGACGAACACCCAGGAGGCGGCACGGTCCCGCAGGGCCTGCACGGCGCCGGCCACGTGGCTGGGCTGGCGGGACACGTCGACCACCGCGTCCCAGTCCCGGACCGTGAGCGCGTCGTAGGCAGCCGGGTCGTCACGGTCCGCCACCACGGCCTCGACGCCCCGGGGCATCCGTCCGGAGGCGCCGCGGGCGAGCACCGTCACCTCGTGGCCACGGGCGAGGGCGGCGCGCACGACCTCGCTGCCCAGCCAGGCCGTCCCCCCGAGCACGAGCAGCGACATGAGCCTCAGGCTCGGGTGGGCTGCTTCTGTCCCGGCTGCGGCGACTTCTCGTCCGTCTGCTGCTGGGCCTTGGGCTGCTCCTGCGCCTGCTCGTCCTTGGCCGGCTGCTGCCCGTCCTTGCCCTTCGGCTGCTGCTCCGCCTGCTTGCCCTTCTCGCTCTTGCCCTTCCCATCCTGGCCCTTCTCGCCCTGGGCTTCCTCGTCCTTCGCCTGCTGCGCGGGGGTCTCGGGCTTGGTCTCCTCCACGAGGCCCTCGACCATCGAGGCGCCGCCGAGGGTGGCGAGCATCTGCCGGACGTTGCTCAGCTGGGCGGTGATGCTGTCGCGTCGCGCGGTCGCGGCGGTGAGCTCGCGCTCGGAGTCGCGCCGGACCCGTTCGGCCTTGTCACGTGCCTCGGCGACGAGCGACTCCGCCTCGGCGCGGGCCGACTCGAGCAGCTTGCTGGTCTCGGCCTTGGCGACCGCATGTGCCTTCTCGCTCTCCGCGGACAGGGCGGCGGCGCGCTCCTGCGCCTGGGCGAGGGCCTGCTCGTGACCGCTCATCTGGGCCTTGAACTCCGCGGCCGCCTTGTCGCGGCGCTGCCCGAGGGTTGCCTCGAAGTCCGCGGCAGAGGCGGCGGCGCGGGCGCGCTGGTGCTCGTAGTAGGCCTCCGCCTCCTCGCGGCGTGCAGCAGCCTCGCGGTCGGCGTCGTCGAGCAGCGCGTCAGCCTGCTGGCGCGCCTTCTCCACGAGCTGGGTCGCCTCCGCCTCGGCCTTGGTCCGCAGGTTCTCGGCATACCGGTCGGCGTCCACCCGGGTCTGGTCGGCCGCGAGCCGGGAGGTGCCCGCAAGGGTCTGTGCATCTGCCTGGGCGTTGCGGCGGATCTCGGAGGCCTCTTCGTCGGCCAGCGTGAGGATGTTGCCGATCCGTTCGCCCAGCCCGGCGAAGGTGGGGGCCGAGGCCTGGCGCTGCTGCTCCTGCGCCGCCTCGAGGGCCTTGCGGGTCTGGCCGTGCTCCTCCTGCGCCCTGGCCAGCGCCGATTTCAGGCCGCTGACCTCGACGGTGCGCTCGGCGGCCTCCTGGCGTGCCTGCTCCAACGCCTGGGCGTGCTCGCCGCGCCACTGGTCGACCTGGGCGGGGTCGTAGCCGCGCAGCACGCTGCGGAAGGAGGGGGTCTCACTCATGGTTGTTCCGTTCCTGGTGGGGGACTTCGGTGGGGGTGCGCTCGGTGGTGGTGCGGTCGCTGGCGCCCTGGTCGGTGGTGCGTTGGTCGCCGGGCTGGGTGCGTTCGGGCACGGCGAGGGCGTCGATGACACCCGAGAGGTGGCCCAGCTGCTTGGTGATGTCCTCGCGGCGGGAAGCCAGCACCGAGACCTCGGCCCGGGCCCGCTCCAGCATGGCACGGGCCTCCTCGCGCACCCGGTCGGCGTCCTCTCGGGCCGAGGTGGCGGAGCGGACCAGCTCCTCGCGCGCCTGGCGGTGCGACTCGTGGGTCTCGCGCTGGAGCCGCTCCAGCTCCTCGGACGTGCGTTCGCGGACGAGCCGCGCCGAGCGCTCGGCGTCCTCGAGGCGGCGGGCGGCGCGCTCCTCCGCGGCGCGCTCGGTCGCCTCGGACGCGTCACGGACCCGCTGGGCCTCCTCCTCGGCCGCGGTGCGGGTGTGCCCGGCCTGTGCCTCGGCAGCCGCCAGGACCGCCTCGGCCTGGGCACGCAACCGCTCCGCCTCCGCCCGCGCCGACTCCCGCTCGGTCCGCGCGCGGTGGGCGGACTGCGCCAGCGCGCTCTGGATGAGCTGGCGCCGGTCGCGCAGCCGGGTGGCGATCGCCTGGTGTGTCTCGCGACGCTTGCGGCCCGACTCGAGCTCGGCCTCGTCGAGGATGCGACGGACCGTGTCCTGGCCCCACTTCAGGTGGTCCTCCGCCTGGGCCATCACGTCACTCGCCTCGGACTGCGCCCGCTGGAGCGTGGCCTCGGCCCGCTCCCGCTCCTGCTGGAGGTGGTTATCGGCCTCCCGGCGGGCCTCCTCGCGGAGCCGGGCGGCGTCGGTGGCGGCGCGCTCGGCCTCCTGCTCGGCCGCCTGCCGGATCGCCTCGGCGGCGGCAACCGCCTCGGCGTGCAGTGCCGCTCGGGCCTGCTCGGCAGCCGCCTCGAGCTCGGCGAGACGCGCCTCCCGCGATGCCGCCACGTCCGCGAAGGAGGCGTCGCGCTCACGCTCGTGGGCGGCATACCGGTCCATGGCTGTGTCGTAGTCGTGCTGCGCGCCGGCGCGCAGTTCGTCGGCCTCCTCGCGTGCCCGGGCGAGCAGCGCCTCCACCTCGGCGCGGGCGCCGGTGACCGCCTCCTCGCTCGTGCGGGTGGCGGACTGGGTGAGCATCGCGGCGTGGTCGGCCGCGTCACGCAGGACGGACTCCGCCTCGGCGCGCGCCTCGTCGAGGGCTCGCGCCGCCAGGTCGCGGTCGCGGGCGGCATCGGCGTGCTGGCGTTCGGCGTCCTGCACCAACGCACGGGCTCGCTCGGTGAGGCGCTCGGACTCCGCCCGCGCGGTGGCCAGGGCGGTGTCGGACTCGGCGCGCAAGGCGTCGGCGTAGGTCTGGGCACGCTCCAGGATCGACTGGGTGTGCCGGGTCATGTCGCCGATGGAGGCGCCGGCCCCAGCCGTGGGGCGCGGCTGCGCCGTCGTGGGTACGGCCTCGGGCATGGGACACATCCTCCCACGTCGTGACGGACCCCCGTCGAGCCCGGTGGCAGACGCCTAGAGTGGGTTCATGGAGCGCCGGATCTTCGGGATCGAGAACGAGTACGGCATCACGTGCACGTTCGAGGGGCAGCGTCGGCTCACCCCGGACGAGGTGGCCCGCTACCTGTTCCGCAAGGTCGTCTCGTGGGGGCGCTCGTCCAACGTCTTCCTGTCCAACGGCTCCCGCCTCTACCTCGACGTGGGCTCCCACCCCGAGTACGCCACGCCGGAGTGCGACCACGTCCGCGAGCTGGTCGTGCACGACAAGGCGGGGGAGCGGATCGTCGAGGGGCTGGTGGCCGACGCCCAGGAGCGGCTCGCCGAAGAGGGCATCGACGGCGAGATCTACGTCTTCAAGAACAACACCGACTCCGCCGGCAACTCCTACGGCTGCCACGAGAACTACCTCGTGGGTCGCGCGGGGGAGTTCCAGCAGCTGTCGGACGTGCTGATCCCGTTCCTCGTGAGCCGCCAGATCACTTGTGGCGCAGGCAAGGTCGTCACCACCTCCAAGGGCGCCACCTACTGCGTCAGCCAGCGCGCAGACCACATCTGGGAAGGTGTCTCCTCGGCCACGACGCGGAGCCGACCGATCATCAACACGCGCGACGAGCCGCACGCCGACGCCGAGCGGTACCGCCGCCTGCACGTCATCGTCGGCGACTCGAACATGAGCGAGACGACGACCCTGCTCAAGGTCGGCTCGTGCGACCTGGTGCTGCGGATGATCGAGGCCGGCACGGTGGTGCGCGACCTCACCCTCGAGAACCCGATCCGGGCGATCCGTGAGATGTCGCACGACATGACGGGCCGCAAGACGGTGCGGCTCTCCAACGGTCGCGAGCTGTCCGCCCTGCAGATCCAGACCGAGTACCTCGAGCGGGCCCAGGCGTTCGCCGACCGCGAAGGCCTCGAGGACCCGGTGCACAAGCAGGTGCTGGACCTGTGGGAGCGCACGCTGCGTGCGGTCGACTCCGGCGACCTGTCCCTCGTCGACACCGAGGTCGACTGGGTCATCAAGCACAAGCTCATCACCGGCTACATGGCCAAGCACGGGCTGCCGATGGAGCACCCGCGGATCGCCCAGCTCGACCTGGCCTACCACGATGTGAACCGCCAGCGCGGGCTGTTCTACCTGCTGCAGAAGCACGGCCGTGCGGCGCGGGTCTGCACCGACCCGGAGGTGTTCCGCGCCAAGACCGTGCCGCCGCAGACCACGCGCGCCCGGTTGCGCGGAGACTTCATCAAGGCCGCCCAGGAGCACCGCCGCGACTTCACCGTCGACTGGGTGCACCTCAAGCTCAACGACCAGGCCCAGCGCACGGTGCTGTGCAAGGACCCGTTCGCCGCGGTCGACGCCCGGGTGGACCGCCTCATCGAGGGCATGCGCGGCTGACCGAGTCGGGAATCCCAAGGTCCCGTGGTTATGGTGGGCGCTGGTCCACACCCCAGCAAAGGTTCCCCTCATCGTGCATCTGCGACGTTTCCATGCCCTCGGCGCCGCCCTCGTGGTCGCCGCCGTGGCCCTCACCGGCTGTGGCGGCTCCTCGTCGCCCAAGGCCTCCCCGCTCGACAAGGTCACCGTGAGCGGGGGCAGTGAGACCTCGGCTCCGACGGTCACCGTGAAGCCGGAGCCGCTCAAGGTCACCGAGACCACCACCAAGGTGCTCAAGGCCGGGACCGGCGACAAGGTCACGGGTGACGAGATCGTCAGCCTCAACTACGTCCTGGTCAACGGCAAGGACTCCTCGGTCCTCGACACCAACTTCGGCAAGCAGAAGCTCGGGCTCAACCTCGGCTCACCGAACCTGCTGCCTGGCCTCAAGAAGGGTCTGACGAACCAGAAGGTCGGGTCGCGCCTGCTGGTGGCGATGCCGCCCAAGGACGCGTTCGGCACCCAGGGCAACGCCGACATCAAGGTCGGCGGCACCGACACCGTGGTCTTCCTCATGGACGTGCTCGGCACCACCGTTCCTCTGAAGTCCGCCGAGGGTGACCCGGTCAAGCCGGCCGCCGGCCTGCCCACGGTGACGATGAACGACGGCAAGGCCGCCACCATCACCATCCCCAAGGGCAAGAAGCCGCCGACCAAGACCGTCGGCCAGCTGCTCGTCAAGGGCAAGGGGGCCAAGGTGGAGGCTGGCCAGACCATCCGGGTGACCTACACCGGTGCGCTCTGGAAGGACGGCAAGGTCTTCGACTCCTCGGCGAACAGCCCCGAGGGATACTTCGAGACGGTGATCGGCAAGCAGCAGGTCATCAAGGCCTGGGACAGCCAGCTCGTCGGCCAGCCGGTCGGCAGCCGGGTGCTCATGGTCGTCCCGCCGGCCGACGGCTACGGTGCCGCCGGCAGCCCACCGAAGATCAGCGGCACCGACACCCTCGTCTTCGTCGTCGACATCCTCGCCGCGTACTGACGGCCCAACCAAGGAGAGCACCCATGGCCTTCGACCCCAGCACGACCAAGCCCGAGATCGACTTCCCAGAGGGCTCCGCGCCGGCCGACCTGGTCGTCGAGGACGTCAAGGAGGGAGACGGCCAGGAGGCCAGGCCCGGGGACACGATCTCGGCGCACTACGTCGGCGTGGCCCACTCCACCGGTGAGGAGTTCGACGCCTCGTGGAACCGCGGCGCCCCGCTCGACTTCCGGCTCGGCGTCGGGCAGGTCATCAAGGGGTGGGACGACGGCATCGTCGGCATGAAGGTCGGCGGCCGCCGCAAGCTCACCATCCCCTCGCGCCTCGGCTACGGCGACCGTGGTGCCGGCGCGGCCATCAAGCCCGGCGAGACGCTGATCTTCGTCGTCGACCTCGTCGACGTGCGATAGCCAGTCCGGTCAGCGCCACTCAGCACAGATTGGTGAATGGTGGACAGGTTCTACCCTGTCCACCATCACCGAAGCTTTGCTAGCAGAGGTTAGGTCAGTAGGTGGGCGGCGTGGCGGCCGGCGGCCGCGCTGTAGAGGAAGGCAGCGCGGTCGACGTCCAGCCCGCGGCCCATCGTCGACAGGCGCACGGGGGAAGTCGCGAGAGCCTCGGGCAGCCCGTCCCCGTCCACCCTCACGAGCCTGACCATGCCGGACGCCTCGGCCACCAGATCCTGCGCCTGGCGCACGACGAGCTCCTCGAACGGGTTCGTCGGCTCGAGCGCCACCAGATCGGCCGCGACCAGGCAGATGCGTCCGTATGCCGTGTGGCTGTGGTGCGAGATGCCGCGGTGCCGCTCGCGCGGGTCGGCCTGCGAGACGCGCAGCGCGGCGACGCCGCGCCCGTGCAGGGTCCAGGCGGCGTTGAGCGCCTCACCCGTCGCCACCCCCGTGTAGCCCCAGGTCGTGCCGGTCCCGACGTTGCCCGGTCCCTGGATGACGACGGCGACCTCGGCGTCCAGGACGTGCCGCGCAGCGAGCAGGCCAGAGTGCAGGCTCACCGCCTCGTGGTCGCCGCCGTACGCCTGCCCGACGCTGATCGTGCCCGCCAGCCAGCCGGCCTCCTTGAGGGCCGCGACGTTGCGCGAGAAGGCGATCGGCAGTGCGCCACCATCGGTCATCAGGTAGACCGCCCGCGCGTCGGGCCGTTCCGCCCGGATACCGGCCAGCACCGCGGGCAGCGCAGAGTGCAGGTCCGCGACCACGACGGGCATGCCCTGCAGGTCACCGGAGGCGACCACGTCGCTGGTCATCACGTCGTGGTGCGGGCTGTCCTGCTCGTCGACCGCCATCAACATCTGCTGCTGCGGGGTGTACCGCGCCTTGACGATGTGCCCCTGCGGACCGTCACCGGGCACAGGGTCGGGTGGCAGGCGGTCCGGCGCGGCCACGACGAAGGCCAGCCCGCCGGTGCCCAGCCCGCGCAGCAGCGCCGAGGCGTTGAGCAGCACCCGGTCGCCCACCTGGGGCTCACCCACGAGGGCGGTGTAGGCGAGGGCGTGCACCGTGTGCGGCGCGGTGGCGCCGTCGTCCGGGGAAGCCAGCTCCACGGCATACTCCACCGCGCCCGGCCACCGGCCCCGCACCCGCTGAACCGTGCCCTCGCGCCACTGCATCACGACGCCGAGCCTAGCCACGGCAGGCACCCCCGCTCGGGTAGCGTCGGGCGGGTGAGCGCACCCAACGGCCCGGCGGCCAAGACCGAGCGGCTGCTCAACCTCGTGATGTGCCTGCTCTACACCCGCCGCCCGCTGCCCAAGTCGCGGATCCGCGACCTCGTCCCGCAGTACCGCACGGCCACCAGCGACGAGGCCTTCGACCGGATGTTCGAGCGCGACAAGGACGAGCTGCGCGAGCTCGGCATCCCGCTGGTGACGTCCGACATCGGGGTGTGGGACGACGAGCAGGGCTACCGCATCGACCAACGCGAGTACGCCCTGCCCGACATCGAGTTCGAGCCGGACGAGCTCGCCGTGCTCGGCCTGGCCAGCCGCACCTGGGCGCACGCCTCGCTCGCCGGTCCGGCCGCCCAGGCGCTGCGAAAGCTCAAGGCCACCGACATCGAGCGGGACGAGGACTCGCTCGTGGGCATCGAGCCGCGCCTCGGCACGCGCGAGCCGGCCTTCGAGGCGGTCAAGGACGCCGTCGTGGGCCAACGGACCGTGACCTTCGACTACCGCCGCAGCGGTGAGGGACAGGCCGTCACCCGGCGGGTGCAGCCCTGGGGGCTCGCCTCGTGGCACGGCCGGTGGTACCTCACCGGGTTCGACCTCGACCGGGACGCGCCGCGGGTGTTCCGACTGTCCCGCATCGCCGGTCCGGTCAGCGAGGTGAGGAAGGCCGAGCCCTACACCGTGCCCGCCGATCACCGCGCCCAGGAGATGATCCGGTCCAGTGTGGGCGAGCAGCGCACCGATACGGCGCGCGTCCGCGTGCGCGCCGACCGAGGGCGCGCACTGCGCCGCCGGGCCACCAGGTCCCGCGAGTCGGGGGAGTGGACCGAGCTCGAGGTCCCGTTCACCGACCCCGACGCGCTCGCCGACGAGATCACCGGTTACGGTCCCGACGTCGTCGTGGACGCGCCCGCCGAGGTGCGGGAGCTGGTCGTTCAGCGGCTCCGTGGCGCCCTGGCTGCAGGGGGTGCCGCGTGAGCTCGACGAGCCGGGGCAAGCCGACCCCGGAGACGGCGACGGACCGGCTCAGCAGGCTGTTGACGATGGTGCCGTGGCTGGTCAACCGGCAGGGCATCGACCTCCAGCAGGCCGCCGACGAGCTCGGCATCACGCCCCAGCAGCTCGAGACCGACCTGCGGCTGCTCTACCTGTGCGGCTACGGCCAGATGACGGACGAGCTGATCGACGCCCGGTGGGAGGGCGGCCGGGTCTTCGTCACCAACGCCGACACCATCGCCCGGCCGCTGCGGCTCGGGCGTGACGAGGCGCTGACGTTGATGGTCGGGTTGCGTGCGCTGGCGGCGGTGCCGGGCCTGGGGGAGCGGGACGCGATCGAGCGGGCCATGGCCAAGCTCGAGGAGGCGACCGGCGCGAGCGCCGACGCCGCTGCCCGCGTCGAGGTCGCCATCGACGAGGGTGTCGAGGCCGGCGCGCTGGCCGACGCACGCCGCGCCGTGGCAGGGCACCGACGGGTGCACCTGCGCTACCTCGTGCCGAGCCGCGACGAGTCGACCGAGCGCGACGTCGACCCGATGCGCGTGGTCAACCTCGACTCCCGCTGGTACCTCGAGGGCTGGTGCCACCGCGCCCAGGACACCCGGCTGTTCCGGATGGACCGCATCGAGGCGCTGGAGGTCCTCGATGTCGACGGCACCCCGCCGCCAGAGGCCCAGCTGCGTGACCTCGACGCCGGAACCTTCACCCCGCGCGAGGACGACCAGCTCGTCACCCTGCACCTGCAGCCGGGCGCCGCCTGGGTGAGCGACTACTACCCCGTCGAGTCCGTCGAGACCGGAGACGACGGGTCGCAGACGGTGACCCTGCGCACGGCCGACACGCTCTGGCTGCGCCGCCTGGTGTGGCGGCTCGGCGGCCTCGGCACCGTGGTAGCGCCACCCGAGCTCGCGCAGGTGGTGCGCGAGGGCGCCCAGGCCGCACTCACGGCATACGACGGCTCCCCTGACGCCGCACCCGGGCACGGGTAGGGTCGCGCGCATGTGGTGGTGGGTCCTGATCTGGGTGCTGCTCGTGGTGATCGCGGCGGCCTACCTGGGGTCGCGCGCCTGGGGCGTCTGGGGGCAGGCCAAGGAGCTGGGCGCCGAGGTGCAGCGTGCCTCCGAGACCCTCTCCGCGCTCGAGACGCAGGCCGAGCGACTGCGTGAGCGGCCCCCCGAGCCGGCGCTGGCGGTGTTCGGTGACCCCCGTGCACTGCGCCGGGAACGACTGGCCACCATCGGTGCGTTGCGAGAGCAGCGGCACAAAAGACGGGTCAAGCGCCGCCCACGGTGGGCACGGCACCTAGACTGAGGTCACCACCAACGCTTTCGAGAGGCGCGAGACGACCATGTTCCGCAACATCGGTGCACCCGAGATCATCATCATCGCGGTGCTCCTCATCCTGATCTTCGGTTGGAAGCGCCTGCCTGACGCCGCCCGCAGCCTCGGACGCTCCATGCGCGTGTTCAAGTCCGAGGTCGGTGAGATGAAGAACGACGGCAAGAGTGCCGCCAGCAGCGACACGGTGAAGGGCGAGACGGTCCGTGACACCGACGCCCGGGCCGAGACGCGCACCCAGGGCGGGGCGGAGGGCACCAGTGCCATGCGCGAGGACAACAGCCCTCGCAGCGACAACAGCTCCGGCGCGGCGTAGCGCCCAGGACCAGAGAAGCCCACCACCCAGCCCTTCCCGCCCATGGCCTTCCGGCGTGCCCGCAACCCCGAGGGGCGCATGTCACTCGGGGACCACCTGAGGGAGCTGCGCCGTCGTGTGCTCATCTGCGCCGTCGCCCTCCTGCTCACCTCGGTGGCCGGATGGTTCCTCTTCTCCCCGGTCTACGACCACCTGACCGAGCCGCTGCTCCAGATCGCCCGCGAGCGCGGCGACGAACGGTCGATCGCCCTCAACTACGCGGGACTGACGGCCGCCTTCTCGCAGCGGGTCAGCATCGCGATCTTCGTCGGGTGCCTCCTGTCCAGCCCGATCTGGCTCTGGCAGGTGTGGTCTTTCATCGTCCCCGGCCTGACCCGCAAGGAGCGGCGGGTGTCGCTCGCGTTCATCGCCGCCACGGTGCCGCTGTTCCTGGCGGGGTGCTGGTTCGCCTACTACACGCTGCCCAAGACTGTCCGCATCCTGATCAGCTTCACCCCCAACGGCGCGGTCAACTACCCCGAGGCCTCCCTCTACTTCAGCTTCGTCACCCGGTTCATCGTCGTCTTCGGACTGGCCTTCCTCATGCCGGTCTTCCTCGTGGCGCTCAACATGGTGCGCGTCCTGCCCGCGTCTGCGATGCGGCGCACCTGGCGACCGGCGGTCCTCGTCATCTTCGTGTTCGCGGCGATCGCGACCCCCACTCCCGACCCGTTCACGATGTTCCTGCTGGCCATCCCCCTGTGCCTGCTCTATGCGAGCGCCCTCGCCATCTCGACGGTTCTGGACCGGCGACGGGCCAAGGACCGGCCGGCGTGGGCGGATGGGGAGCTCTCGGACGACGAGGCGTCCAGCCTGTAGCCTCCGCGCGTGGCTCAGCACTCGTCGGGCAAGCGCGTCGGCCTGGTCGTCAACCCGACCTCGGGCAAGAACCGCGGCATGGCCCTCGGGCTGGAGGTGGCAGCGCGGCTGCGTGCCGCCGGTCACGAGGTGCTCGACCTCTCGGACGAGACGTATGCCGCGGCGCGGGACCGCGCGCTCGGCGCCATCGCGCAGGGCCTGGACGTGCTCGCCGTGGTCGGCGGTGATGGGATGACGCACCTCGGCGTCAACCTGGCGGCGGAGACCAAGACGACGCTGGCCGTGATCGGTGCCGGTACAGGCAACGACGTCGCGAGGGGGCTCGGCCTGCCGGTGCACGACCCCGTGCGGGCGGCCGACCTGGTGACGACGGGGGTGGAGCGCACCATCGACGCGGTGCGCTGGGTCGACGACCACGGTGAGCGGCACTGGTACGCCGGGGTGCTGGGCGCCGGCTTCGACTCGCTCGTCAACGAGCGCGCCAACACCTGGCCCTGGCCGAAGGGCAAGATGCGCTACAACCTGGCGATCCTGCGCGAGCTGCCGCTCTTCAAGGCCATCCCGTACGCCATCACCATCGACGGGCAGCGCCTGGAGACCCGCGCCATGCTCGTCGTGGTCGCCAACGGCCCGTCCTACGGCGGCGGCATGCGGGTCGCCCCCCACGCGAGCTTCCACGACGGCCTGGTCGACGTGATGGTCCTGCACGAGATCAGCACGGTCGAGTTCCTCAAGGTCTTCCCCAAGGTCTTCAAGGGCAACCACATCACCCACCCGGCGGTCCAGATCGTCAAGGGACGGCAGGTGACCCTCGAGGCGGACGGCATCGTCGCGTACGCCGACGGCGAGCGGTTCGCCCCGCTGCCCCTGACGCTCGAGACCGTGCCGGCCGCTGTGACGGTTCTGGCACCCGCCCGCGGGTTGAGTACCTGAGACGGGGCCATGGGCCAATCTCAGGTACTCAAGCTGGGTGGCATAGCGTGGGCTGCATGACGAGGCTGGCCGAGTTCGCCGCCGGCTTCGAGTTCCCGCTCGACCCCTTCCAGCAGGAGGCATGTGAGGCCGTCGAGGCGGGCAAGGGCGTGCTCGTCGCGGCCCCCACCGGTGCGGGCAAGACCGTCGTGGGGGAGTTCGCGGTGCACCTCGCGCTGGCGACCGGGCGGAAGGCGTTCTACACCACGCCGATCAAGGCGCTGTCGAACCAGAAGTACGCCGACCTCGCGCGACGCCACGGCTCCGCGAACGTCGGGTTGCTCACCGGCGACTCCTCGGTCAACGGCGAGGCCCCGGTCGTCGTCATGACCACCGAGGTGCTGCGCAACATGATGTATGCCGGGTCGTCCACCCTGCGCGGCCTGGGCTTCGTCGTGATGGACGAAGTCCACTACCTCGCCGACCGGTTCCGCGGGGCGGTCTGGGAGGAGGTCATCATCCACCTGCCGCAGGACGTGCAGGTGGTGTCGCTGTCGGCGACGGTGAGCAACGCCGAGGAGTTCGGCGCGTGGCTCGAAGAGGTGCGCGGCGACGTCGACGTCGTGGTGTCCGAGCACCGGCCGGTGCCCCTGTGGCAGCACATGATGGTCGGCAAGGGAATGTACGACCTGTTCGTCGACGAGGCCTCCGCACCGGCGGAGGGGGCCGACGCGACCCGGGTGAACCCCGAACTGCTGCAGGCGATCCGCAACAACGAGCAACGTGGCGCGTGGATGGACAGCGGCAGCTACGGCGGGCGTGGCGGACGCGGGGGGCGAAGGGGTTCGGTCAGCGGCCGTGGGGGAGGCCGGGCGCCGGGGAGGTCGGGGCCACCGCACCGGGCGGGCGGCCGACCCGGTGGCGGCGCCACCCGGTCCGAGGTCGTCCAGGAGCTCGACCGCGAGGGCCTGCTGCCGGCCATCACCTTCATCTTCAGCAGGGTCGGCTGCGAGGCCGCGGTTGGCCAGCTGCTGCGCGACGGCGTCCGGCTCGTGCCGGACCGCGAGGGGGAGCGGATCCGGCGGTTCGTGGAGGAGCGGGTCTCCGGGCTGGCCGACGAGGACCTCGGGGTCCTGGGCTACTGGGACTTCGTCGAGGGCCTGACCCGCGGCTTCGCCGCCCACCACGCGGGGATGCTGCCCACGTTCCGCGAGATCGTCGAGGAGCTGTTCACGGCGGGTCGGATCCGCGCGGTGTTCGCCACGGAGACACTGGCGCTGGGCATCAACATGCCGGCGCGCACCGTTGTCCTCGAGAAGCTCGTGAAGTTCAACGGCGAGACGCACGCCGACGTGACGCCGGCGGAGTACACCCAGCTGACGGGGCGCGCGGGCCGGCGCGGCATCGACGTCGAGGGCCACGCGCTCGTGTTGTGGGGCCGGGGCATGGACCCGCTCGCCGTGGCGGGGCTCGCCTCCACGCGCACCTACCCGCTGCGGTCGTCGTTCCGGCCGACGTACAACATGGCGGTCAACCTCGTCGCGCAGGTGGGTCGGGAGACGGCGCGCGAGATCCTCGAGACCTCGTTCGCCCAGTTCCAGGCGGACCGGGCGGTGGTGGGGATCGCGAGGGCGGTGCGGAAGAACGAGGAGGGCCTGGACGGGTACGCCGAGGCGATGCAGTGCCACCTCGGCGACTTCGCGGAGTATGCCGCGCTGCGCCGGGAGGTGGCGCGCCTCGAGAAGGAGGGGGCCAAGGCCCGCTCCGCGAGCCGCCGGGCGGCTGCGGCGATCTCCTTGGAGGCGTTGCGGATCGGCGACGTCATCAAGATCCCCGCGGGTCGTCGAGCCGGGTGGGCGGTGGTGGTGCAGCCGGGGAAGAGCCACCACGGTGAGACGCCCGCACCCTCTGTCGTGACCGAGGACAAGCACCTGGTCCGGCTCACCCTCACCGACGTGCCCGAGCCGGTGGAGCCGGTCACGAAGGTGAAGGTGCCTCCGCACTTCAACGCCAAGAGCCCGAAGGCGCGTCGCGACCTCGCGACGTCGCTGCGCATCGCCGTGCCCCACGACCCGCCGCCGTCGCGCAGAGGTGGCCGCGCGGCATACCCCAGCCTGTCCGATGACGAACGCATCGGTGACCTGCGCCGCCAGCTCAAGGCGCACCCCTGCCACCAGTGCCCGGACCGCGAGGAGCATGCCCGCTGGGCCGAGCGGTGGTGGCGGCTCAAGCGCGAGACCGTGGGACTGCAGCGCAAGGTCGAGGGGCGGACCAACTCGGTTGCCCGCACGTTCGACCGGATCTGCGAGCTGTTGACCGAGATGGGGTACCTCTCGGGTGACGGGGCGGCGGTGACCGGCCAGGGCGAGATGCTGCGGCGGCTATACACCGAGAAGGACCTGGTGGCCGCGGAGTGCCTGCGGCTCGGGGTCTGGAAGCGGCTGGACCCGCCCGCCCTGGCCGCGGTCGTCTCCGCGCTGGTCCACGAGCCGCGGCGCGACGAGGTCGACCCGTCGCCGCGCATCCCGACCGAGGAGGTCGCGGAGGCGGTGCGTGAGATGCAGCGGTTGTGGGCCGGCCTCGAGGGGCGCGAGCGTGACCTGGCCCTGCCGCTGACCGGTGACCCGGACGCGGGGATGACCTGGATGATGCACCGCTGGGCCTCCGGCCGGCCGCTCGAGGAGGTGCTGCGCGGCTCGGACATGGCGGCGGGCGACTTCGTGCGCCGGTGCAAGCAGGTGGTCGACCTGCTCGGGCAGGTCGGTGACGCCGCAGGTGAGCCGGGGCTGCGCACGACCGCGCGCAAGGCGGTGGACGCGGTGATGCGTGGCGTGGTGGCGGCGGACCGGCTCGACTGACCCTGTCGGTCCTGCGCCGACCCGCGACCCCGCGCAAACCGGGGGTTGCGCCACCGAAACGGGAGCAACTGCTGCCGGTTTGGACGCGCAACCCCCGTTTCTTACGGCTGGGGTGTCGGTGGTGCCCACTAGCGTCGAGGACATGAGCGCTGAGCTGGCGGGCATGAGTGCGGACCTGCACCGGTACCTCCAACAGGGACGTGACGCGATGATGCGCACGCTCGACGGGCTGGGGGACTACGACATCCGCCGGCCACTCGTGCCCTCGGGGACGAACCTGCTCGGCCTCGTCAAGCACCTGGCCGGGGTGGAGCTGGGCTACCTCGTCGAGTCGGTGGGCCGGGAGGCGCCGGTGCTGCCGTGGGACGAGGACGGCTCGGTGTGGGACAGCGCCGACATGTGGGTGACCGCCGAGCAGTCGCGCGACTACATCGAGGGGCTCTACCGGCAGGCCTGGGTGCTGTCCGACGCCTCGTTGGAGACGGTCCCGCTGGACGCGCCCGCCGAGGTCGCGTGGTGGCCACCGGAGAAGCGGCACACGACCTTCGGGCACCTCATGGTCCGGCTGGTCGCCGAGACGGCTCAGCATGCCGGGCACGCCGAGATCCTGCGCGAGACCCTCGACGGTCAAGCCGGGCGCGACCGCGACGACGTGGGGGACCGGCAGTGGTGGGCCGACTACGTCGCCAGGATCCAGGCCGCAGCAGACACGTTCCGGGACTGAAGGCTTCCGGGCGCTCGCCCGCGGGGGCTGTCGGAGGCCGCGGCCGGACCGGGCGCGTGGTGTTTCGCGCCCACGCGCTGGTGGCAGGCCGCGCCCGGCATCCGTCGGCGACTTGCCGCGGTCAAGCGCCGGGCGGAGGGTGGGACGGTGACTGACTCCGTCCCGGCGGCACCTGCAAGGGCTGGAGCGCGCCAGCACGACGAGGGTCCCGACCCGCGACGGTGGCGAGCACTGGCCGTCTGCCTGGTCGCCGGGTTCATGACGTTGCTCGACGTCAGCATCGTCAACGTCGCCCTGCCCTCCATCGAGGAAGGCCTGCACGCCCCCACCAGCGACCTGCAGTGGATCGTGTCCGGCTACGCCCTGACCTTCGGGCTCGTGCTCGTCCCGTCGGGTCGGCTGGGCGACGCCACCGGCCGTCGGCGGATGTTCGTCGCCGGCGTCGTGGTGTTCGGCTTGGCCAGCCTGCTGTGCGGCGTCGCGACGGGGAGCACCATGCTGGTCGGCGCGCGGCTGCTCCAGGGAATCGGTGGGGGACTGCTCAACCCGCAGGTCTCGGGACTGATCCAGGAGCTCTTCCGGGGGGCCGAGCGGGGCCATGCGTTCGGGCTTCTCGGCGCGACGATCGGCCTGTCCACCGCCGTCGGCCCGATCGTCGGCGGGCTGATCCTGCAGGCGTTCGGAGCGGATGCAGGCTGGCGCTGGGTCTTCTTCGTCAACCTGCCGATCGCCGCCGCCGCGGTCGTCCTCGCGGTGCGCTGGCTCCCGCCGCCACCCGCCCGCCGAGGGCGTCGGGAGGACCTCGACCCGGTCGGCGTCGTCCTGCTCGGGGCAGCAGTGCTCGCGCTGCTCCTGCCGCTCGTGGAGACCGGACACGGCGGGGCCACCGGTCGCACGGTCTCACCCTGGCTGGCCTTGGCAGGCGCCGCACTGCTCGTGGGGTTCGTCGCGTGGGAGCGCTGGGTCGCCGGGCGTGGCCACAGCCCGCTCGTCGACCTGCGGCTGTTCGCGGTTCCCGGCTACGCCTCGGGGGCCACCGTCGCGACGCTCTACTTCTGCGCGTTCACAGGGATCTTCTTCGTCCTCACCATCTACTTCCAGCGCGCGCTGGGCTACTCACCGCTGCTGGCCGGGGTGGCCGTCACCCCCTTCGCCGTGGGCTCGGGCGTCACCTCGTTCATCGGGGGCCGACTCGTTGCGCGGTTCGGCCGCGCCCTGGTGACCCTCGGGTTGCTCCTCGTGGTGGCGGGCCTGGCCGCCACCGACGTCGTGCTGGTCATCGCGAAGGGCCCCGCCACCGGGTGGTACACCGCCGCGCCGCTGCTGCTGGCCGGCATCGGCAGCGGGACGGTCATCTCCCCGAACATCACCCTGACCCTCGCCGATGTCCCCGTGCCCCGTGCCGGCACGGCCGGTGGCGTGCTCCAGACCGGCCAGCGGATCGGCACCGCCGCGGGCATCGCGCTGGTCGGCACGGTGTTCTTCAACGAGCTGTCGGCCCGCGCGCCCCACGGCGCCGCAGCGGTCGCCCTTGGTGTCGCGACGGCCCTGACGATCCTGGCGCTGCTGGCGAGCGCAGTCGACCTCAGCGGCCGGCGTCGGCGCGACCGTGGCCCCGAGCTCAGCCGATCTGCAGCGCCGCCAGCACGCGGTTGATCGAGCCGGTGACGCCGTACTCGCTCGCCACCTTGCTGAGCAGGGCAGCGTCGGCCACCCGGGCCGGCAGGCGCAGGTCGAGCTCGGCCACCGGGGCGTCCCTCGCCACGCGCACGACGGTCGGCGCGACGTCGAGGTAGGCCGCCGCGGCCTCCAGGTTGGCCCGGCGGGCGCCCTTGAGAGTGGCGTCACCGGAGTCGATGGCCGCACGCAGCGCGGCGAGCGAGCCGTGGTCCGCGATGAGCTGGGCCGCCGTCTTGTCGCCGATGCCCTTGACGCCGGGCAGGCCGTCGCTCGTGTCGCCGCGCAGCACCGACATGTCGACGTAGGCGTCGCCCGTCGGCACGGCGTAGCGCTCCCGCAGGTAGGCCTGGGTCGCCAGGTCGGGCTCGCGGACGCCACCCTTGCCGGTGAAGAGGACGCGGACGCCGTGCTCGTCGTCGACGAGCTGGAGCAGGTCCCGGTCGCCCGTGACGATGTCGACCGGCATCGTGCCGCGGGCTCGCGCGGCAAGGGTGCCGATGACGTCGTCCGCCTCGTAGCCGTCTGCGCCGAGCCGGGCGATGCCGAGGGCCGCCAGGGCGTCCGCGATCACCGGGACCTGCGGCGCGAGGTCGTCGGGCACCTCCTCGGGTGAGGTGTCCTCCGACGCCGGGTGGGCCTGGTCCGGGGCTCCCGACAGCGGTGGTGCTGGAGCCTCCTGTGCCACCCGGTGCGCCTTGTAGCTCGGGACCAGGTCGACCCGCCACTGCGGTCGCCAGTCGTTGTCCCAGCAGGCCGCGAGGTGGGTCGGCTCGAACCGCGTCACCAGCGAGGCGATCATGTCGAGGAATCCCCGGACCGCGTTGGTCGGCGGCTGCGACGGGTCCGAGCGTTGGTCGGGCACCCCGAAGAAGGCGCGGAAGTACAGCGACGCCGAGTCGAGAAGCATGAGACGGGCTGCGTCGTCCGGCGAGGTCATGGCGGACATGCTGCCATCGATGCACGCCACGCCCGTAGGGTGTCAACGTGGAAGACCTCGACCGTCGCATCGTCGACCTGCTGCGTGCCGACGGGCGGATGAGCTACACCGACCTGGGCAAGGCGCTGGGACTGTCCACCTCGGCGGTCCACCAGCGGGTCCGTCGGCTGGAGGGGCGCGGGGTCATCAAGGGCTACACGGCCGTCGTCGACCACACCGCGCTGGACCGGCCGCTGCTCGCCTTCATCTCGATCACGCCGCTCGATCCGGCAGCCCCCGACGACATCCCCGAGCGATTGCGCGACGTGAGCGAGCTCGAGGCGTGCCACTCGGTCGCGGGCGACGAGAACTACATCCTCAAGGCCCGCGTCGAGGCGCCTGGAAACCTCGAGGACCTGCTCGCTCGCATCCGTGCGACCGCCAACGTGTCGACGCGCACCACGGTCGTGCTCTCCACTCCCTGGGAGTAGCGGGCTCAGTGGTGGTCCAGCTCGTCGAGGGTGAGCAGCACCAGCGCCGCCGTCCACAGGAGGGGAGCCGGGCCACCGGGCCGTCCGGTGCGGGTCACCTTCTCCGGCAGTGACCCGTATGCCGTGCGGTGGGCTGCCAGCCAGTCGAGCCACCGCGTGGCCTCACCGGTGCGGCCACTGGCCGCGGCCGACAGGGCGACGAGTGCGGTCTCGGGCGTCCAGGAGTTCCCGTCGTGGCGCCCCCATCCGGCCCCCGGGGACAGGCCGCCCGCCGGCTCCAGCGCCGCCCGCTGGTAGTGGGCCAACGCCGAGCGCACGTGAGGCGCCACCTCGTCGGCGGGCGCGAACGGCGGTAGCAGCATGGCGATCGCGGCGTCCACGCCGCCCTCGTCCCCGAACCGCTCGTACCCGGGACCGAACTCGCGCGCCACGAGCTGGGCCAGGCTGTCCGCGGCCAGCCCTGCCGCGAGGCCCGCGGCCTGCTCGCCCGTGGCGTGGTAGTCCGCCGCCGCAGCGCGCAAGCCTGCCAGCATCGGGGCCACGGACCCCAGCGAGGTCCGGTCGACCGGCTGCTCCCAGTAGTCGGGCGACGGTGGCGGCAGTCGGTGGCCGTCGTCGACCAGCCGGGTCAGCGTGCGCACGCACCGGTCGCGCAGCGCCTTGGCGGCCGGCGGCACAGCAGTCGGGGACGCCCGCCGCACCTCTCGGATGGCCCACAGGACCCAGCCGCAGCCGTCGGACTGCCGGTCACGATCGGTCAGCGGCGTGCCGTCCAGGCGGTAGCGCGCCTGGAAACCCATGGTGGGGTCGAACTCGAGCCGCGCCAGCCGGTCGAGCACGGCGGCAGACTCACCCGGGTGCCCGGTCTGCGCCAGCGCCACGGCCACGAAGGAGCCGTCGCGGGGCCAGAAGTAGCTCCACGGCCCGCCCGGACCGGCAGCGACCGCACCGTTCGGGGCGGTGAAGGAACGGATGTCAACCAGGGCCCATCGGGCCATGTCCTCCCACCGGGTGGTCGCACCCGGGACCGTGCCCTCGGCGACCCAGAGCCGGTCCGCCTCTGCCTGCCCGCTCTGCGTGTAGCCGGGCTCGGCCCGGTACGCGGCGAGGCTGATGAGTGCGACCTCCGGAGGGTGGGCCAGCGGCCCGACGGCGGCACCGACCACCGACAGCGACAGCAGCACCGCGACGAGCGCGACGACCAACCGGGACCCCACGGGTGCCACGCTAGGGGCACCGAGGCCGGGCCGTGCGAGGTTTGCCCTGATTGCGCGGGGTGGTCAGCGGGCGATGTCGGCGACCTTCGCGTCGGTCACCCGGACCAGGTCGGCGGGCGCCAGCGAGAGGTCGAGGCCGCGCCGACCACCCGAGACGTAGATGCGCTCGAAGCCGGTCGCGCTGTGGTCCACCACCGTCGGCAGTCGCCGCTTCTGGCCGACGGGGGAGATGCCTCCCACGACGTACCCCGTCGACCGCTCGGCCGCAGCGGGCTCGGCCATGGTCGCCCGCTTCCAGCCCAGCGCCGCGGCGATCGCCTTGAGGTCGAGCTGCCGATCGACGGGCACGACCCCGACCCCGAGCCGCGAGCCGCTGTCCACCAGCAGCGTCTTGAACACCTGGGCCGGTGGCGCCGACAGCGCGGCCGCGGCCTCGAGTCCGTAGGAGGGGACGGCCGGGTCGTGGTCGTAGGGGTGGAGGTCGAATGGCACTCCGGCGCGGTTCAGCGCCGTGGTCGCGGGAGTGCCGGCGCTCGCCTCACGACGCTTGGCCATGGAGTGCGAGGTATGCCGTGTGGCCGGCTCAGTGCCGCTCGACGCGCTTCACGAGCGCCCACGTCGCGGGCAGCAGGCCGGCCGCCGCCACGATCTTGATGCCATCCCCGAGGAGGAAGGGCACGACGCCCGCGTCGAGAGCGGCGGACAGGTCTATGCCGGCGGCGCTCATGAGCCACGGCACGCCCACCGAGTAGATGACGAGGTTGCCGAGGACCATCGTGAGGGTGGTCCTGGCGACCGTGCGGTCACCGCCCCGCTGGGCCAGCCAGCCGACCAGGGCCGCGGCCACGACGAAGCCGATGACGTACCCGAAGGTGGCACCGCCCCAGCCGTCCTTGTGGCCGGCGAACCAGTTGACCCCCAGGCCTCCGGCCACCAGGTAGGTGCCGATGCTGAGCAGGCCGCGCAGCCAGCCCAGCGACGCCCCCGTGAGCAGGACGGCGAAGGTCCCCAGGGTCAGCGGCACCGGGGTGCCGGGCAGCGGGATGCTCCACTGCGACAGGAGGCCGGTGAAGCCGGCACCGGCGAGGACCAGGACCAGGTCGCGCGCGAGCGACCCGGCACGAGCAGGGACGCCGGCCACGGCGGGGACGTGGTCGGCGAGGACACGCTTGCGGGGGAGGGCGATGGCAGTCACGGGAGCAACCTAGCGAAGCCGCGCCACGCGGCATACCGACGTCTCACGTCGGGCACGTCACACCCGAGACGGAGGACCCTCGTCCTCGCCCACGCCCAGCCCGGCCCGTCGGGCCCTCACGATCGCCTCGGCACGGTCAGCCACCTGCAGCTTGACGAAGATGTTCGAGACGTTGTTACGCACCGTCTTCGGGCTGAGGAACAGCCGTTGGGCGATGGTCACGTTGCCCGAACCCGCCGCGATCAGCTCGAGGATCTCGCGTTCGCGTGAGGTCAGGTCGGGGAAGAGCCGCTCGTCGCGGCTGCTCAGCGGGCGGGTGAGGTAGCCGAGCACTCGCTGTGCGACCGTAGGCCCGAAGATGGCGTCCCCCGCGGCGACGCCCTCGATGGCCCGAAGCACCTCGGGGCTGTCCGCCCCCTTGACGAGGTACCCACGGGCCCCGGCACGCATCGCGGCGAACACGGAGTCGTCGTCCTCGAACATGGTCAGGACGAGCACACCCGTGTCCGGCAAAGCGCCGCAGATCTCGCGCGTCGCGGCCACTCCGTCGAGCCCGGGCATGTTGAGGTCCATCACCACGACGTCCGGGCGCAGGCGGCCGGCCAGCTCCACCGCCTCGGACCCGTCCCGACCCTCGCCGACCACCTCCACGTCGGGGACCGCCTCGAGCAGCGACCGCATGCCGTGCCGGAACACCGGGTGGTCGTCGACGAGCAGGACCCGGACCATCAGGAGACCACCGGGATCAAGGCGGCGACCAGGGTTCCGCCGCGGGGCATCCGCAGGGTCTCGCAGGTCCCACCCAGCTCCACGGCACGTTCGCGCATGGCGGCCAGTCCCACGCCGGCTCGGTGCGCGTCGGGCAACCCCACCCCGTCGTCCTCGACCTCCACTCGCAGGCTTCCGCCGCCGTCGGGCGTCTCACCCAGGGCGATGAGGACCCGGCACCGGCGCGCGGCTGCGTGCCGGGACACGTTGGTCAGCGCCTCGGTGGCGATGCGGTATGCCGCGACCTCGACGGCGGCCGGCAGTGAGCACGCCGGCTCGCCTTCGACCGTCACGTCGAGGCGTGGGTTCCGCTCGGTGAGGCTCACAGCCTGCTGCCGGATGGCGCCGACCAGGCCGAGGTGGTCGAGTGCGGGCGGGCGCAGGTCCTCGACCAGCCGCCGGACGTCGGCGAGGCTCGTCTGCACCTCCGTCTTGAGGTCCGCGGCCAGCCGGGAAGCGGCCTCAGCATCCAGTGGCGCGAGCCGGTGCACGGCGTCCAGTCCCAGCGCCACCCCGGCCAGAGCAGGGCCGAGGCCGTCGTGCAGGTCGCGGCGGATGCGACGTCGCTCCTCCTCGCGGGTCGTGACCAGGCCCTCGCGAGAGCGCTGCAGGTCGCGGGCGAGCCGGGTCGCGTGGGCCACGACGCCCACCTGTCGGCCGAGGTCGTCGAGCAGCCGAAGCTCCGCCGTGCGGAAGGTGTCCCGTGAGGTGCGTGCGGCGACCAGCAGGCGCCCGATCAGCTGGCCGCGAAAGGCCAGCGGCACCTCGTGCAGGCTCGCGGCCGGAGTGCCCACCTCGGCGACCAGCAACCCTGGGCCGTCGTCGACCTCGACCCGCACGTACGGAAGGCGCAGGGAGGTGGCAAGGGTGCTCGCAACCTCGGTGAGCGGGTCGGTGCTGTCCACCGGAGCGCCCAGGCTGCGACCGAGACCGCTCAGGACGGCGTACGGGTCACCACGGTCGCCGAAGAGCAGCCGGTCCACGGCATGTTGGAGCCACTGTCGCACGGGCGCGAAGGCGACCGCCACCAGCGCAGTCCCGAGCAGGGCCGGCACCTGTGGTGCGCGCCCTCGCAGGAGGGTGCCGAGCAGCGTGACAGCGCCGGCGTAGACGACGAGCAGGGCGACGGACAGCGCTCCGTAGACCAGGGACCGGCGGACCACGACCTCGATGCCGTAGAGGTTGTCCCGCAGGATGGCCACCGCCACGGACACGGGCAGCAGGGGCACCGCAAGGACCGTGACGACGGCACCCACGTCCTTCGGCAGCGGAGCCAGCACCACGACCGCGAAGGCGGCGACCGAGAGCGCGAACCAACCGAGCTGGGCCCGCTGCCGCCGGTCTGCCCGCCGCCAGCGCACGATCGCGGCCACGGCACCGCCCAGCAGGCCGAGGAGGAACAGCCCGAACCCCACCGTCCCGAGCACGCCGAAGACCGCTCGCGGAAGGGGGACCCCGAGCGGGTTCTCCACGGCAGGGTGGTTCTCCAGCCTGCCCGGGTGGAAGGCGTTCGCCAGGAAGACCAGGACGACACCGAGCACGTCGCCGACGAGCAGCAGCCGCCACCGTCGACTCGGTACCCGCCCGTCCGGGAAGAGCAGCACACCGATGGTCACGAGCGGGGTGAGCCCGAGGCCCCAGACCCACTCCGACACCCAGGCCGCCGCGACGGTACCGGGCAGGTGGTGGTGCAGTCCCGTCTCGGCGTACATGAAGACGGCCATGGTCATGGCGCTGGCCAACCCGCAGCCGAGGAAGAGCCAGCCGATCGGGTGCCGGGGCAGCCGCGTGGCCACCAGCGCGCCGAGCAGCGGCACGAGGGCCCCGAAGACGAGGTTGGGGTAGGTGTTCTCGAGCAGCTGCGGGTCACCCGGCACGTCGAAGTCCGCCGACGCCACCAGGACGAGGGCGAGGACCAGCAGCGCCGGGCCGCACCAGGCCAGCACCCACAGCGCACCCGCGCGCTGTTCCCGCATGAGCGCATGATGCACCCATGCGGGCCAGCGGCGCAGGGCTTCGGCCATGCGGTCAGGCAGCGGCTGGGACCGGGAGTGCCACTGTCGCCGGCGAGCGCAGGCGTGGGCCCCTCCACGCGAGGCGGACCGCCACGGCCAGCAGCCAGAGCAGCCCCAGCAGGAAGGGCAGGACGTTGGTGCCCACGGGGTTCACTCCCGAGACGAGGGGTGCGAGCAGGGTCAGCCCACCGAGGACCACACCCGACCACCCGGCAACCCGGCCGAGGAAGCCCGAGGCGAGGATCGCCAGCCCGAATGCGAGCAGGAACGTGCCGTAGGGCAGGAAGGTGACGACGAAGGCCGCGCCGTTGAGGTCGGACAGCAGGCGGGCGAGCGTCGGGCTCAGCTCGTCGTGGTCCAGTTGCCCGGTGAGCACCGGGGCCGCAGAGCCGAGCTTCACTGCGAGCGTGACCACGCCGGCCACCGCCGCGACGTCCGACAGCCACGCGCCGGCCCCACCTCGCTGCTGCACGCGGTGACGCATCCACCCGAGGAAGAACATGAAGGTGATGAAACCGGCGATCTCCATCCGGAACCCGACCTGCTCCATGAGGGTGGCGTGCCCCGCGAAGCCGGCCAGGTCGGTGGCGCCACTGGGGTGCGGGTCCTGGCTCCCGCCACTGCCCAGCTGGTTACCGACCAGGATGAGCAGGATGTAGGCCGCGCCGGCGCTGGCTCCCAGCCGGTCGGCGAGCGTGGGCCTGGGTTGCATGTGGTGACCTCCGAGGTGCGGACCGGTGGTTCCGGTCGAACACCTCGACCCTCGCGGACGACGAGTCCCGGACACACGGGAGCGGTGTCCCGTCTCGTCCCGGACCGGGAGTCACACGAGCGAGGCCTCGCGCGACGCGGCAGCCTTGGCCACTGCGGCCTGGTGGGCCTCGTCGTGCCCACCCTGGTCGCGCCACCACTGCTGGCCGGACTCGGGGAGGGTGTAGATCGGGTCGAAGTAGACGTAGTCGCGCGACAGCGCCTCGGTGTCCGCCCCCTCGATCGAGGTGCGGTAGTTCTTGCGCCAGAACGACATGCCCTTCTCGGTGTCGTAGCTGTCGACCTGGTGCACCCAGCGCTTGCCGACGAAGGGCACGTCGCAGACGATCCGCGGGGTCGAGAAGCCTGGCAGGTAGCCCATCATCGAGTGCTGCAGGTGCTGCGCCTCGGTCAGCGAGAGCCGCCAGTGCTCGGAGAACGGGATCATGTCGCACATGTAGAAGTAGTACGGCGTGATCATCGCGTCGTCGGCGAGGGCGAAGCACAGGTCGAGCAGCTGCTCGGTGGAGTCGTTGACGCCCCGCATGAGCAC